>JAFTAB010000104.1 GCA_017458745.1 Schwartzia sp. (in: firmicutes) | reverse complement strand
TTGACGGCGCGAAGTCCACTTCATCAAGCAGCGCTGTCACATCGACTATCATGCAGTGCCACCAGCTTCCTCGACATACTCTTTGAACGTTACGTCAATCTTGCTTTTTATTATCCGCCCGTTATTATCAATCACGTCCGCGTTTTCCCCGACATCAGTTATTACCCATTTATTCGCGCCTATTGGCGTGTTTCCGATGACAAGATAATTTGTCTCGCCCGTCTCACAAATCATTCTTACCTTGTCGGCCTCGTCAGCCGGCACCGTTCCAAGGTTCACATTGAATTCCATAGAAAGTGTTATTTCCTCGCCTCCGGGGCCTAGGTATTCTAAAATCGGTTTAAGCCCCACTATCTCATGTGATGCGTATCTGGCCTGTGTTTTTCGTTTATAGTCTTTGAATGTAAGAATTTTTCTACTTGATACTTCAAAAACAATTTCGCCGAATGAGCCCAAGGGAGCCGAGACTCCAAAAGCGGAAAGCTGCCCGCGAGCCGCCGACAATAATCCTGCCGCCGCGTTTTTTGCCGCCGCCCGTGCCTGACTCTTGATTGAGTTGGCCGCGCTGGATAAAAATGACATCGCTTTACCCCCCTATGAACACATTGCCGCTCCCGACCGCGGCATTTCCGCCGCATGATACCGGGTCTCCGATGCGCCCCGCTTGCCTTCCGTTTATGAATACCGTGCCGCTCCCCGAAGCGATAACGCCTGTATGGGGAGGATGCGCCGGACAGCCATGCGCCGCGTATGAGTCGCCGACTCGTCCCGCGCCCCGCCCGTTTATATTTACGTCGGGGCTGCCAGACGCTAAATTGATTGGTGGACACGCGCCTAATCATGCCCGGTATTCAAATCACCAATTCTCGTTTGCGCGGGCATTTAACCACCTCCCTAATAGTTCCGTAATAATACTCAACCGCTTTCATTCTAGCAACACGCGCTTCTTCCTCTGTTTTATAATGCCCGAGGCTTATTTGCTTATAGTTAATGTTGATATATGCTCGCCATCGTTTTCTATCTGATCTATAACTCACGCCTTCCATATCTCGATTGATTCTGTTTAAACTATTTTCCCTATTCGTACATATCCTTAAATTATTTTTTCTGTTGTCTCGCGTATCATGGTTTATATGATCAACTTTTTCTGCGGGGTCACAAGCTCCCATAATGAACCGATGTAAGTAAACTTTTTTCTTATTTAAACTGTTCCCAACGACATATGAACGCGTACCTTTCTTGCAACGCCACCTGATATTGGCTATCTTGTCTATTTCGTTCGCGTCAACTATGAAACATTCATTATTGCAATCATATATGTAAGCTACGTTATCCCGTAATTCATAACGGTTTTTCATTCTAATCTCACCGCCAAAAAGCGTCATGTCCGGTGTCATTGTCGCCTATTCGTGTCGCTGCCGGCATTGCTATCGCCTCAATTCAGATTTATCGTGCTGCCGTTTATCTTTATAGGCCCGGTGCAATGTATAGTGAGCGAGCCGTCGGCTCTGTCAAATTCAAAATATGAGCCGTCGCCAAAATCAATGCGTCTTTTTGTGGCGACGCTTGCATTCGGCGGATTTTTTCGCGAGAAAGATGTGCCAATCACCCAGCCGTCATTGAGATTCTTGCTGGCGGGATTAAAAAGGCACACAACCGGCTCGCCCACGTCCGGCAGCCAGTAATCTTTATCCGTTCGTCCGCCTCTAGCTATCGTGTGAAGCTCTCCAGATAAAATCCCGTCCTTGTCGTCATATGTGACTCGCACCGTGCCGTTTTTCGCATTTATGCTCGACACCGTGCCTGTCCGTATAAGATTTTTAATATCAGTATCCATTCAGGCACTTCCTTAGATCGATCTTCGTCGTGTATCCTCCGCCTATGCTGTGAGTCGCTTTTGTTATGATGTACTTGCCATCGAACACGCCAAAATTTGAAAGCGTCACGGTACTCGATGCCGACAATAAAAAATTCCCAAGGCAGGTCAGAGATATTGTGTACTCGCCGCTGTTTTTCTCTCGCAGCTTTCCCTTTGCCAATTTCTCGGCGTCGGCTATCGATTTTACATCCTCATTGATTTCAAGCGTGAGGCCGTCCATGTCCTCCCGCCCCGGCGCGGTGAAGGTGCACTCTATCAGCTCGCCGCTCACCGCGTCATTGTATTTCACATGGCAGGCTTTATATATTTCTTTTATTGTGGCCTTGAGCGAGTAGCTTATTACGGAGGAAGATCCGCGCGTGAGAGTGGCAACAGGGTCTTGCTCCTCAAATTTTCGCTCCTCGAATACGACGATTTTTTCATCTGACACTTTCAGCGCAAGCCCGGCGTCTTTCGCCTGCTTCTGGAGAAATTGCAGGTCGCTCTGCTCCGTCTGCTCCGCCCGCTCGATGAGCGGGTCATCGTCTGTATCATATAATGATTCAATGCCCGCGTTAGCCGCGATGTCAGAAACGATTTGAGATAAATTTAATTTCTCCCATGTCCGCGATTTCTTGACGCTCCTTAACGCGCTGCTGCTCGGTATTGATACGCCCTTCATTTTCACAATGTCCGGCGGGCCGTCCCATGTCGGCTCGTCAATCTCAAATTTCCCGAGCGGCAATATCTCGGTATCCTCGGCGCTCTCCCATGACTCTTTTTTCAGGCTGACGGTCAGCATTGCTCCACGCTCCGGGAACCAGTCGCCATGCCAAAGCCCCGCCTTGTCCTCCAGTGTCACATCAACGCTGTCGGCTTCCCCGTCCATCACGTCTGTCACGGATAGAGATGTGAGATACGGGGCAAGGCTCGCCGATATATCCTTGTTGTTATAAAGTATCACGGCTGATACGCGTCTCGCCTTTGTCATTTGTTATCTCCTCCACGGCGGTAATGATGATATTGATGTCTTTTTTGTTATTTTAGGTAATTTGAGCACAACGCCCGGCGAAAATATAGTCGTGTGTATGTACGCGCGATTAGCGTCCATCAGCGCGGAAACATATTTGCAGCTTCCAAGCATACGATATGCAATATCGTCCCATATGTCTCCGCCCCTTATCGTATATGTGTCAGGCATAACTTGTGCGCCACCTTTCGTGCATCATTGCTGCAAATTGCTCCGTGAAGGACGCTTGTACCTCATGCCCAGCGTTTATGACGGCACGTTCCACTTCGCGGGGGCTTGTGTCGCCGTTGATGGTGAGGTTGATTGTTATAGGGGGTGCCGAAAATGTCGATGCAGGTGCCGGTGGTTGCGCAGAGTTTTCGATATTGACGGACGGTGCGGTGTCCCGTCCGACACCCAGAAGCCCCAGTGCTTTTTGCAAAAGACCCTCGCCGCTGTGAGAATCGTCCGACGCATCCGCTGGCGGAAAAGCCCCAAGCATTTCCCCGGCTTTCTGCCAAAGCGAGAATGCGCGTCGCGATCCGTCGAGAGGGACAATGGCCTCCGGGCTGCCCGCTTCCGCCACCCAGGTCAAATGCGGGCGTTTGTATATACCGCCCAACGCGTTTTCGTCTATGCCGCGAATATCATTAGCGCTCATGCCGGTCGACTCATGGGTCATGCTGCCATGAACATTCCCATGCTCCACAAAATTCACTGCCGCGTTAATCGGATTGGAGAGTATATATTTCAGCTTTTCCCATTTTTCCGCTACATACTGGTACAGATTCGAGAACTTGCTCTTCACCATGTTGATGAAAACTTCCAATGCCGCGCGGGGATCGTTCCACAGGAGCGTGAACCATGATTTGACC
>JAFTAB010000103.1 GCA_017458745.1 Schwartzia sp. (in: firmicutes) | reverse complement strand
GTACACTTATTACAGCCATGACCGCAGCCTCAAGATGGGGTTCGAGGTCGAGGGCGGCGTCATCACCAAGATTGAGTGCAAGATTCGCGACTAATAGGAAACGGACGTCGCGGCGTTGAGCTGGGCGTGAGCTATGTTTTCACCAAGAATGTGATGGGAACGGCCAAATTCTTCCGGGGTGATAAGATGCCGGATGACGACAACGGCCAAAATCCGGGGCCACGCGACCAAATGGAACGCGACTCTGTTCTCCTCGCGGAACTCAACTTTTTCTTCTGAAACAATTATCCCAATCAGAACCACCCGTCCGACAAGTGGTTTGCTCGTCCCCGTAAGTGGAAAAAATCACCTTTCTGTTGATATAATCAGCCTGAACGACCAGATTATATCCGAAAGGTGATTTTTTTGTATGGCATCTGTCGCGCACCCATATAGCGGGTCGCGATTATATAAAAATACGCGGTCGTCGATTTGCATAGTCTCATCCATGCAGTGCCTTCCTTTCTTGAAAATTTTTAATACGTTGATTGCGCCCGAAAACATGAACTCCCCCGAACCACTATGATTCGGGGGAGTTGATTATCCTATTCAATTTTATGGTATGTAATTGAAATTTCGGACAGTATATTTCTATCCACTCAACAACAAACTTTGAGCATCTAAAGCACCATGCCCATACAAAAATAACCCAAAAACTGACCCATTTTTTTGCAAAACCAAAACCACGATTACGCCATTGAAAACGGCGAGCGATACCAACCGTTAAATTATATCATGTCAGCAAGCTCACGTTCTTCTTCAAGCTTCATCGCGTAAGTCATATACCTCACCTTCATAACTTGGCGGAAATGGTAACACGATCCTCTGGAGATACATCAAGAGCCTCCAAAGCTTCGTTGAAGCTCCAGCCTTTCTTTTTCATAAGGGAACGTATATTGTTTATAACCGTTTCAATTTTACCTTCTTCACGGCCCTTCTCCTCTGCAAGCTCGCGTTCTTCTTCAATTTTCATCGCGTAAGTCATATAGCCCACCCTCTCTTGCTCAATCTGCTTAACTCGTATTATCTCATCGTCAATCTCGCGAACAAAGGCATCATCACTTAATACGCCGTTGACATAATCCAAGAACGCCTTGACGTCCGGCGCTACATCATCTGCTGCCCCGGTCGAGTTCACAAAGACCTTCGTCGTCCTATCATCATATCACAATTCCCGTTAAATCGCATTATAGCATTGGAAAGCACGGTATCAAATATCACTGAACCATTCCAATGATGTATAATACAGGAAAATAAAATTGGGTCGTCGCACGAATTTGAAACATGCGACAACCCCGTTGTGTCCTTGAATGACAATATTTCGATAGTCACATATATCCTGTTAGACGCATTAAAAGCACCTTGTCTAAATCAAACTCCCCCACAAATCGCCCCACAGACATAAAAAAACAGGGCATCGAAAAAATCGATGCCCTGAAACATTTTCATAATGGCGGAGTGGAGAGGATTTGAACCTCCGCGAGACTTGCGCCCCCTAACGATTTAGCAAACCGTCCTCTTCAGCCACTTGAGTACCACTCCAAGCAAAACAAAATATAAAATTATCACGCGAAAGCATATATGCAATCGCAACGGAATATATTATATCAAAGACGCATACGATATGTCAAGCACATTATGCTCGCTCGATGTAATTGCCAGTTCGCGTGTCAATGCGCAGCACGTCGCCCTCATTCACGAAGAGCGGCACGCGAACCTCATACCCGGTTTCAACGGTGGCCATCTTGGTCGCGCCTGTCGCCGTGTTGCCCTTGACGCTCGGCTCGCACTCGGTAACTTTGAGCTCAACGGCGTTGGGCAGCGCAAGCCCTATTATGCGCCCCTTGAAAGACTGAACGCTTACCTCCATCTCTTCTTTGAGATAGTTGAGCGCGTCGCCAAGAGTCTCCTTGTTTAACTCAATCTGCTCGTACGACTCGGTATCCATGAATGTGTACATGCCATCAGACTCATAGAGATACTGCATCTTCTTCGTCTCAAGATGAGCCGCGGGCATCTTCTCATTGGGGTTAAACGTGCGCTCGATGACGGCGCCCGTCTCGACATTCTTTATCTTCGTGCGCACAAATGCGGCGCCCTTGCCCGGCTTCACATGCTGAAACTCCACTATCTGCCACACTCCGCCGTCAATCTCAATCGTGAGGCCTGTCCTAAAATCTGTGCTTGAAATCATTATTATTACTCTCCTTAAAATAATATAGAAATTATACTAATCGCAGTCAGGCATATTGAAATTCCTTACGGCGATTTATTGAAGATTTTTACCGAGGAACATCGGACAAAATCTCTATCAATTTTTTAGTGCTTTTGGTCAGCGGCTCATTGCCAGTCCCTGTGACGAGAACAGTATCCTCGATGCGCAGGCCGCCCCAGCCCGCAATATACACTCCCGGCTCGACAGTCACTAGCATGTTTGGCTTTAATGCCTCGCAAGTGCTCGACGGCGAGAGCCGCGGCTCCTCGTGAATCTCCAGCCCAAGACTATGCCCAAGGCCATGACCGAAATTTTCGCCAAAGCCAGCGGCAGAAAGCTCATCGCGCGCCACAGCGTCAACATGCTTGCCCGACGCCCCCGGTTTCACCTCTGCCAAGCCATGAAGCTGCGCCCTGAGCACCGCATCATAAACCTCACGTTGCCTGTCATCCGCTCGGCCAACGGCAACCGTTCGGGTCATGTCAGAATGATACCCTCCATAAACAGCACCGAAGTCCATTGTAACAAATTCTCCGTCAACAATCAACTTTTCTGTTGCGACGCCATGCGGAAGGCTTCCCCTTTCCCCCGACGCCACGATTGTCGTGAATGACGGCCGCTCCGAGCCGAGCGAGCGCATGACATTCTCAAGACGCGCCGCGACATCATTTTCAGAGACGCCCGGCTTTATGAATTTGATTATATCGTCAAAAGCTGCATCGCCGATTTCCGCCGCTTTCCTGATGAGCCTGATTTCCTCTTCTTCTTTCACGACACGAAGCTCGCTCAAATTAACGGGGACATTCAGACGAGATTTTTTCAGAATACCCGACAGCTTGCTGTAATCATCATAAATAAGCGCATTACCCTCGAAAGCAATATTTTTATATTTATGGCTTTCAATACATTCGGCGACCTTTTCAAGCAGGCCATGCTTTTGCTCTGCAATCTCATAGTGCGGTGCCTGCGCCTTTGCCTGCTCCGTGTAGCGAAAATCCGTCACAAGCAGCGCGTCGTCATCACGGGAAACTATCAGCATCGTGTCGTCCCCGCGGAACCCGCTGAAATATTGCAGATTTTCTTCTTTGTTTATCACGATTGCGTCAGCTTTTCTGTCAATCAGAAACCCGCGCAGACGCTCCAAGCGTTCCTCAATCAATATCCGTCACTCTTCTTCCTCCACTCCCGAGCCATTCAGTCTGCCAATTATCACTTCGAGAGCCGCCATGTAGCTGTCGGCTCCAAACCCGCAAATCTGCCCGAGCGCCACGGGAGCGATTACCGACGTATGCCGGAACTCTTCCCGCTGATGAATATTTGAAAGATGCACCTCTATGACGGGCACGTCTATGGCCGCTATGGCGTCACGGATGGCAATGCTGTAATGAGTGAACGCCGCCGCATTGAGTATGATAAAAGCATATCCGTTGCTTCCGGCGGACTGGAGCGCGCCGATTATGTCCCCCTCATAATTTGACTGCTGGAAATCCACGGATATGTCCGCCTCATTGGCCCTCGCTTCAATTCTTGCGTTGATGTCGTCCAGTGTCATATTTCCATAAATCTCAGGCTCGCGTGTCCCCAAAAGATTAAGATTAGGCCCGTTGATAACAAGAATTTTCCACATAATACCGCCCCAATCATTTCCTTATTATTTCAAATCCATTTTCCGCGCCATCCGTCAAAGCGGGAATCTCATCCCATTTGAGCTCATTCACGCTGATGATGAAGCTCCCTTTTTTGATTCTTGCTTCCAGTTCATTCAGTTTATTCTCATCGCCCTGGGCTTCCATGGTAACCGAGCCGTCATCCATGTTCCTTACCCAGCCGGTAACCCCAAGCTCACTCGCATTTTTTTGGACGAATACCCTGAAGCCGACTCCCTGGACCCGACCAGTTGCCCTTCCCGCATAACGCTTCATCAATCTCATCCTTCCCCGTATGGCACATCACGCCTTAATATCGAATACGGCTCGACCCTTTTATCCATTTTCATTCTCACTATTTGCTGCGGATGGGGAGCCGCGTCTATTCTCCTGCCCTCATCATCATACATCTCATATATCTTCTGCCTGAATGTCGCAAGAGTCGGCTGAAAAACCTCTATCTCCTGCCCTGACTGCATATTATTGCGCTGCTCCACAGTCGCAAAGCCATTCTCATCATACGAGAGCACCAAGCCGACAAAATCCGATGTCTGAGTATACGACGATGTGCCGTAAATCTGATCGTCCTCTGTCGTCCGTCCATAGAAAAACCCCGTGGTATAGGGTCTGTGTGAGACCTTATCGAGCTCATCAAGCCATTCATTTTTCACGGCAAAATGCTCTCTGTCATCGAGCAGGGAATCAATCGCCTCCCGATACGCCTTCGTGACACTCGCGACATAGTGGACGCTCTTCATCCGTCCCTCGATTTTCAGACTGTCAACGCCCGTGTCAATCACGTCCGCTATATTGCCCATAAGGCATAAATCCTTGGAATTGAAAAAATATGAGCCGCGCTCATCTTCCTCGATTGGGAAATATTCGCCACTTCTTTTTTCCTCCGTGAGCGCATATCGCCATCTGCACGGCTGGGCGCAGTTCCCCCTGTTGGCGTCGCGCCCGGCCATGAAACTCGACATGAGGCAGCGACCGGAATATGATATGCACATTGCCCCGTGAACGAACATCTCAAGCTCCGCGTCTGTCGAGCGGCGTATTTCTTTTATCTCGCGCATCGAAAGCTCGCGAGCGAGCACGACACGCTCCGCGCCAAGATTTCTCCACGCCTCGACGGAGGCCACGCTGGTCGCGTTTGCCTGCGTGCTGATATGAACAGGCATTTGGGGTATAATCCTTTTCGCGGCAAAAAAAACGCCAATATCAGCAACTAAAATCCCATCGACCTCAATGGATTGCAAAAATTTGAGATAATCGGGCAAAGAAACAAGATCGTCGTTCCTCGGAAAGACATTGACCGTCACATATACCTTTTTCTGTCTGCCATGAGCAAATCCCACAGCCTCACGCATCTCATCCCGCGTGAAATTTCCCGCGAGGGCGCGCAGGCCGAAATCCGGCCCCCCGAGGTACACCGCGTCGGCACCGTAAATTATCGCCATCTTGAGTTTTTCCATATTGCCGGCGGGCGATAAAAGCTCGGGCTTTTTCATCGGACACGCTCCACTATTTCAAGATGCTCGCCGTAAGTCTTTGAGTAGTGATTATGCCCCTGCCTGTCGGCGACAAAATAAAGGTAGTCCGTCTTGGCGGGGTACAGCACAGCTTCTATCGAGTCCATTCCCGGATTCGCGATTGGCCCCGGCGGGAGCCCGTTATGCTGATACGTGTTGTACGGGGACTCAATCTCCGTGTCGGCATACGTCACGTCCTCCTTGGGGGCATCAAGCAGATATTGGATTGTCGTGTCAGATTGCAGCGGCATCCCGATAGCAAGCCGCGACAAAAATACCTGCGCTATAATCGGCCTGTCCTCCTCATAGCGGGCCTCCTTCTCGACGAGCGAGGCAAGCGTGACGAGGTCGTATATCGTCAGCCCCTCCGCCTTTGCTCTTTCGCGCATCCCGCTGGTCAGCCTGTCGTCGAAATTCCTCGTCATCATCTGGAGTATGGCAATCGCCGGAAGCTCCCCCTCCACCTCGTATGTGTCCGGGAACAGGAACCCCTCCGCGCGGTACGTTGCCTTGTCATCATTTTTTATATATCTGTACGGGGCAAATTTTTTTGCCGCATCCCTAAACTCAGCGCCGTCAACTATCCCCTCTGCCTCGAGCCTGTCAGCAATCTCATTTACATTGAAGCCCTCGGGAATAGTAAACCGTATGGGCGATGTTTTGCCATTTATTATAATATCAAGAACTTCATGCGGGCTCATGTTCTTTGAAAATTTATACATTCCCGTTTGAAATTTGCTGTCGGCGCCATTCATCTTCGCCAAAAGCCAAAAATAGAGGCGGCTGTCAATTATCTCACGATCCGAGAGCATGAGCCCGATTGAGCTAGCCGTCATGCCCGGCTCAATGCGGACATAAATCGGGGCATCAATTTCTTGCTTTGGTTCAGACGCGGCCTGCTGAGTTCTGCCGGTAAACATGACAGCGAATATCACCCCAAGGGCGACAGCAAAAACAGACGCCCCGATAATTACGCCGCGCTTCATGTTTACATTCGGAATATCAAAAGCTCCTATGAAGTCTGAAAGCTTTTCAAGCTGCCTGGTCAGGAACTCCGACAACATTATCGCCACCTATCTTTTATACACTAATTTTATATTATACGATATAGGACGTGATACGTCAAAACACATAAGCAAATATTACAAAAAAAATGCGCCGCGGCTTTGCAATTTGTCGCGGCACATTTGATATCATCAAAAATTATTCTTCAAGCGCGTCCTCGTCAATCTCGTAATTCGCATAGATATTCTGCACGTCATCCGACTCCTCGAGAGCATCGACAAGATTCATCATCTTCTGCGCGTCCTTGCCCTCAAGGTGAACCATCGTGTCCGGCACCATCGTGATTTCCGCCGATGCTGTCTCTATTCCCTTCTCGCCGAGCGCCTTCTCTATCGCGTCATAATCAGAAGGGGCAGCGCTTATCTCAAATGCCTCACCCTCGGAGGACATATCCTCGGCGCCGGCGTCCATAACGATTTCAAGCAGGGCATCCTCATCACCGAAGGTCTCCTTCTCGACGACAAAGACCGCCTTCTGCTTGAACATCCAAGCGACGCACCCGGTCTCGCCGAGATTCCCGCCGTGCTTGCCGAATATGTGGCGCACCTCGGCAGCAGTACGGTTGCGATTATCCGTCATTATATCGAGCATCACGGCCACTCCGTCGGGACCATAGCCCTCGTATGTGAATTCCTCATACCCCGAGCCTTCCGATGCGCCAAGGCCTTTCTGTATAGCGCGCTGAATATTATCCTTGGGTATGTTGTTTGCCTTCGCCTTCGACAATGCCAGCTTCAGGCGCATATTGCCGACGGGATCGGCGCCCCCCATGCGAACCGCCACAGTGATCTCACGGCCAATCTTCGTCGTGACCTTGCCTCGAATGGCATCATTTGCGCCCTTCTTGCGCTTGATATTTGCCCATTTTGAATGACCTGACATAAAAAAATCGCTCCTTAAAAACATTCAAATTTAACTGATGTATTATATCATAGCAATTTCCGAAAATCAAAATATTTCCTCGTCAGTCAATTTATGTTATACTCCTTTGTGTTCAATCAACATGAAAGGATGATTCCATGAAAAACGCGCTCATTGTCATAGACATGCAAAACGACTTCATAGACGGCTCACTTGGCACTAAGGAAGCACAAGCCATCGTTGGCAACGTAGTTTCACTTGTCAGTGCCGCGGCAGACGACAGGGACACCATTATCATTTTCACGCAGGACACACATCAAAAAAATTATCTTGAAACCTCCGAGGGGAAAAAGCTCCCCGTCGAACACTGCATAAAGCCGCAAAAGGGCTGGGAAATTTGTCCGTCTCTTATCCCTTATGCTAAAAACGCCACGGTGATTGAAAAGCCCACCTTCGGCTCAACGGCTCTTCCCGACGCCGTGAAGGACGCGGACGAAATAATGCTGGTCGGTCTGTGCACCGACATTTGCGTCATTTCAAACGCGCTGCTGCTGAAAGCGTTTTACCCAGAGAAAAAAATAACCATCGACGCGAGGTGCTGCGCCGGTGTAACCCCCGAGAGCCACCAAAATGCGCTCTCTGCCATGAAAATGTGCCAGATTGATATTATAAATGAATAAATCAAAACGCAAAAAGAGAGCAGGCTGATTCCCGTTCATCAGTCTGCTCTCTTTTTTCACAGCTCCATGGATTATTTCAATGCGCTCTGAATGAATGAATCCATCTCGCTCTCGCTCATTCCTCCAAGATGCTCGGCTATTATCTCGCCGCTTGGCGATACTATCAGCGACAGAGGAATCGCCTCTATCTGATAAGCCTTGCCTATCTTCTGGACATCCCCGTAATACGTCGGCAATGAGAGCCCCGCTTCTTTTATATACGCGATAGCATCCCCCTCATTATCATCTATTGATACAGCGGCAATATTTATCCTGTCGCCATATTTTTCATACATCTTCTGAATGTGTGGCATCTCTCCGACGCACGGCGGGCACCATGACGCCCAAAAATTCAAGAAAAGGGGCTTGCCTGCGTGAAGCACCTCGACACATGTCATCTCGCCATTTCTTAGATCCTGCAAATCGACATCGGGAGCCGCCTTAGCCTCGACCACATTGGCAAACGAGCTCGGCATCTGGTCATAGCTCGCTGCAATCGGAGAAAGCGTCAAGGCCCCCGTGACCATCACCGCGGCAATCATTTTTTTCATAATTCTTTTCATCATTTTTCCTCCTGCTTTTGTAATAAATTGCCCCCGTAGGGCAGCTGCCCAAACATTCGCCGCAGGAAACGCACTCCCCGTCCCCCGCGATTTTTATATCCATTTTGCATACTCTCTTGCATTGACCGCATGAAACACATTTGTGACTGTCGATTTTAATTCCAAAATATGAATATTTATTGAACAAGCCATAAAATGCTCCAAGCGGGCAAAAAAATCGGCAAAACGGACGAAAAACAAAAACCATCGCCAGCATTATCAAAGCCAGCAGAAAGAATTTCCACGCCGTTATATATCCTGCCGCCGCCCGCAATTTTTCATTCGCGATGAAAAGCGGGACGGCCCCCTCAACAGTTCCCGCCGGACAAATAAATTTGCAGAAAGCCGGAACGCCTATGCCGGTCGCCTTCCAAAATATCAAAGGCAGCACGATCACGAACAGCAGCGCAATTACATATTTCATCTTTGAGAGCTTATAGGTCATACCCGACTTTCCGATTTTAGGAGAAGGTATCTTATAAATTATTTCTTGGAGAGCGCCAAACGGGCATCCCCATCCGCATATCATTCTCCCCAGCGCGAGCCCGAAAAGCGCCGTCAATCCGATGACATATGCAGGAAAT
>JAFTAB010000102.1 GCA_017458745.1 Schwartzia sp. (in: firmicutes) | reverse complement strand
ATAGCCCGCCAAGGCTATATAAGCCTGACGAGCTATTACGAGCAAGTATGTGAAAACTAGAGAACCGCCGTGTACCGAACGGTACGCACGGTGGTGTGAGAGGTCGGCTGGTCAATTAATGGTCAGCCTCCTACTCGATTGATTTGAAATTTACACTTGCAGCGCGTATTTCTTCTGCAAACTACATTCTTCGTGAACTCCTCCCGGCACTTCGTGCCACCCTCCTCAAAGAGGAGGGCTGACGGAGGTGTGACAGTGGAATAATATTATCTGAAATATTTTACGCCTGACTCGAAGATGTGCTGGTCTTTGTCGCCCGGGATGTTAATCGAGACGTTTTCGCCGATGCGCTCCGAGTGTCCCATTTTCCCGAGTATTCTTCCGTCGGGGCTCGTGATGCCCTCCACCGCGAAAACGGAGCCGTTGGGATTGTACGGCATATCCATTGTCGGGTTGCCGGACGGATCGACGTACTGCGTCGCGATTTGCCCCCGCACCCTCAGCTTTGAGACTATCTCCCTGTCCGCGACGAATCTCCCCTCGCCATGAGAAATTGCTATCGTGTGGAGGCTGCCCGGGGTGACACCCATCAGCCAAGGCGAGAGATTGGATATGACTTTTGTCTGAACCATCGTCGAGATGTGGCGACCTATCGTGTTGAACGACAGCGTCGGCGACGAGTCGGTGAGGTCGGTTATTTCGCCGTAGGGCAGCAGCCCGAGCTTCAGCAGTGCCTGAAAACCGTTGCAGATGCCGAGCATTAGGCCGTCCTGCTTGTGGAGGTGGTTCATCACGGCTTCCTTTATGCGGGGGTTTCTGAACATGGCCGCGATGAATTTGCCGGAGCCGTCCGGCTCGTCTCCGCCGGAGAATCCTCCTGCCAGCATTACAATCTGCGCCTCGCGGATTCCGTTCACGATGGCTGTCACGGTCTCCTTTATCGCGTCGGGGGTGAGGTTCCTGATTACGAGCGTGTCAACGATTGCGCCCGCGTTTTCAAATGCGCGCGCCGAGTCGTACTCGCAGTTGGTGCCGGGGAATACCGGTATGAATACCCGAGGCTTCGCGTAATGAAAATTTGAAGCGATTTTCGGGCCCGCGCTGTAGATCATCGCCTGCGGAACAGTCCCGATAGTTTTCGCCGTGGTCGGGAATATTTTTTCGAGTGTTCCCGTCCATGCCTCCTTCGCGTCGGCGAGGGTGATGACGGTCTGCCCGCAGACGATGCTCGGAACAGCCGTGGTCGTTCCCAGCAGGCGATAGCCTGTGCCCTCCAGCTCATCCTCGACGCTCGTGACGCTCGGCACCTCTAATATTATAGTGCCGTAGTCGGGCTTGAAGAGGATGTCGCGCATCGGGAGGTCAGCGAATTTGAAGCCGACGTTGTTGCCGAAGCACATCTTTGTGATGGTCGCCGCCATTCCCCCGACGCGGACGGTCGCGGCGGCAAGCACTTTGTGCTTTGAAATCAGAAGAGAAATTTTTGAGAAGTTGAGGCGCATCTGACGGAAGTTCGGCATGTCGTTCGAGTCCTTCATCACCGGTATGATGTAAACTGACGAGCCGGGGAATTTGAACTCGGCTGACAGGGCCCTTTTTGCAGGCATCACGCATACCGCGAAAGCGGCGAGCGTGGGGGGAACGTGCATGTCCATGAATGTGCCCGACATCGAGTCCTTGCCGCCGATGGCCGGTATCTCGAGCTCGTGCTGCGCCCACAGGGCGCCCAGCAGCGCGGCGAATGGCTTGCCCCATTTGTTTTTGTCGTTGCCGAGGCTCTCGAAATATTCCTGAAGCGACAATCTGATTTTGCTCGCGTTGCCGCCGAGCGCGACGATCTTGGCGGCGGCCTCCACGACGGCATACAGCGCGCCATGGAATGGGCTCCATTCCATGAAGTGGGGGTTCAATCCGAATGTCATTGCCGTGGCGGTGACGGTATCGCCGTGCATCATCGGGAGCTTGGCAATCATGCCCTCCTGCGGCGTCATTTGATTTTTGCCGCCGTACGGGAGCAGGACGGTCGACGAGCCGATGGTCGAGTCAAATCTTTCTCCGAGTCCTTTCTCGGAGCAGACGTTGAGGTCGGCGAGATTGGCGAGCCACGCGCCGAGCAGGTTGCCCTCCTCCTTGCTGACGGCAGGGGGGACCTGCCAGATATATCTTTTTTGCGCGGTTGGCTGCGTCAGCCTGACATTCGCGTGTTGCTTCACCCCGTTCGTGTTCAGGAATGTGCGCCTGATGTTTACGATTTCTTTGCCGCGCCAGTTCATGATAAGGCGGTTGTCGTCAGTGACGAAGGCGACGATGGTCGCCTCCAGATTTTCAGCCTCGGCGCGCGCGATGAAATTATTTGCGTCGCGCGAGGCGACGACCACGGCCATGCGCTCCTGCGACTCGGAGATGGCGAGCTCCGTGCCGTCCAGCCCCTCGTATTTTTTGGGGATGGAGTCGAGGTCTATCGCCAGCCCGTCTGTCAGCTCGCCTATTGCCACGGCGACGCCGCCCGCGCCGAAATCGTTGCAGCGTTTTATCATGCGCGAGACTTCAGGGTTTCTGAACAGCCTTTGTATTTTTCTCTCGGTAGGCGGGTTGCCTTTTTGCACTTCCGCGCCGCAGGTCGAGAGGGAATCTATGGTGTGCTTTTTTGACGAGCCTGTCGCTCCTCCCATGCCGTCGCGCCCGGTGCGGCCGCCGACGAGTATGATGTAGTCTCCCGGCTCGGGCGTTTTGCGAGCCACGTTTATCTTGGGGGCGGCGGCTATGACGGCGCCGATTTCCATGCGCTTTGCCATGTAGCCCTCATGGTAAACCTCGGTGACCTGCCCCGTCGCGAGGCCTATCTGGTTGCCGTATGAGCTGTAGCCCGCCGCCGCGTTCTGGGTTATCTTTTTTTGCGGCAGCTTGCCTTTCAGAGTGTCGCGCACGGGGCGCCGCGGGTCTGCCGCGCCCGTGAGCCTCATCGCCTGATATACATACGAGCGACCTGAGAGCGGGTCGCGTATCGCGCCGCCGAGGCACGTCGCCGCGCCGCCGAACGGCTCTATTTCCGTCGGGTGATTGTGCGTCTCGTTTTTGAACATCACGAGCCAGTCCTCCGGCTCGCCGTCATGCTCGGCCTTTACCACAATCGAGCAGGCGTTGACTTCGTCTGACTGGTCGAGGTCGTCGAGTTTCCCTGCTTTGCGCAGCGCCTTCATGCCGATTGTCGCGATGTCCATGAGGGACACGTCGCGGTCTGTGTCCGTCCCGTACAGCTCGTCCCTGTCGTCGTTGTAGAGGCGAAGCGCCTTCTCAAAGAGCGGAGCGAAATAGCCCGGCTCTATGCTCACGTTGTCGATTGCCGTCGTGAATGTGGTGTGGCGGCAGTGATCCGACCAGTAAGTGTCGAGCACGCGGATCTCGGTGATGGTCGGCGGGCGATGCTCCATCTCGCTGAAATATTTCTGGCAAAGCGCGAGGTCATCGAGGCTCATCGCCAGCCCTCGGTTCACGCGGAATTTTTCAAGCTCGCCCGGAGTCATTGCATTGAAGTCATTGAGTATTTCGACATCGAGCGGCTCCGTGAGGTCGAGTTTCAGGGTCTTTGGCTTTTCGACGCTTGCCTCGCGGCACTCAATGGGGTTTATCATGTACTCCTTTATCTTGCCCAGCGACTCGCGCGGGACTTTGCCGACGAGCACTATGACGAGAGCCGTGCGTATGGTCGGGCGTTCCTTCTGCGTGATAAGCTGCACGCACTGCGCGGCGGAGTCGGCGCGCTGGTCGAACTGCCCCGGAAGCGGCTCTATAGCGAATATCTGCGAGTCATTGAAGTCAGGCAGATTTTCTTCGTATATGACATCGACGGGCGGCTCGGAGAATACCGTGTCGCGAGCAGAGAGATATTCCTCGTCGGACAGCCCCTCTATGTCATAGCGGATAATCAGGCGAGCCGCTTTGAGATCGACGAGGCGAAATGTCTCGATGAGGTCGGCTGTGAGCTGTTGGGCCGGTATGTCGAAAAAGCCTTGGCGCTTTTCCACGTATAGTCTTCTGACTGCCATGTTGGGCCTCCTGTGCGAAATTATGGGCTCCGCGTAAATGGAATGTATTCACATGCAGAGCCGATTCATTAAAATCCTGCCATCAGAAAAGCGTGACATCATTTGAGCAGTTCTGTCGCTACCTTCACTACCACCTTTGTAACCTTGCATGGCTTGTTGTCAATGGCGATGTGCGTCTTGTGAACGTCCTTCGGCGAGAGTATGACGAAGCTGCCCTGTGTCAGCGGGAAATGGCTCTCGGGCATCAGCCCCTCGAAGAGCTCGATGTCCTTCTCGGGGTCGTAAGGCGTATGCACTTTCAGGTCGGGATTGAGAGGGCACCACCCCAAAAATTCCTCGCCCTCGACGATGTACTGCACGTCGATGTATCGCCTGTGCGCCTCGGGGAAGTTGGGAGGGCATTCTGCCGTCATGTATCTCTCAAGTTTGGCGTATATGAGATCCCCATCGATATCATAGCGTCCCTCATCCATTTCCTTGAAATCGTGCGCCTGAAGGAACTCAATGGCGCGCTTCACGGCGAGAGGATGCGACATAAATTCATTGTCGTCGTCAAAATTTCCAATGAGCATTTTGGTCTCTCCTTTATCACAAGTCTCATTTTATGCTTGATATTATTAAAGCCAATATGTAAAATAGATTAGGGCATTTCTAAAAACTGATTTTTATTATTGCCTCCCCTGAAAGGGGGCGCTTTGCGCGGGAGTCCAGTGGACTCCCCGGACGTTGCCCGAAGGGCGGAGGGGTTCAAACGAAGATTTGAGTTTTTAGAGGTTCCCATTAATAATTATTTTATCGAATTAAAAGCGATTATGCAATATAAATATAATAGGAGATGTATTTCATGAATGAGCTGCTCAATCTTTTGGAGCATGACGCGAGGCGTCCCGTGTCCGAGCTGGCCGCGATACTGAGACGCAGCGAGTACGAGGTGGAAAAGGATATACATGCTCTCGAAAAGGATGGCATTGTGCTCGGCTACAATACGGTCATTGACTGGAACAAGGCGGGGCGCAATACGGTGACTGCCGTCATCGAGGTCAATCTCACGCCGCAGCGCGATGTGGGGTTTGACGCGATAGCCGACAGGGTGTCACGCTTTGACGAGGTTCGCTCGGTTGACCTCATGAGCGGGGGCTTTGATTTGCTGGTGACCGTTGAGGGGGAGTCGCTGCAGGAGATTGCCGACTTCATCGCTCGGAGGCTCGCGACGATTGAAGGGGTCGTGTCCACGCGCAGCCATTTCCTGCTGAAGCCGTACAAGAAGGACGGGCTCATCGTCGGGAACAAGGAGAAAGACCGCAGGCTGGTGGTGTCCCCATGAGCGGCATGAGCTGGGATGAGAGGCTGTCCCCGACGGTGAAGATGATCGCGCCGTCTGGCATCAGGAAATTTTTTGACATCGCCGCCGAGATGGATGATGTCATCTCTCTTGGCGTGGGGGAGCCGGATTTTGTGACGCCGTGGACGATACGTGAGAGCTGCGTCTACGGGCTGGAGCAGGGCTACACTTCCTACACCGCCAATCGGGGAATGGCAGAGCTGCGGGATGAAATCGCGAGGATGCATGACGAGCGTTACGGCATAAAATACGACGCGAAGACCGAGGCGCTGGTGACGGTCGGCGTGAGCGAGGCTCTCGATCTCGCGCTGCGCTCCATCATCGCGCCGGGCGACGAGGTGCTGATACCCGAGCCGTGCTATGTCTCGTACAGCGCCTGCACTGTGCTCGCGGGCGGCGTCGCGGTTCCGGTGCCGTCGAGGATAGAAAATGAATTTCGGGTGACGCCCGACGATTTGGCGGCGCGGCTCACCGAAAAGACAAAGGCTCTCCTGATAGGCTACCCGAATAACCCAACAGGAGCGGTCATGACAAAAGATGATCTGCTCGCAATCGCGCGGTTCGCGGAGGAGCATGACTTGATAGTCATATCCGACGAGATATACGGCGACCTGACCTATGGCGGGGAGGAGCATGTGTGCTTCGCGGCTCTGCCGCGGATGAAGGAGCGCACCATACTTCTCAACGGATTTTCAAAGGCTTACGCTATGACGGGCTGGCGCATAGGGTACGCGCTGGGCTCGCCCGAGGTCATAGCCGCGATGACGAAAATTCATCAGTACGCGATATTGTGCGCGCCTGTGACGGCGCAGGTGGCGGCAATCGAGGCACTGAGGCGCGGGGACAAGTACATGAGAAAGATGGTGGCGGAGTATGACCGCCGCCGCTCATTCATATATGACGGGCTAACAAAGATTGGGCTCAAATGCTTCGAGCCAAAGGGCGCTTTTTATATATTCCCCGACATAACGTCCACAGGACTCACGAGCAACGAATTTGCCGAGGGACTGCTGAAAAGCGAGCATGTCGCTCTCGTGCCGGGCAGCGCTTTCGGGGAATGCGGCGAGGGCTATGTGCGCTGCTCGTACGCGACCTCGCTCGACGAGATAGACGAGGCTATAAAAAGAATAGGAAATTTTGTCAAGAAACATTCAAAATGATGTTAAGGTGAATGAGCCCCGCATGGCATGAAGGGGACGAACAAAAAGGAGGCATTTTTATGCGTGTTGATGATTTTGAGGTAAAGCCGTTCAAAAGATTTTCCAAGGACTACGCCATCCTGACAGCCGGGGTTGAGGGCGACTTC
The DNA here is from genome assembly GCA_017458745.1 of Schwartzia sp. (in: firmicutes). GTDB lineage: Bacteria > Bacillota > Negativicutes > Selenomonadales > Selenomonadaceae > RUG024. The sequence goes on along the minus strand of JAFTAB010000102.1, from coordinate 13,967 downwards.
AACAGCATGACCATTGGCTGGGGAGGTTTCGGCACGATATGGAACACGTCGGTGGTGTTCCTCTTTGTGAAGCCGACGCGCTACACATACGAATTTATCGAGAAGCACAACGAGATGACGATTTCGTTTTATGATTCGAAGGACAAGATGAAGCTCGTGGGCGTGTTCGGCTCGACGACGGGCAAGAAAGTTGACAAGGCTAAGGAGTCGGGATTCACCGTGAAGCCGATAAATGGCGGCGTGACTTATGAGGAAGCGGTGGAGACGATCGTGGCTCGAAAGCTTTATATGCAGGAGATGAATCCGGATAAATTCCCGGGCTTTGCGTCGGGGTTCTACGGCGAGGGCGAGAGCGCGCCGCACACCTTCATCATCGCGGAGGTCGCGAGGATAGAGAGAAAAGAAGAGTAAAAAAAACACCCGATTTCAATGACTAAAATTTGAAATCGGGTGTTTTTTTGTTATGCCTGCCTCTTTGCCCCGGGGCCGTCTTTCGCCACGCTCACTCTTGCCTCCGAGAATGTCTTCATATCGTTTAGAATGTGCAGAGCCGCGTCGATGATTTTTATTCCGAGGCAGGCGATGCAGCCGCCGGGGACTGTCATATTGAGTTGCAGCAGGGCGGGCTGAGTGTGGAGGATATAGGGCTTCATGTCGGGGCACAGGGACTCGGCGTATCGCGCCACTATTTCCGTTGACTCGTCGTCCAGCACTATGAGCGAGTTGTTATGCGCGGCGGCAATCATCGCGCCGAGCAGCGCGGCGACATCCGCCTGTAGATTTTTTGGCGTCCTGCTCAAAAATTCCGTTGCGTCATATCGCAGCGAGCCGTCGTCGTTCAGGAGTGCCTCGTGCAGCGCGCGCGCCTTTGTCCCGACGGGGTCGCCCGGCTCCGCCTCCGTGAGCGCGAGAGCGATGACGGGCACGGAGAATGTTATATCCTCGGCGGTCGTCCTGCCGAAGTCAAATGACTCGGTCAGCGGCCTGTCGCTGCGCAGGTGCGCGACGGTGACGGTCGCGTCAGCGTGCTCGGAGAATACCTTGGTGAGCTGATGCTGCGCCGCGCTCGTCTCGCCGCCTGAGAAAACGATGAGAGCCCTGCCGGTGTCAAGCCCCGGCCTTTCATCGTCGAGGATGCCCGCCAGCTCGACGGCTATCTCCTCCAAGTAGCCGCAGCAGTAGATGGGCTTGGCGAGGTTGTCGAGGCGGAACTGGCATTTGTCCATTGAGTCCTTTGAGAGGCGAGGGAAAGTCTTCAGGTAGAAATTGAAGGTCTTGTCCGTGATGGGGGGAGCCTTCGGCGGCATCGTCTCGTGGAAAAAATTCGACGCGTCCGCGTCCTCCGTGAGAGCACGGCGAGCCTTGACGGCGATGTCCAGCAGGCTGACCGCGATTGATGAGCCGGTTGCCTCGCCGAGACGGAATTTCATGTCCATGCATGGCCTTATGCCGAGCTTTTTGAGTATCGCGCGATGACCTTTTTCCGCGGCCAGATGTGAGCCCATGAGGTAGCGGGGCACGAGCGGGGAGAGAGAGGAAGCGATGAGGGCGGCGGCGCCCGTGTTGAATCCATCCAGCACGACAAATGCGTGGTGCGCGGCTGCGCCGAGTATTATGCCCGCTATCGCGCCGATTTCAAATCCGCCGACTTTGGCGAGGACATCTATGCCGTCATTTTTATCGGGCCTGTTCACTTCGAGCGCGCGGCGCACGACTTCAATTTTGTGCGCGAGCCTTTCATCCGATATGTTCGTGCCGCGCCCCGTCGCTTCCTCGGGCGTGATGTCGCAGAATGTCGCGACCACGCATGCGGAGCTGGTCGTGTTGGCTATGCCCATCTCTCCCGGCAGGAAGCAGCAGCATCCGTCGTCGGCGCATTTTGCCGCCAGCTCGATTCCCGTCTCTATCGCGCGTATCGCCTCGCCGCGGGTCATCGCGGGGCCTTTCGCGCAGTCATTGGTGCCATGCGCTATCTTGCGATTGATGAGGCCGGGCAGATGCTCGGTCGGCGCCGCTATGCCGAGGTCGGCGACCAGCAGCTCGCTGTCGGCGAAATTTGAGAGCGCGTTCGCGACGGCCCCGCGCGATACGAGGTAGTTCGCCGTCATCTCGACCGTCGTGGAGGGCGGGTACGCGCTGACATTCTCTGCGGCCACCCCGTGATCGGCGCAGCATATTATTGTGCATTTTTTTGGCACCTCGGGAGCAGACGATTTCATGATGGCCGCATATTTTATGAGCATCGTCTCCAGCTCGCCCAGTCCCGTCTCGTCACCGATGCTTTGCCTCAGCTCTGACTCTATTGATGCAATGGCCGCCTCGTCGGGCGGCTCGATTTTCGATATTGTCTCGTCAAGAAGTGACATATGGGAATTTCCTCCGTGGATTATTGTTCAATTTTTATATTATATCACGCCGCAAATATAATTGGCTCATAAGATTAAAAAATTTTTATGCGGTATTGTTGCCAATTAAAATTGAATATATAATTATTTAATTGATTATTTTGAAGCGGAGGAAATAATTTGCTTACATACGAACTGATAAAAAAAGATGATGCTACCGGGGCGAGGGCAGGGATTCTCCACACGCCGCACGGCGATTTTGAGACCCCGCTTTTTATGCCGGTAGGGACGCAGGCGAGCGTGAAGGCTGTCTCGCCGGACGAGCTGCGTGACCTCGGCGCGTCCATCATTCTCGGCAACACGTATCACCTTTTCCTGCGTCCGGGGATGGAGCTCATGCGCGAGGCGGGCGGACTTCATAAATTCATGAGATGGGACAGGGGCATTCTCACCGACAGCGGGGGATTTCAAGTATTCAGCCTCGGCGCCTTGAGAAAAATCACGGAGGAGGGCGTAGAGTTTCGCTCGCATATCGACGGCTCAAAAAAATTCCTTTCGCCTGAGATTTCGGTGGCGATGCAGACTGCTCTCGGCTCTGACATCGTGATGGCTTTCGACGAGTGCGTGCCGTATCCCGCCGATCACAGCTACGCGGAGAACTCGCTCCACCGCACGCAGCGCTGGGCGGAGAGGTGCAAGAAAGCGATGACGCGCGACGACCAGAGCCTTTTCGGCATTGTGCAGGGCGGAATGTATAAGGATCTGCGCAGCGAGAGCGTCATGCGGCTCAACGAGATGGAGCTTCCCGGCTACGCGGTGGGGGGGCTGTCGGTCGGCGAGCCGAAGGAAATGATGTACGAGGTGCTGGAGTACACGACAGAGATGATGCCCTCGGATAAGCCGCGCTACCTCATGGGCGTCGGCACGCCCGACTGCCTCGTCGAGGGCGTGGCGAGGGGGATAGATATGTTCGATTGCGTTTTCCCGACGCGCGTCGCGAGGAACGGAATGGCGATGACCCACACGGGGCGACTCGTGATGAAGAACAGCGACTTCACTCATGACTTCTGCGTGCTGGAGGAGGGCTGCGGCTGCTACGCGTGCAGGAACGGTTTCACCAGAAGCTATATACGCCATCTTGTGAGGGCGGGGGAAATATTTGGGCTGCGCTTGCTCTCGCTTCACAATTTATGGTTCCTCGTCAACTTCATGAAGGATATGAGGGCAGCGATAACAGAGGGAAGGTTCACGGAGTTCAGAAAGAATTTTTGGGATAAATATGAGTATGGAAAAAAGCGTTGATGTTGCCCGCTTTTGAATTCAAATGAAAAAGGCTGCCTCTTTTCAATGTTTGAGGCAGCATTTTTTTTATTATGCTTATGAGTTAATTCGACTTATTCGTCAAGGGAGAATGCGAATGGCAGCAGCTCGTCGAGGGTGACGATTTTCACTTCGTCGTTCATGTTCGCCATGATTATGCGAGGTATTTTGAACTCCGCGATGACCTGTCGGCACGCCCCGCACGGGGAAACGGGGGCGGGGGTGTCGGCGGCCACGGCTATCATGCGGATGTCTTTTTTGCCGCCGGAGACGGCTCGGAATATAGCCGTGCGCTCGGCGCAATTTGCCACGCTCTGCGCTTTGTTCTCTATGTTGCAGCCGCCGAATATCGCGCCGTCATCGCAGAGCACGGCGGCGCCGACGGCGAAATTCGAGTAGGGCGAGTACGAGAAAAAACGGACGCGTTTTGCTTCATCTATAAGTCTTTGTTCTTCGTCAGTGAGTTTAATATTTGCCATTTCAGTCGCCTCTTTCAAAATCGTTCGATTCGGTCTTTCTCGACGCGGGCCAATATCATCGGGGATTTTTTGGGCGGCTTGTCAGCGGCCTTGAATGTGTCCCGAAGTATCAACTGCGCGTCTTGGATTTTTTTCGTGTCGTTCGCGTGTAGCATCGCGCATGGCTCGCCTCGCTTCACGAAGTCGCCGGGCTTTTTCATGATGGTGATGCCCGCCGACAGATCGATTTCGTCGCCCTGCTTCGCGCGTCCCGCGCCCAGCGCCATCGAGGCGAGGCCTATCTCCTCCGCGTTCATTGAGGTGAGGTAGGCGGTCTCCTTGGCGGGCACTGCGACGTGATATTTTGCCTGCGGCAGCTTTCGGGCATCGTCGATGACGCTCGCGTCGCCTCCCTGCGCTTTCACCATGTCGCGGAATTTTTGCAGCGCGGATCCGTCTTTTATCGCGTTATCGACCATCCTCTTGCAGTCGTCGGGACTGCCTTTTTGGGAGACGTAGAGCATTTCAGCCGCGATTGCGCGGGTCACCTCATTGAGGTCGTCCGGGGCTTTGCCTTTGAGCGCGTCTATGGCCTCCCGTATCTCGTTTGAGTTGCCAACCTCGTATCCAAGAGGCGTGTCCATGTCGGTGATGAGCGCGGTCGTGCGCCTGCCCGCAGCTTCGCCGATACGAACCATGGTGTCGGCGAGCTTTATGGCGTCCTCGATATTTTTCATGAATGCGCCGTTGCCGACTGTCACCTCAAGCACGATGGCGTTGCTGCCAGATGCGAGCTTCTTGCTCATCACGGACGAGGCGATGAGGGGGATGCTGTCGACGGTCGCGGTCACATCGCGCAGGGCGTAGATTTTTTTGTCGGCGGGGGCGAGGTTGCTTGACGGGCTGGTGATGGCGAGGCCATGCTGCTTCACCTGCTCGATAATCTCATTGCGGGTGAGCGATGTCCTGAATCCCGGAATCGACTCCAGCTTGTCGATTGTGCCGCCGGTGTGGCCGAGCCCGCGCCCCGACATCTTGGCGACGATGCCGCCGCATGCCGCGACGATCGGGACGACGACCAAAGACACCTTGTCGCCGACGCCGCCCGTCGAGTGCTTGTCAATCTTTATGCCGGGGATGTCGGACAGGTCTATTGACTCGCCCGAGTTGAGCATTGCCGTCGTGAGGCTCACTGTCTCCGCGCTGCTCATGCCCCGAAACCATATCGCCATGAGCAGGGCCGACATATGCTCGTCGGGGATGATGCCGCTGGTGAATCCGTCGACGACAAATTTTATTTCGTCGGCCGTGAGCTCGCCGCCGCGCTTTTTCTTTGTTATGATGTCATATATGCGCATATAACCTACCTCTTTATTTCATTGAAAAAGCTCTCGCCCCTCGTCTCAAAATCGAGCTTGAACATCTCGGCTGCGCTGGCGGCTATGTCGGCGAAGCTCTTCCGCGTGCCGAGATTGATGCCCGGCTTTATCGTCTGGCCGTATATGATGAGCGGGACGTACTCCCTTGTGTGGTCGCTCCCGGAAAATCCCGGGTCGCATCCGTGGTCGGCTGTCACCATAAGGATGTCCTCATAGCTCATGCTGAAAATGAGAGAGCCGAGCTGCTCGTCGAATTTCGCTATTGCCTCGGCGTAGCCGTCGATGTCGCGGCGGTGGCCGTACTTCATGTCGAAGTCGACGAGGTTCGTGAAGCAAAGCCCAGTGAAATTCTCGGTGAGCGTCGCGGCTGTCTTGCTCATGCCGTCGTCGTTTCCGTCCATCGCGATGTGCCGCCCGACGCCTCGCCCCGCGAATATGTCGCTTATCTTGCCGATGCCGATGGTGGTGAGCCCCGCCTTGGTGAGCGCGTCAAGCATCGTGTCGCTCGGGGGGCAGAGAGAGAAGTCATGGCGTCCCGATGTGCGCGTGTAGTCGGGGAATTTTCCGACAAACGGGCGGGCTATGACTCGCCCGACGCCCCACTCGCCCTGCATGATGGCGCGCGCCTTTCGGCAGCAGTCGTACAGCTCCTCGGCGGTCATGACGCTGTCATGCGCCGCTATCTGAAGCACGCTGTCAGCCGAGGTGTAGACTATGAGCGCCCCGGTCTTTTCATGCTCCTCGCCGTAGTCCTTGATGACCTCGGTGCCCGAGTATGGCTTATTGCAAATGATTTTTCTGCCGAAAGCGGCCTCCAGCTTTTCGATGCAGTCGGGAGGGAATCCGTCGGGGAAGGTCGGCATAGCTTTTTCTGACACGATCCCGGCTATTTCCCAGTGCCCTGTCGTGGTGTCCTTGCCGTTTGACATCTCCGCGAGACGGGCAAATGTTCCGGCGGGCTTCGGGGATTTAATGCTCTCGTCAGCCTCGACGCCGTCTATGTTGAAAAGGCCAAGCCACTGCATGTGCGGCGCGGAAAATTTTGATGATTTCATCACGGATTTCAGCGTGTTCGCGCCGTCGTCGCCAAAATTTTCGGCGTCGGGCATCGCGCCGATGCCGAACCCGTCAAGGACTATGATATAAAGCCTCTTTCCCATACATTTTCCTCCTCGTTTTAATTTATCCGATGCTAACGGGCGCTAATACTCCCGCTTCTTAAGCGGGAGATAAGCGCCCATAAGGCAATGGGTAAATTCGACTAGATTCAGTGGGAGTATAAAACTCCCACTGAATAAGTCTCATTTTATCCGATGCTAACGGGTAAATTTGATTGAATCAGTGGGAGTATGAAACTCCCGCTGAATAAGTCTCATTTTATCGACTTCTTCATTTCATTGTATTCCCTGTCAAGTATGCCCAGCACCACGAGGTTCTCATATTTCCCGTTGGTGCAGAGTGTCTCGCGAAGCAGGGCCTCGCGCTTCATGCCGACGGACTCGTAGAGATGGAGAGCGCGGTCATTGAAGTCCTTGCAGTCCACCCAGCCGCGATGAAAACCGAGATCCTCGAAAGACCACGCCATGAGGAGCAGCATCGCCTCGCGGCCGTAGCCGTGACCTTTCTTGTTGATGATAACCTTGCGCCACTCTACCTCGTGATCGGGGCTGCGGAGATTATTCACCATCAGGAATCCGACTCGCTCGCCCGTCGCCTGTTCCTCGACTATGAGATGAACCATGTCGGGGCCGGATAGCCCGCTGCGATGAAAGCTGCGCTCCTCGGGCACAATGAACCGGATATTCTCGGGGCTGTTCTCTGTTGCCATGATGTAGTCGAGGTCTGCCGCGGACGCAATGCGCAGCCGCACAAGCGAGCCCTCGCGCACGATGCCGCTGCCAGCACGGCCTTTATCGCTTGATGTCATTTTGTCAACTCCTTCTAAATTATTATATGTAATTTGACAAAAAAAATAAAAATCCTGCTTTGAACGGTTCATTTTCTTTTGTGATGAAATTATATTTTTTTTGTGGTAAACTGAAAATATAAAGAGCATAGTAAATATTCATGGTGAATATGGGAGCGCATGATGCTGGAAAGGTTTCAAGAAAGGAGCGATATTTTTGGAGGATTTAGCTTTGGCATACGCGATGTTTGCCGAGTCGCCTTTTTTTCCGCCGGTTGTTTTTTTGATGACGGCCATTGTTTTTTGGTGTATCAATAAATTTTTAAGGAGTTATTTTTCAGCCCCTGGGAGGTCGCCTCACCCTCTGCTCAAGTTCGCATGGGTGGCGATACATGATGTCCCGATTTATTTGCTCGGAGCGGGGCTTGGCATTTGGCTCGTGCGGGTCAGGACGTCGCCGCCTCAGGAGATAGACGAGGTGCTCAACGGGCTTCAGTTCTTGGCGCTGCTCTCCGCGGGCATCATAGTCTGCGTTCGCGCCGTCATTTTTATACTGACGCAGCAGACTCAGGAGCGCAAGGAGCCCAAGGAGCAAAAGGGGACCACTCTCCTGACGACGCTTGTCGAGGGCACGGGCCTCATATTCGGCATCATCATATTTCTCGGAGCGTACGGCATATCCATTGCGCCTTTCGTTACTGCCATGGGCATCGGCGGCATGGCGGTCGCCCTCGGACTTCAGGAGACGCTCGCGAATATATTCGCGGGATTGCAGCTCATCCTTTCAAAGCAGATTCTCGTCGGCGACCACATAAAGCTCTCGTCGGGCGAGGAGGGGCAGGTCACGGACATCACTTGGCGATACACTTCGATTTATACCGCGACAAGGAACAACGTCATAGTGCCGAACAAGACCATAGCCTCCGCGACTCTCACGAACTACGACAGGCCGTCAAAGACGCTCTCGATTGTCGTGCCAGTCGGGGTGTCGTATGACAGCGACCTCGACGAGGTCGAGCGCGTCACCATTGAGACGGCGGAGCGGGTCATAGGCTATGAGGAGGGCAAGAGCGATTTCCCGCGGCCCGCTGTCAGATTTCAGAAGTTCAATGACTCGTCGATTGATTTCAATGTGGTCATAAGTGTGCCGGGATATGCCGACCAGCTTCTCGTGAAGCACGAATTTATAAAGGCGCTGATGAGCCGTTATCGCGAGGAGGGCATCGACATACCGTTCCCAATAAGGAACGTCAAGATAGATTCAGTCGATAAGAATATAAATAATTTTTGAAAAAATAGTCCACAGATTTTTGTGCATAAAGTGATTTTCGTCAAATTTGTTTTTAAAATTAGATCGCTCTTTTTTTATGAAAGGGCGATTTTATTTTGGATTGCTTTGTTTCATTTTTAAATTTTCGTTTTCATTTTTTGGCGGCGCCTGTGGATAACATATGCTCATCAATTTACAATATCTAGTATTTAATGTTGACTAGCGTCAATAGATATTGTATAATCGCAAATGGACGAAATGAGTCCCTTGCAAGTGAAAGAAAAAGAGTTGGGAGCGAGGCTTTAATGACAGCAGCGTCATCTTCGGCGACGCCGAAGGTCAAAGAGATAAGAAAGCGCAATGGCGATATTGTAAAGTTTGATGCGATAAAGATAACAAACGCGATAGAGAAAGCAAATCTCGAGTCAACGGACAAGACTTTTTCAAAGAGGCAGCTGGACGCGCTCACCAAGAGCGTAGTGAAGCACATAGCGGACGTGGATAAGCCGGGGGTGGAGTACATACAGGACGCCGTCGAGCGCGTGCTGATAAAGAACAATTACGCGAGCACCGCCAAGGCGTATATCCTTTACCGCGCGGCGCACACGCGCATCCGCGAGGCCGAGGTTGACCTCATGGATATTTACGATGAGCTCACTTACCGCGATTCCAAGGATGCCGACATGAAGCGCGAGAACGCGAACATCGACGCCGACACCGCGATGGGGACGATGCTGAAGTACGGCTCCGAGGGCTCGAAGTATTTCATTATTCACCGCATACTTCCTAAGGACATAGCGGCGGCACATGTCAACGGCGACATTCATATCCACGACATGGATTTTTATATGCTCACCGAGACTTGCTGCCAGATTGACCTGATAAAGTTATTCCGCGGCGGGTTCTCCACGGGGCACGGCAATCTGCGCGAGCCGAATGACATTCGCTCTTACGCGGCGCTCGGCTGCATAGCGATACAGGCGAATCAGAATGAGATGCACGGCGGCCAGTCGATACCTAATTTTGATTACGCGATGGCGCAGGGCGTGGTCAAGACTTTCAGGAAGCAATATTTTCTCCATCTCGCGGAGTATTTCTCGATGTCGCTGGGCATGAAGCTCGCCGACGCGAGGCTGCTCGTGCGCGAGGTTGAGCGAAGCGTCCCGGTGGCGATACGATTCGCCACGGCGCATGAATTTAAGAAGAAGCTCATGGAGTTTCTGCCGGCTCATCAGGCGCGCAATAATTACCAGCCTATCAGCGCGGAATCATGCGGCAAGGCTCACGACTTTGCCGTGGAGGCGGCGACTGGCGCGACGGATGACGCCACTTATCAGGCGATGGAGGCTTTCGTCCACAATCTCAACACGATGAATTCTCGGGCGGGCGCGCAGGTGCCGTTCAGCTCTATCAATTACGGCACCGATACCTCGCCGGAGGCCCGCATGGTGATGAAAAATCTCCTGAACGCGACGCTCGCCGGCCTAGGGAACGGCGAGACGCCGATATTCCCGGTGCAGATTTTCAAGGTCAAGGAGGGCATAAACTATAATCCCGGCGATCCAAATTATGATATTTTTAAGCTGGCGATGAAGACAAGCGCAAAGAGGCTGTTCCCGAATTTCTCTTTCCTCGATGCGCCTTTCAACAAGGAGTTTTATCAGGAGGGCAATTACGACAAGGAGGTCGCGTACATGGGATGCCGCACGCGCGTGATCGCTAACGTGCACAATCCCGCTCACGCCGTCACCTGCGGCAGGGGCAATCTGTCATTCACGAGCATAAATCTGCCGCGTCTCGCCATCGAGGCCAAGGGCGACATCGACAAGTTCTATGAGGGGCTTGACGATATGACGGAGCTGATTATCCGTCAGCTCAATCACAGGTTCAAGATCCAGTGCGCGAAGAAGTGCCGAAATTATCCTTTCCTCATGGGGCAGGGCGTATGGCTCGGCTCGGATGAGCTTCAGCCTTCGGACTCCGTCGCTGAGGTTCTTATGGACGGGACCCTCACGATGGGATTCATCGGGCTGGCGGAGTGCCTGAAGGCTCTGACGGGCAAGCATCACGGCGAGTCCGTGGAGTCGCAGAGGCTGGGGATTGAAATAGTGCGGCGCATGAGGCAGCACATGGATGACGAGTCAAAGCGCACGGGGCTTAATTTCACTTTGATAGCTACGCCCGCGGAGGGGCTTTCGGGGCGTTTCCTGCGAATCGACAGGGAGCGTTACGGCACTATCGAGGGAGTCACCGACAGGGATTACTACACGAACAGTTTCCATGTCCCCGTGTATTTCCCAATCTCTGCCGCGAAGAAAATTGAAATAGAGGGCCCTTATCACGCGCTTACGAACGGCGGCCATATCAGCTACGTCGAGATGGACGGCGACCCGATGAAAAATCTCACCGCTTTTGAGGCCATCATTCGTTGCATGCACGACAACGGCATAGGGTATGGCTCGGTTAATCACCCGGTTGACCGCGACCCGGTCTGCGGCTACAACGGTCTCATAGACAATGTCTGCCCGCGCTGCGGCAGGACCGAGGCGGAGCATCATCATCACTTGGTGGTGCCTCGCATGTGTCGTTGACGCTGATCGATTTTTAAAATGATTATGAACTGTTAAGAAATTAGTTTCAAAGATTTGCATGGAATAAATTTTTTGAAGGGAATGACTGATGATGAATGTGAACGGAACTGAAGTGACAATACGGGATATCGACAATATCTCGGAGCAGGAGATACTCTCGTACATGGACTATATCCATAAGGATAATGAGCTCGACGAGATAGAGACTTTGGATATTTCCCCCGCTGATGACGGCGGGGTGGCTCTCGACTACACGCTTCGCCCGCCGAAATTCGAGCGCATCCGTCGCATCACGGGCTACCTTGTCGGCACTATCGACCGCTGGAACAATGCCAAGCGCGCCGAGGAGCATGACCGGGTCAAACACAGCCTAATGCATTGATGCTCGGCACGGCGATTAATCAGCCCCCTAGGTCGATCCCCCAATCGGCCTTTGGATATAGAGACAGGTGTTATCCCCATTTCACCTTGTCCAATAAAAAAGCTCGTGCCGACTCGGCGCGAGTTTTTTTATATAAAGATTTATCCGATGTCTTATGGGTAAATTCATTTTATCAGGGAGAGATAATATAATATGAAAATTCGTATAGCCGGGGTTGTCGATGACTCGGTAGTCGACGGCGACGGATATCGCTTTACCATTTTCACTCAGGGATGTCCCCATCACTGCCATAATTGCCACAATCCCGAGACGTGGAGCTTTGACGGCGGGCGGCTCGACGACACTGATGAGATACTTATGGAGCTGATGAAAAATCCTCTGCTCTCGGGGGTGACGTTCAGCGGGGGCGAGCCGTTCGCGCAGGCGGCCCCGCTGGCGGACATGGCGAAAAAGATTCACAGGTACGGGCTGAATGTGTGGTGCTACTCGGGCTACACGCTGGAAGAGCTGAGGGCGATGGAAGATGACGGCGTGAATGAGCTGCTCGATAATATAGACGTGCTGGTGGACGGCGAGTACAGGGAAAGCGAGCGCGACCTGACGCTGCGCTTTCGAGGCTCGCGGAACCAAAGGGTGATTGACATGAGGGCGACGAGAATGAAAAATGAGATTGTGATAAAATATGTGGACTGAGGGGAAATGGAATGTATGATAGTATATGCTGTTGACGCGGGCGGGGAGTATGTCACGCTCGACGAGATTTTTCGCCGTCACCCGTCTGACGCGCGGGGGATATATGTCAACCTCACCAACCGCTGCACATGCGCCTGCACATTCTGCCTGCGCACGATGAAAAAGATGGCTGAGGAGCACACGCTTTGGCTGAGGCAGGAGCCTTTGACTGGCGAGGTGAGAAAAGAGCTGGATGAGGCATTCTCAAAGCACGGCGATAAAATAAATGAGGTCGTTTTTTGCGGCTTCGGCGAGCCGACGATGAGGCTTGAGGATCTCGTGTATCTTCTGAAGTATGCCAAGGAAAATTTTCATGGAATAAAGACGCGGCTTAATACTAATGGCCTCTCGGATCTCAATTACAATCGTGACACGGCGCCCGATTTTGGCGGCGGCATACTCGACACAATATCAATAAGCCTGAATGCGTCAAACGCCGAGCGTTACTTGGCGCTCACGAGGAGCGAGTTCGGGGCGCGCTCGTACGACGCGATGCTCGAATTTGCGACGCACTGCAAAAAATATGTTGCGGACGTGGTGCTGACGGTAGTGGATCACGTCGAGGACGAGGAGGAGATTGAAAAATGCAGGAAAATTTGCAGCGAGAGGGGGCTGCGGCTCAGGGTCAGGGCGTATGAGGATAAATAGCGGGGAGCGAAAAAAGAAGCGGAGTCGAATTGGAAAACGTAAATTGTTATGGTAAAATAAGATAAGATAATGTTGTCGGATATATCTGTTGGTAAAAATTTATAGGAGGCGTGTAAAAATGAATGAGAAAAAAGCTATGGAGGAAATGAAGAAGCTGGACGGCACACAGACGGAGAAGAATTTGCAGGCGGCGTTCGCGGGTGAGTCGATGGCTCATATCAAGTATTCGCTGTACGCTCTTGAGGCGGAGAAAAATCCGAAGATGTCCAAGCAGATTTCCGACATTTTCAATGAGGCGGCGGCCAATGAGCAGGCGCACGCGAAGATGTGGCTGTGGCTTTTGGACGGCCTAAAGAACGGCACGGAGAAAGATCTGGAGGCCGCGGCCGACGGAGAGAATGAGGAATGGACCTCGATGTACCCGGGCTTCGCGGAAACGGCGGAGAAGGAAGGCTTCGATGAAATCGCGCGCGTTTTTCGCATTGTGGCGGACATCGAGAAGGAGCATGAGAAACGCTACCGCATTCTGCTCGCCAATGTGAAAAACGAGAAGCTTTTCAAGCGTGACGAGAAAAAACTTTGGGTCTGTGCTAACTGCGGCTACTCGCAGGAGTCGGTCGAGGCACCTCAGGAGTGCCCGGCGTGCGGCTACCCGGGCTCGTACTTCGCGATAAAGGCGGAGAATTACTGACAGTAATCTCATTTGCAAGAGGTCATTCCACGCGATACAGTATTATCGTGTTACTAAGGAATCACTTATTCAGTGGTTCACTAAATCTTCCGGCGTGGATTGAGACAAACAAAGAATTGTAGAAGGAGCTGCTCATCTTTGAGCGGCTTCTTATTTTTTTGCATACAATGAGACTTATTCAGATTATTGTCAGGCGTTCGGAGGAAATTTCGACGGCATTAAGCGCGGAACGCCTGACATCATCT
>JAFTAB010000101.1 GCA_017458745.1 Schwartzia sp. (in: firmicutes) | reverse complement strand
GCCACGTCGGAGATGATGACATGGCCGACATATTGGCCGTCAATAGCGACATGGATTATGGTGCCGACTTTCTCGCACTCGTGCCACTCCGCGCCGACATCCTCCATCAGCCTGTCATTTCCGACGGCGACGCTTTTGCCGTTCACATTTGCTATGATGCCGTGCCCGGCGATTTCCTTCGTGTCCTCGACCGAGCAGTCGTCCTTCTCGTTCGGGTACGCCGCGCGGAGCGAGGCGGCTATCGGGTGGGTCGAGTATCTCTCGACGTGCGCCGTGAGATGCAGCAGTTCCTCCTTGTCTATTATCTCAGGATGGATGGCCGTCACCTCGAAGACGCCCTTCGTGAGCGTGCCTGTCTTGTCGAAAACGACTGTATCGACGAGCGAGAGAGCCTCAAGATAATTCGAGCCCTTTACCAGCACGCCGTTCGCCGAGGCGCTGCCGATGCCCGCGAAAAACGTCAGCGGCACCGAGATAACGAGGGCGCACGGGCAGCTTATGACGAGAAGAATGAGAGCGCGCTCAATCCACATCGTCCACAGCGGGTCAATATGGAGAAGCGTCATGCGCACGAGCGGGACGCCGAGAGCGAGCAGCACCGCCGCCGCGCAGACGAAAGGAGTATACACGCGGGCAAAGCGCGTGATGAAATTCTCCGAGCGCGATTTTTTCATGCTGGAATTTTCAACGAGGTCGAGGATTTTCGCGGCAGTCGACTCGTCGGATTCCTTCGTCGTCTCGATGCGAAGCACTCCCGAGAGATTGATGCTGCCGGAGAGCACGTCGTCGCCCTCGCCTACCTCGCGCGGCAGGCTCTCGCCCGTCAGCGCGTGCATGTCAAGCGAGGCCGTGCCGCCAACGACGGTGCCGTCGATTGGCACCTTCTCGCCCGGCTGCACGACTATCACCGTGCCGACCTCGATCTCGTCGGGGTCCACCTTCTCCAGCTCGCCGTTCTCTTTCTCGATATTGGCATAGTCTGGGCGCAGATCCATCAGAGCCGAGATATTGCCGCGCGACTTTCCGACCGCGTACCTCTGGAACATCTCGCCTATCTGATAGAAAAGCATGACGCCCGCTGCCTCGCGGTACTCTCCCATCGTCATCGCGCCCAGGGTGGCTATGGCCATCAAAAAGCTCTCGTCAAAAAACTCCCCGTGGCTGATGCCGAGCCCCGCCTTGCGCAAAATGTCGTAGCCGATGATGAGGTACGGCACCGCATACAAAAGGCCCTGAGTTAGGCCCGTGAACGGCATCATCTCAAACGCTATCAGCAAGATAATCGTAAGGATAATGCGCATGAGCATGATCTTTTCTTTTTTCTCCAACTATATTCACCTGTCCTTCGGCTACGAAATTTGCAAATGGGAATTTCTTAGATGAATACTTCGCAGTCAGGCTCGACCTTCTTGCAGGCCTCAACCACTTTCGGCATCACGTCGGCCGGCTCCGCGCCGTCCGCAAATTCCACCGTCATCTTCTGCGCCATGAAGCCCACCGAGCAGGCAGCGACGCCCTCGACCTTCGCGGTCGCGTCCTCCATCTTGCGAGCGCAGTCCGCGCAGTCAACCTCAATCTTGTACTTCTTTTTCATGATAAATTACCTCCATTTGATTTTTTTGTTCAGCTTGTTTTTCTTCATTGCTCTCTGGCTGATGCGCGGCATATTATTTTTTTCTTTTGCCGTGCTCAACTTTATATGAACATTTAATCATATGTTTAACAATATGTCAAGCACAAAATAAAAAATTTTTATTCTTCACTCAAAACTAAGATTGAAAAAATATTAATGTCCTCACCGCAGGTGAAAGCATCGCCGCGCGATGGCGGCGGGCGAATTCGATAAATGCCCTGTTCAAAAATTGTATCATCATGATTTTTTATTTGATAATAAAAACCAACTTGACAAAAAATGAAAAATAGCTGATAATTAATCCGATATTAATTTCTGATGCTGTCACTAAAAATTATTTAT
>JAFTAB010000100.1 GCA_017458745.1 Schwartzia sp. (in: firmicutes) | reverse complement strand
TTATAAAGTCAGCATTGATAAAATGAGACTTATTCAGTGGGAGCTTTATGCTCCCGCTGAATCTAGTCACCTATCAGCATAGATAAACATTTTTGAAATGATAAAGCGCGCCGAGCATCCCCGCGTCATTGCCAAGCCTCGAAAATTCAAAGCGGGTCGTCTCGAAAATCGTCGGCAGCATCAGGCATTTCAGCTCTTTCAAAAGCCTCGGCCTCATGTAATCCGCCTCCTCGGCGATTGCCCCCCCTATGACAACCAGCGCGGGGTTTATCACGCAGCAGATACCCGCTATTCCGCGAGCGAGATTTTTAATCAGCGCGTCAATCGCGTCGACGGCGGCGCGCTCGCCCAAAAGCCGAGCATTGTCGAATATCGTCTTGCCGTCCGTCGCCATGTCGTCGTCCGTCATGCCCGCCATGCTTCTGTACCGCCTTATCATCGCGCTCGTGGAGGCGAGCTCCTCCAGCGTCCCGGCGCGTCCGTCGCCGCCGACGGGCATAGGCATCAGCCCCACCTCGCCCGCGAAATTCGCCGCGCCGTGTATCACCTTGCCGTCGATTATCACCGCGCCGCCTACTCCTGTGCCGAGCGTCATGCAGAAAAAAGGCGACGGGCTTTTTGCCTCTCCCCTCTTTATCCGCCCTGCGCCCAGCCAGTATTCCCCGAGCGCGGCGCAGTTCACGTCATTCTCCGCCGCGACGGGGAGACGCGCCGCGCCGCCGATGATGCGCGACAACTCCGTCCCGGTATATCCGGGGATATTATCGGACGCGTAAACTATCTTCCCCGCCACCGTGTCCACGATGCCCGCAGTGGCAATCGCAACGCCCGACAGCTCACAGTCGCCGCGCTCCTGATAATAGCGTATGCGTCCTATTATCGCCGAGAGCATCACGCCGACATTCTGCTCGCGCGCTGGGTTCCTCATCGCGCCCTTCTCGATAAATCGGCCGCCCGCGTCGGCCACGCCATATTTTATAAATGTGCCGCCTATGTCAATCAGGAAATAGCTCCGCATGATACATAGCTCCTGTTCGGCACCGACGACCAGTCAACCTCATTGGCGTCGATTTCGTTTTTGACGGCGTGCGCCGCCGCGATGCCCGCCGCCTCGCCGATGCTCATGCACGTCGGCTGTATCCTCATGGACGACTGTAGGATAAAGCTGACGGAGATGCAGCGACCCGCGACGATGAGATTAGCCGCCTCGCTCGCGACCATCGCGCGATACGGTATCTCATAGAACTCGCCTCGGGGCAGGTACTCGCCCACGCGGCCGCCGTGAGCGTCGATATAGTAGCCCGTGCGGCACACCGCGTCGGCGAAACGCCTTCTGGCATGATAATCGTCCTCGGTGAGATACGCCCTGCCCTTTATCCTCCACGACTCACGCGCTCCCACCATCTGCGCCTGACGGCTTATGCGGGCATTCTCAAATCCCGGCAGATGAGCGCGAACGAATTTCGCTATGCGGCGCATCATCGAGCGGCCATGAGTTATGCCCCTGCTGTAGCTCATCGCGTCAGTCGCCGAAAATCTCGTCGGAAGCTCCGGGCAATTCATCGCCATGCAGCCGTCTTTTCCGGGTATCGCGAAAGCCTGAAAATACTCGGCATCCTCCTCGGCCAGCTCGCCGCTCTCGATGCCCGCCACGAAAAGCGGCTCGACGGCGTACCTCATGGCGCGGTGACGTGCCAGCCCCACCTCGACATACGGCGGAGCCGTCTCGCATCTCTTGTCGTGAAGCGTGTCCCTCAGATAGCGGTGCAGCCTCTCCAAATCTATGCCCTCCATCTCAAATCGCAGGCTCATAGGCTGATTGAGGCCGGTCTCCTCGTTGCCGCTCTCGCATGGCACGCCCGCGAGCCGCGCAACCACGGCGTCGCCCGTCGCGTCGATGAACACCCTGCCCCTTATCTCGACCGCGCCCTCAATCGTCTGCGCGAGCACGGAGAGGATTTTCCCGTCGTCACACTCCGCATCAAAAATCACAGCGTTGTATAATATATCAATACCATTCTCGCTTGTCACTGCATCGTAAAAATCCGCCATCATATCGGGATCAGTCCACGTCGTGCCGGTCACCCCGTCGTCGGGCTCGATGCCCTGCGAGCGCAGATATGAGCGCGCCTCCGTCACCCAAGGCGTGTCGCTGCCCTCCGCGAATGTCGGCATCATCGGCACGACCAGCCCCTGCGTCTGCGAGCCGCCGAGGACAATGCCGCGCTCCACTATCAGCGTGCGCTCCCCCGCGCGGGCGGCCGAGACCGCCGCCGCCACTCCCGCGGTGCCCCCGCCGCATACCACGCAATCGTAAACCTCAGACCCTGAAATCATGCGACCCCTTGTATTTCTGCATGTCCTCATGTCGCTCCTTATCCTGCTCCTTTTGCTCCGGCGTTTTCTCATCCTCGGCGGCCTTGATATTGTCGCCGTGCTCCCGCATCAGCCCCTCGACGGACTTGCCGAATTCATCGTGATCCACTCGCGGCGGCGGCTCCTCGTATTTCGGCTCGTCGGGAAGCTCTATCGCCTGTATTTTTTTTCTCTCGCTTGTGGCCGTCAGCAAAAGATTGTCCAGCCATTCGCTCATTCCCATGAAAGCTGCCTCCCGAACATAAAATTAGACTTATTCAATGAAACCTAATCCTAAACAACACTGCGCCAGTCCTCTCCCGCTCATTGCCCCATAGCTTTTACAAAACGGCTCGTTATTACTTGCGGCCTCGTGATTGCCGTGCCGACGACTACCGCCCACGCGCCAATCGTCATCATCTTTCGGGCGTCCTCAGGGGTCGATATGCGCCCCTCCGCAAAGACAGGCACATCAAGGGCGGCCGCCAGCCTGCCCACGAGCGTGAAATCCGGTGCCTCCTGCTGCGGCGAGTACGGAGTGTAGCCCGACATCGTCGTCGATACCGCGTCCGCGCCGTTGCGCACGGCGGCAATCCCCTCCTCATAAGTGGAGACATCGGCCAGAGCCAGCCTGTCAAATTTGTGAATCTCCTTTATGAGCGACGCGCTTGTCTGGCGATATGGCCTCTCCCTGTCGGTCATGTCGAGCGCAATCACCTCGCAAGGGGTCGTCAGCAGCTCCTCAATCTCCGCCTTGGTCGGCGTGATGTAAATATCGGAGTCCTTGTATTTATTCTTCCTCAGCCCTATTATCGGGAGCCGGGTCATCTTCCTGATGCTCTTTATGTCATTGACGCCCTCCGCGCGTATGGCTGCCGCGCCGCCGACCTCGGCCGCCAGCGCCATGCGGGACATCACAAGCGGATTATACAGGGGCTCGTCCTTTCGCGCCTGACATGACACGATGAGCTTACCCCTGAGCTCCTCAAACAATTTCTTCAATCAAAATGCCTCCCCGCAAAATATGATGTCATCTATATTATATTCGCCACGAGAACGATATTATCCTCCAGCACATAAAAAAATTTTCGATTCGTCAAAGATAATTGATATGATATAATGAAGCAATACTATTATCAACCAGAAGGAGGATTTTTGAATGAAAGGCTCGGAGATTTTAGCGCACGTCGATCACACCCTGCTCTCGCCGACTGCCTCATGGAAAGAAATACAGACGCTGTGCGGGGAGGCGGCAAAATATCGCACGGCGTCCGTCTGCATACCCGCGTCCTATGTCGGGCGCGTTCACGATGAATACGGCGACGCCATAAATATATGCACCGTGATAGGGTTCCCTCTCGGCCACGACACGCGCGACACGAAAATCTTTGCCGCGCGAAAAGCGATAAGCGAAGGGGCGAGCGAAATCGACTGCGTGATAAATATAGGCGACGTGAAAAACGGTGACCTCAATTGCGTG
>JAFTAB010000099.1 GCA_017458745.1 Schwartzia sp. (in: firmicutes) | reverse complement strand
TTTCGGCAGCTTCAATAATTTCAACAAGGCGGGGCGCGAGACGCTGATACTTTGGCGTGCGGTGCTGGAGATGGTCGAGGGCTCGAAGCTCATCATTAAAAATAAAATCGCGAGCACGGATGACGGCTGCGCCGAGGCGATAAAGAGATTGCAGGATGTCGGCATCGATCCCGAGAGAGTGGAGCTGCGCCCGTACAGCCCGGACTATTTGGAGCAATACGCGGACGTGGACATCGCTCTTGATACCACCCCGTATTGCGGCGGGCTAACGACCTGCGAGGCGCTCATGATGGGCGTGCCTGTCGTGACGCTGAAGGGGACATCGCATGCCTCGTCATACGGCGCGACGATACTCGAGGCGGCGGGGCTGCCGGAGCTGATAGCGCACACGGAGCTGGAGTACGCGAGGAAAGCGGCGAGGATAGCGAAGTCCATGGAGATACTTGAGAAATTTCACTCCGGCCTTCGCGACGTGATTACGCAGTCGCGCCTGATGAACGCGTCGCTTTACATGAAGGATGTCGAGGAGCTTTACAAGAAGCTGTGGCGCGACTGGTGCGCGGGAAAATGATTTTCTGTCTTAAAGCCAGTTAAAAATACGAGTGTATTTATAAATTTGCATTGCGTTTTTATTTTTATTTGCTATAATAATTTTGTTGACGTGTTTTGAAGGGTGAGGGGGATGAGTATTTTGGATATGAGCATGAGCATCGCTGCGCTTTCGGTTGACATGCATCAGGCGGAGGCAATGCAGGGCCTTGGCATAGCCGCACTGAAGCAGGCGATGACGGCCGGCACGGAGGGAGTCGATGAGCTTCTTTCGGCTGTATCCGAGAGCCTCGACCCGAATCTCGGGAATGCTGTTGACGTTCTCGCCTAAAGCGAGGCCGAGGGGGAACGATGAAAAATAGTGTGTCATTGTTTTGATACGCCGTGTTTTTTCGGGGGTTTCTCGTGGAGCGCCGGATGAACGGAGCTCTTGATTTTTGGAAAGGCCGCGATGCGGCTCTTTCCGAAATGGGCCGATGGCTCTAAGTTTATTTTTGGGGGTTTTTTGATGGAGTATCAAGACAAGACATTGAAATGCAAGGACTGCGGCAAGGATTTTATCTTCAGCGCCGGCGAGCAGGAATTTTACGCCGAGAAGGGCTTTGAGAATGAGCCTGTGCGTTGCCGCGACTGCCGTGACAAACGTCGCCGCTCGCGCGAGGGAGACCGCGAGCCGCGCCAGATGTTCACTGTGACCTGCGCGGAGTGCGGGCAGGAGACTCAGGTGCCGTTCCAGCCAAAGGATGATCGCCCGGTCTATTGCCGTGAGTGCTTCAACAAACGTCGCGGGGTCAGATGATTTTCGGTTATCAAGGCAAAAAGCCCGCATTGCTGCGCGGGCTTTTTATATTTGCACAAATCATTAAATTTGGAGGTATGTGGAAATGAAAAGGGCAATGCTGATGTGCCTCGCTCTCGTCATGGCGCTTTCGATGCTCGTGACCGGCTGCGGCGGCGGCTCAGGGGAAAAGAAGAAGGACGACGCGAAGGCGTCCACGGAGAAGGTGCTTCGCATCGGGACAAACGCGGACTTCGCGCCGTTCGAGTTCCAGGATGTCGATGGCAAGAACTATGAGGGATTCGACATGGATCTCATCCGTGCCGTGGCGAAGGAAATGAAGTACAAGGCCGACATCCAGAACATCAATTTCGACGGCCTGATCCCGGCGATGGAGTCGGGCAACCTGGATGTCATTATCTCGGGCATGACGATAAACGACGAGAGAAAGCAGAAGGTGAATTTCTCCGACCCGTATTACAAGTCGGGACTCACGATCGTTGTGAAAAATGACAACAAAGACATAAAGACGTTCAAAGATCTCAAGGGCAAAAGGGTAGCGGTTCAGATAGGCACGACGAGCGCCAAGGAAGTCAAGAAAATTGAGGGCGTCGAAGTGAAGGAACTCAACAGCTCCGCTGACACATTCATGGAGCTGAAGGCTGGCGGAGTCGACGCTGTCGTGAATGACAAGCCGGTCAATGATACCTATATCAAGACGACGGGCGGCAAGGAAGTCCGCGCTCTGGATGAGCTGCTCACGAGCGAGGACTACGGCATCGCCATCTCCAAGAAGAATCCCGAGATGCTGAAGGAAGTCAATGCCGCGCTCAAGAAGCTTCATGAAAACGGCGAGTATGACAAGATTTATAAGAAGTGGTTCGGCGAGCAGGCTAAAAAGTAATATCAGGTATCAAAATGAAATGAAAAACCGTGGAGAAATTTTCTCCACGGTTTTTTTGATGATGATGTAAGTCAAGACGCTTCCGCTTAATAAGTCTCATTCTATCCCGCTATGTGCTCGTCGTATATGGCATAGATGAATAAACCTATCGCCGCTATGATGAGGGCTGCCGTTCCCCTTGAGAGCCACACCAGCCTGCTCTTTGGCCATTCCGACTCCAGCTTTCTCTCCGCGTACATCATTATGAGCGCGATGGCTATTGAGCCGTACATTGCCCTGTTGACCGCGTTCAGGAATTCCCATCCCGCCGTCAGCAGGAAGAGAGTCAGGCAGATGACTCCGCCGAGGACGTAGCCCTCCCATGCCCTGCGCTTGGGCTTTTCAGGCTCCGAGAGTTCCTTTTCAAGCTCCTCGGCCTTTTTGATATTCTTTAAAATTTTTTTTGTCTGCTTTGCCATGAAATCAAATCACTCCAGTCGCCTCGTCGCCGCGTGAGCGCGGCGGACACAAAAGAGAGGCTGTAATTAACTTCATCATTATAACATAAGGGAAATTTTTTTTCTTTAATATTTTTTAATTTTTTTGTGAAAAGAATTGCAGTATATCGAAATGAATAGTAGAATATGATGTATTGTAAATATGTAAATATATTTTTCCGTGGAAAAGTATCGGGAGCTGTCAGGAGGTTTCAGGATGATCCGAGAGCCGAGGAGTCGCGAGGAGCTCCTTTCTTATTATGACCGTTTTGTCACGGACGGGGTGATTGATGATAATGTGCATCCGTGGGTGGCCGAGGCATGGAAGGAGAGCCGCAGGAGAAATGTGACGCCCGGCCGCATTGACATCGGCAAGCGCGTCGGCAGCGATGAGCTTGACGCACTGCGGAGAAAGCACAGCAAGGCCTGCGATTATCTGGGCAGGCTCATTGAGCCGATGACGGAGTTTTTTCGGAAATATGAATTATGTCTGCTGCTCGTTGACTCGGACTGCGTGGTGATAAAAAATTACGCGCTGCCTTTTTTTGGCGTGTTGGCCGAGGAAATGGAGGGCGTGCGCGTCGGCATGAATGAGATTGGCGCGTCCAGCATCAGCATCTCGCGTGAGCATGGGGAGCCGTTTTGGATGCACGGGGCCGAAATGTGGACGACGGAATGTCGTGACGGGGAAGCGTGCTCCGTGCCGGTTTTTTTTAACGGCGAGACGGAGTACATATTGACCGCTGTCTCGCTGAGAAAGTCCGGGCTGCCCGAGGACGCCATCATGGCAATGATGCAGATGATGAGGAACGGCCTTGAGATGCACCTTGCGGGGCTTGCAGCGATAGAGGCGGACGAGGTGCTGCTCGACGCGACGCCTTTCGCGGTTTATCATGTGATGCCAGACGGGGAGGTCGCCTATGCGAATAAGCTCGGCCTGTCGCGTCTCGCAAATATAGGCGCGCACAAGGACGAGGAGCGCACGCCTAATCTCAACGACGTGGTCTTGAATTATCGTCATACGCCTATTTTCAAAGGATTTGCCGGAATCCCGTCGCACAATAAAGAGGTAACGTGGATTACCCGCGCCAAAACTTATGAGGACATAACGACGGTAGTGCCGCTGACGCGCGACGGCAAGAGCGAGGTCGCAAGCGTGGTGGTCGTGTCGATGCCGATAGAGGATCTCAGGACTCTCGTCGCTCACGCGGCTGGATACACGGCGAAGTACAGCCTTGACTCGATGGTGGGTGACTGCAAGTCTTTCCGCTCGATGAAGGACAAGGCGGCCCGCGTTGCAAGGAACGGGAATCATGTGCTGCTGCAGGGCGAGTCCGGGACGGGCAAGCAGCGTCTCGCTCATGGCATCCACCAAGCGAGTCAGCGCGCCGCGGGGCCGCTGATCACGCTGCGCTGCGCGCATTTGACACCCGAGATGATGGAGCAGGAGCTTTTCGGAATAGCCACGAGCGCCGAGGTGAGCTATCCCGGGCGGCTTGAGCTGGCATCGGGAGGCACGCTCTTCCTCGACGAGGTGGAGAAGATGCCAAAGGGGATAGCCTCTCGTCTCGCGGGGTGCCTGTCGTCCGGGAAATCGACACGCAAAAACGAGAACGTGGAGCGTCCCATTGACGTGCGGATTATCGCGGCATGCGACGCGGATCTCCGCCGCCTGACCGAGCGCAAATTATTCGATGCGTCGCTGTACGAGATTGTGTCGAAGAGCGTTATCCGCGTGCCGCCGCTCAGGTCCCGACGCGAGGACATACCGCGATTGATTGAGCACATGGTGGGTGAGCTGGCGCAGCAGCACCAGATGAAGCCGAAGAAGGTGTCAGCCGAGGCGGTGGAGTATCTTGCCGGTTATGATTGGCCGGACAATATAAAGCAGCTTCAGAGTGTCCTCGAATACGCGTTTTTCAACACGCAGAGAAGCACCATAGAGAAAGGCGACGTGAGCCTGCTCGGCGACGTGCGCCCCGACAGCAACTGGAAGAACGACAGGGAGATATTCGTCAGGGCATGGAAGGCGGCGGGCGGCAATGTGTCGAGGCTCGCCAATCTCCTCGGCGTGAGCCGAGTGACGCTGTACCGCTATCTTAAAAAATTTGGAATGGAGAAGACCTGATGCGTTTGCGCAGAAAGCCTTGGGTGGATGAGGCCATCCATGATTTCAAATTTGTATATCCGAAGGACGCGCCCGCGGGCGAGAATGAGCGCGGCCGCTGGCATGAGATTTTTGGCTCCGCGTCGCCGCTCTATGTGGAGCTGGGCACCGGCAAGGGCGACTTCATCACGAGGCTCGCGGAAAGGGAGCGGGGGAAAAACTTCATAGGCATCGAGGCGCAGCAGGATGTGCTCTACTCGGCGGCGAAAAAGGTCGCCGAGGCGGAGCTTATGAATGTGCGCCTGCTCGTTTTTGACATAAACATGATAGAGAATATTTTCGCGGCGCATGAGGTCGATGGATTTTATATAAATTTCTGCGATCCGTGGCCCAAGAAGCGTCACGCGAAAAGGCGGCTCACCGGCAGGGCGTTCATGGAGAAGTACGCGCGGCTTCTGAAGGCGGGCGGCAAGATTTTTTTCAAGACGGACAATCGCCCGCTGTTCGACTGGTCGCTGGAGGAGTTCGCTGCCATGTCGCTTGACGTGACGAATATATCGTATGACCTTCACGCGGAGAATGACCCCATGAATATCGAGACGGAGTATGAGAGAAAATTTTCGGGCTTCGGCGAGAAAATCAATCGCTGCGAGGTGACTTTCCCGTGATCGCAAAGGACACGATCGAGGACATAAAGCGCACGACGAGATTCTGGATGAACGACCGCGAGGCCGTGCTCGGCATAGTGCTAGTGCTGGTCATCATAGGCTCGATAAATATTTTCAGTTCGAGCTTCGTGGTGGCCGAGATGAATTTTGGCACGCCGTATTTTTTCCTCAAGCGTCACGGCATAAATCTCGCCATCGGCATTGTTGCCCTCGTGTTCTC
The DNA here is from genome assembly GCA_017458745.1 of Schwartzia sp. (in: firmicutes). Lineage (GTDB taxonomy): Bacteria > Bacillota > Negativicutes > Selenomonadales > Selenomonadaceae > RUG024. The sequence goes on along the minus strand of JAFTAB010000099.1, from coordinate 15,479 downwards.
CGTGGTGGTGGATTACCACAAATGGCGTGACTGGATTCCGATTATCACGGTTGCGATAATTGTGGGGCTGGTGCTCGTCCTGATAGTCGGCGAGTCGGTGAATGGCGCGCAGAGGTGGCTGTCGCTCGGGTTCATGACGATACAGCCGGCCGAGTTCGCGAAGATTATCGCGATTTTCGTCGAGGCGGCGTATATCGCATCGCGGGTGGGCATCGGGCGACCCGTCCAGATAGTGCATAATCAGCTTGCACTTTACATAATCATGTTCGCGCTCATAGAGAAGGAACCTGACGGCGCGACGGCGTCAATCGTCGTCGGCATACCGATAATCATGATGCTCTTTTCCAATATGCGGCTGAAGGAAAAACTTTGGCTCTGCATCGGCTGCGTCATGCTCGTCGTGGCGATATTCATTTGGCAGCCATACAGGCTTGAGAGACTGATGACGATGCTCGACCCGTGGTCGGACCCGACGGACTCGGGCTATCAGGTAGTGCAGTCGCTACAGGCAATCGGCTCGGGCGGAATTTTCGGCATGGGCATTGGCGTCGGCATAAGCAAATATCATTATCTGCCTGAGGCTCACACGGACTTCGCTTTCGCGATATGGTGCCAGGAGGTCGGCTTTCTCGGCGCGGCGCTTGTGCTGATCCTTTTTGCGGCTCTGGCATATTACGGCGTGAAGATTTCCAACAGCGCGAAGGACCCATTGGGGCAGATGCTTGGATTTGGTCTCACGGCGCTTATCATCTTGCAGGCGGTGGCCAATCTTTTCATGGTCTCCGGGTGGCTGCCTGTCATCGGGGTGCCGCTGCCGTTTATCAGCTACGGTGGGTCGTCGCTGCTGATAAATCTATGGGCAATAGGCATACTGCTGAATATCGGGCGAAAGTCGGCGCCGCCAAAGATGCTGGTGACAAACGCGCCTGTGGGAGCGGAGCACCAGAGGCCGAGGCTGCGAAGGATAAAATAAGACTCATTCAGCGGGAGTTTTAACGCCCGTTAGCATCGGATAAAATAATAAATGAGACAAAACGGGTGAGCATGACGCTCACCCGTTTTGCATATAACATTTGACAGTGCCGCGGCGATTTCATATAATTATAACCATGCAATTTTTGTGAATAATTTTACATAAGGATGTCTTTTTTATGGATTTTGATTTTGATTTGGCGGTTAGGGCGTTCCCCTTGCTCCTGATGGGCGCGGGCGTCACGATAAAGATAACGGCTCTCTCTGTGGCTTGCGGCATTATAATAGGCCTTTTCGTCGGCATTGGGCGTATATGCTCCGTGAGGATTATACGTTTGCTCGCCGCCGTGTACGTCGATTTCCTGCGCGGGACGCCGTTGCTCGTGCAGATTTTTCTCATCTATTTCGCGCTTCCGGTGGTGACGAATGTCCACATGGATCCGTTCATCGCCGCTATTGCCTCTTGCAGCATAAACAGCGGCGCGTATGTCGCCGAGATTTTCAGGGCGGGCATACAGTCAATCGACTCCGGCCAGATGGAGGCAGGCCGCTCGCTCGGCATGAGCTGGGTGCAGACGATGCGATACATCATAGTGCCGCAGGCGTTCAAGCACGTCATACCCCCGCTGGGCAACGAGTTTATCGCGCTGCTGAAGGACTCGTCGCTTGTCTCGGTGATCGGATTTGAGGAGCTGACTCGCCGTGGGCAGCTCATCATCGCGAGGACATATGGCTCGCTGGAGATCTGGATTTGCGTTGCGCTGATATATCTCGCCATGACCATAACCATATCGCGTTTCGTTGCATGGCTGGAGAAGAAATTCGCGGCAGGCGACAGGTGAGAGTTTCCGCTATTTCCCGTATTTCTGGTAGTCGGCGTAGATTCCGTATATCGCCACGGGGAATCCTAGGAATATGCCGGCCACCACGCCGCAGGGCGACGAGGAGAAAATCTCGTCGCACTTCATGCCGATGATTATGCAGACGGCCACCACGGACGATAGGTAGACGCCGAGCCCGAGGAAAAAGCTCGCGGCCCATAGCGCCCTCCTGATGGCGGCGAGCTTTTTCTTTCGCTCGCTCGCGTTGTCGTCGTCCCTGCGCTCGCGCATCTTCTCGCGAAAGAATCTTGACACCTGAAATTTTTCTTTTACAAAAGAATTGCCGTCGATTTTGTCATCGACGGCAATTTTATTTTTTTTATTATCGTTCATTTTGTTTTGCGCCCATGAACCTGTCGGGTTTGGTCTCGGTGAAGCCGTAGTGGTACAGTATTGCCTGCACTATCCTCTCTGCCGCCTTGCCGTCGCCGTATGGGTTGCAGGCCTCGGCCATGCGGCTGTACTCCGCGTTGTTTGTCAATAGATTGTATGCCTCGCTGTAGACTTTATCAAGGTCGGTGCCTATCAGCTTCACTGTGCCGGCCGCGACGGCCTCGGGGCGCTCCGTCGTGTCGCGCAGCACGAGGACGGGCTTGCCGAGTGCCGGGGCCTCCTCCTGCACTCCGCCCGAGTCGGTGAGTATGAGAGTGGAGCGGTGCATGAGGTTGGCAAAAGGCTCATAGTCGAGCGGGTCGATGAGATGGCAACGCTCCGCCCCGCCAAGCTCCTGCTCGACGACCTCGCGCACCTTTGGATTTCTGTGAACGGGGAATACGACCTCGATGTCGGGCAGGGTGTCTATGAGATGCTTCAGGGCCTTGTAGACGTGGCGCATCGGCTCGCCGAGATTTTCGCGGCGATGCGTCGTCACGAGGACGATGCGATGATTATGGAAATTGATTTTCGACAGCGCGGAATCAAACGAGAAATTGTCGTTGACGGTGTGGTGAAGCGCGTCGATGACGGTGTTGCCCGTGACGAATATGTGATCCTCGGGAACATTCTCCGCGATAAGGTTGCGCTCCGATGTGGACGTCGGCGCGAAGTGGAGGTCGGCGATCGCGCCGGTGAGGTGACGATTCATCTCCTCGGGGAAAGGCGAATACTTATTCTGCGTGCGCAGGCCTGCCTCGACGTGCCCGACGGCTGTCTGATGGTAGTAGGCCGCGAGCGCGCCCGCGAATGTCGTCGTCGTGTCGCCGTGTACGAGCACGAGGTCGGGGTGCTCCTTTGATAGTACCCCGTCAAGGCCGCGCATAGCTTTTATCGTGATGTCGAAAAGAGTCTGCCCTGCCGCCATGATGTCAAGGTCATAATCCGGATGTATATCGAAGAGGCGAAGCACCTGATCGAGCATCTCGCGATGCTGCGCCGTCACCGCGACGACCGGCGTGATCTCGTCGGTGTGCTTGAGGAGCTCCAGCACGACGGGGGCCATTTTTATCGCCTCTGGGCGCGTGCCGAACACAGTCATGACCTTTATTGAGCTTTTAGATTCCGCCATGGTGGCGCCTCCTTTTATCCGATGCTTATGGGCAACATCGAGAGAACTGTCAATGAATACGTGCCGCGTCGGAGGGCGTGGCCATCTTGAAAATGCCGAGCTTTTTCGCGCCGCATAGCACAGTGATAATTACTCCCACGATGATGAGCGCGGCAACCCCGATGCTGACCTCGGTGAGCGCGATGGCGGAGAACCCGAGCAACGCGCTGATGACGTACATCAGCAGGACTGCCTGGCGCTGGGTGAAGCCGAGCGAGAGCAGCCTGTGATGGAGATGCCCCTTGTCGGGCTTGAAGATAGGAACGTGCGCGTGCGCGCGGCGTATGATTGCGAATGTCGTGTCGCAGATGGGGAGCCCCAGCGCGAGTATCGGCACTATGAGCGCTATCGTCGTCGCGCTTTTTATGGCGCCGACTATTGAAATCCCGGCCAGCATGAATCCGAGGAACATGCTGCCGCTGTCGCCCATGAAGATGCGGGCGGGATTGAAATTATAATGCAGGAAACCGAAAGCCGCGCCCGCGAGGGAGGCCGTCACCGCCGCGACAAGCGCGATGTCCATCTGCAAGGCGACGAGAAAAATCGTTATCGAAGCGATGGTCGCGACTCCGGCCGCGAGCCCGTCGAGACCGTCGATGAGATTGACTGTGTTGGTGATGCCGACCAGCCAGAAAATCGTCAGAGGAATCGTGACGTAATCGTAGAGATACATGATGTCGCCGGAGAGGTCGGTGATGAAGTCGATTCTGACGCCGAGGCCGACTGCCACGCCAGCGCAGACAATCTGGCCGAGCAGCTTAATCTTCGCGGGGAGATCCTCGTAGTCGTCGATCAGGCCGAGGAGCGCTATGAGGGAGCCGCCGACGAGGAGGCCCACCATTCCCTGCTCCGCGTCCTCGGGAATGTCAGCGATTGAAAGATATGCGCCCATCGCGCACATGAAAGCGATATAGATGCCGAGCCCGCCTATGCGCGGGATTGGAGTCTTGTGAACCTTGCGGGCGTCGGGCTTGTCAAGTGCGCCCGTCCTGAAGGCGAGCTTTATGACAAGCGGAGTCAAAATGAAAGCGGCGACGAAGGCCGCGATGAATGCCCATCCATAATCCGGCATTAAAGTTACCTCTTTTCAAGACATGAATGATTAAATATGCAAATGAAGCGATGATAAGACAATCAAATAATTATCATCTATTTGCATTATCCGCCACATATTACATCAATAAATTCGTAATGTCAAATAAATAGGGGCGCGATAGTCTCGCACCCCCAAGATGTTGTTGATATTATCCGAGCGTCACCGTTTCCCTGTCTCGTCTGCTGAATCTCACCGTTTTTGTGTAGCCGTATTTTTTGGCGTATGCTGTCGCCTCGGCGTTGTACGCCCCGCAGTCCTCCGGCTCGTGGGCGTCGCTCGTGGTTATCACCGGGAGGTGATAGTCGGCGGCTATCTCCATGAAGTCCGGGTAAGGCGATATTTCTTTTATCGGGTAGCGGTAGAATGTGCCGGTATTTATGTCAACCACCATGTCAGCTTTTTGCATGGCCCTCGCGACGCGCTCCAAATACGGCGTCACGTCGAAGTCGGGGATATATTTGAACAGCCTTATGTTGAAGGGATGCCCCAGCACATCGTACAGCCCGCTCGCGGCGAGCTTCTCCGCCTCGGCCGCGTACCAGTCGTATATCTCGCGAAGGTCGTGATTTTCCCACTCCGATTTTATCTCCGACGAGTCGTAGGCCCAGCCGTGCAGGAAATGCACCGAGCCTATTAGGTAGTCGAAAGGGTACCGGTCGAGTATCGCCTTTGTTTTTTCTTGGTTCTGAAAATTGCAGACCTCCATCCCTATTTTCACATTGTGTCCTGTTTTTTGCAGTTCCCGCATGAAATCAAAATACTGCTCGATTGTGTACTTGAATTTATTTTTTTTGAGCCATTGCTTTTGAAATGAGCCGATGAATGAGTCGTCGAGTATGAGGTCGTCGCGGTAGAGCTGCTCAAACTCGGGGAAGGTGTGGCTGTGCTCCGATATTCCTATCTCGTCGAGCCCGCGCGACCTCGCGGTATTGAAAAAGCGTTCCGCCCACTCAATATCGTATGAGCCGTGCTCAAAGTGCATATGATAATCCAGCTTCATTGTAGTGCCTCCTAATTTCAGATAAGGAAACGACGATTGAGTCAATCCGAGACCATGTCGAGGAATTTTTTCGTCAGGCAAGGAAGATGACGCGAAGGCGTAGCATCGCTACGTTGAGCGGCATCTGACGCAGCATGGCGAAAAAAGAACCGACATGAGCCGGAGGGACTTATTCGGCGTTTCCGATAAGACCTTTGTCCATCAGTTCCCTCAGTTTTGTCATGACGCCGTATTCCGTGTTCCTTGGCGCGGAGTATCTCGCTGCCCGCTTTGCCTCGTCGTGCGCGTTTTCCATTGCGAAGCCGTATCTCACTGCGCGGAGCATCTCAATGTCATTCAGGTAGTCGCCGAATGACGCGCATTCGTCAGGCGATACGCCAAGAGCTTTCTGCACGCGCCCGACGGCGGCGCCTTTGTTCACGCCCTTGTTCATCACGTCCACCCAGTAGTTGCTCGACAGCACGACGTGGACTCTGTCGTTCAGCGCGGTCAGCGGCGGGTATATGGTGCGCTCGGCGTCGCCCCTCTCGGGGTCGCAGAAAGCAACTTTTATGATGTCCTCGTTTGCCGCCACGGCGAACATGTCGTCGACGTACTCGCTGACGGTGAAAAACTGGCGCATATTTTCCATGTAGGGCTCCCATTCGCGAGTGACGTAGGCTATGCGCTTGCCGCACAGCACGCTGTAGCAGCGGGGCACTGTCAGGCCGAGCTCCAGCGCGCGCCTCACATCGTCGCGGCTCATTACGCTCGACCAAATCTCTTCATCGTGACGAGCGATGAAAGTCCCGTTCTCGGAGATGAAGATGAAGTCGTCAATGTACGCGCCCATCTGCCTGAGCAGCGCGGAGTACTGCCTGCCGCTCGCGGGCGCGAATATGACGCCGCGTTTTTTTAGCTCGCCCATCACTTCGTCGAACATCGGAGGGATTTTCCCCTCGCCGTCGAGCAGCGTGCCGTCCATGTCGCAAAAAATAATTTTAATCATGTCATGCCTCTCATACAATAATATATTATATGATTATACTCAAAGTTTTTCGTTTCGGCAAATGTCCCGCGCAAGGCTTGAATTTTTATTTTTTATTGACTGTCATAGTGATATTTATATATAATATAAATGTCTCTTCATAAATATAATTTTTGAATATGATGGGGGTAATGATATTGCCGTCTTCTATAACGCCCGACAAGGCCATCGCGCTCCTGCGCGGGGCCGGGGTTCGGCCTGATGTCATGAGGGCATCGCTCACGCTCGGGTCCGTGATGGGATTTTTCGCGGATTATCTCGGTCATTCTGAAAAAAGGGATTACTGGATTGCTGCGGGGCTTCTGCATTTCGTTTCACGGCAGGGGCCTTTGACGCGGAAGCAGTTTATCGAGGCCGGCGCCGACGAGGAGTTTCTTTCAATCGTCGCGGAGGGAGAAATAGAGCTTGATGAGGTGACGCCGCGCCCGGGGAAAAAGCGCGTGCCGCGTGAGGAGATACCACAGCTCACCAGGGCGGAGAAGCTGCGCACGCTGCTCGTCACGCTCGATCATCTCATCACATTCGTGCAGGCGGTGGCGGAGACGCGGCCGCAAAAGAGCGTCGACGGGATGAAGGTGTCGGCCGTTCAAAAGAAGTTCAAGGACAGAAGATTCATGCCCTCGGTGTCGAGAGCCAAGATATTGGATGGGGCGAGGAAGCTGCGGATTGAGATAGGCGATTTCACTTCAAAGACGATGCGCGCCATTTGCGACAGCGAAGAAAAAGTCAGTAACATAATGAAAGATGTCGGATAATGAAAGAGGTAAAAGAGGGGAATGTATACTTGTATACATTCCCCTCTTTCATTGACATATCGGCCATGCGATTTTACAATACAGAAAGGCAAAGGAGCTGCGCGAATTGGCGCAGTATTTTTTTTGTTGCCGGGCCGCGTCGCAGCCAAAAGATTTTTCGGATGGTCGCCGACGAGCCTGCCAGGGTCTTTGCCAAATTTTTTTGGAATGGAGAGATGTATATGCTAACACTCATGCTTGTCAGCGCCGCCGTGATTTGCTGCGTCGTCGTGTACCTCCTGATCAAGGGTCATGACGCGCGCGTCGTGCTCATCGGGGCGGGCATAATCATGGCGATCATAGGCGGCACCCCGATGGCCTCGCTTGACGCTTTTGCAAAGAGCATGACAAACAAGGGGCTCATTCAGGCGATTTGCTCGTGCATGGGCTTCGCGATGGTCGCGCGTTTTACCGGCTGCGACAAGCACCTCATCAATGCGCTTGCCAGCGTAATATCCAAAGTTCGCCCGATGCTCATACCGGGCGTCGTTCTCAGCACATATCTCGTCAATATAGCGATACCCAGCGCGGGTGGAACGGCTGCCGCGGCGGGCGCGATATTCATCCCGCTCCTGATGGCGGCGGGAGTGCATCCCGGGATGTCGGCGGCTGCTGTCAAATGCGGGACGTATGGCTCGATGCTGAACCCCGGCCTCGCGCACAATCCCTTTGTCGCGGACATAGCCGGATGCAACGTGATGGATGTCATAGCTTTTCATTTCAAGGCAAATGTCGCATCGCTTGCCGTGGCGATGGTGGCGATAACGGTCATTGCCTATATCATGAAGGAGCACAAGGGCTACGTCGCGGAGGGTCTTGAAATCGAGGAGGGTTTCAAAATCAATCCGCTGTATGCGCTGATGCCCGCGTTCCCAATCATACTGCTTTTGCTCGGCGCGACGAAGGTCGTACCCGCGCTCAAGATGAGCGTGCCCGCCGCCATGATCATCGGGGCCATTGTCACGCTCATCGTGACGCGCACCAAGCCAAACGACATCTGCAAGGCTTTCTTTGACGGAATGGGCAAGGGCTACGGCGACATCATGAGCATCATCATAGCCGCCGGAGTTTTCGTCTCGGGACTCACCGCGACGGGACTCGTCAAGGCGTTCATCGACGCGATGCTTAATAATCCGGCCATTGTCAAAATCTGCGCCGCCGCGGGGCCGTTCCTGCTCGGCGTGCTCACCGGATCCGGCGACGCCGCAACCTTCGCGTTCAACGAGGCAATCACGCCTTTCGCTCCCGATTTCGGGATGAGCGTTGTGCAGATGGGCAGCATGGCGACGCTCGGCGGCACGCTCGGACGCACGATGTCCCCGATAGCCGGCGCGACAATTATATGCGCGGGATTCGCCGGCATAAATCCGATGGAGATAACGAAGCGCAACTGCATTCCGATGATACTCGCGCTCGTGGTCGGAATGACAATCCTCGCCATGCAATAAACCGTGACTTGAAATTTTTATATGTGATATTGCAGGGGCGCAGGCAGCGCCCCTGTTGCATTGAGAAAAATTATCCGATGCTGACGGGCGTTAATACTTACGCTTCTTAAGCGGGAGATAAGCGCCCATAAAGCAATGGGTAAATTCGACTAGATTCAGTTATTGGAGCCTCTTATGAGCAAAGCGAATTAGAGGCTCCTGTATGCATGGGGACGCGAAAGCGTCCATCGTAGGGAGTATAAAACTCCCACTGAATAAGTCTCATTTTATTGGAGATGGTCTTGTGATGAATAAATTATATGAGGATATGCTCGCGTATGCCGAGACGCTTCAGCCTGAGATGGTCGCTCGCCGCCGCGACATTCATCATCATCCGGAGCCGGGGTGGACGGAATTTCGCACGGCCTCGATTGTGGCGACTGAGCTCAAATCGCTTGGCTATGATGTGATAATGGGCGCGGACGCTGTCAAAAAATCATCAATGATGGGCGTGCCGAGCGATGAGAAGCTCGCGGCGGAGCAGCAACGAGCGGTGGACGAGGGCGCCGACCCTGCGCTTGTAGCAAAAATGACGGGCGGCCTGACGGGAGTCGTCGGCGTGATGAGGTTCAATGGCGATGGGCCTGTCGTTGGCCTGCGCTTTGATATGGATTCAAATGATGTGACGGAAACGGATGACGCGGGTCATCGGCCTAACAGGGAGGGATTCGCCTCGTGCCACGGCGGGGCGATGCACGCCTGCGGGCACGACGGGCATACCGCCGTCGGGCTTGCCGTCGCGAAAATCCTCGCTCATTTCAAGGACGAGCTGAGGGGCACAGTCAAGCTGTGCTTCCAGCCGGCGGAGGAGGGCGTGCGCGGCGCAAAGGCAATGGTGGACAGCGGGGCAGTCGATGACGTGAAATATATGCTCGGCGCTCATTTCGGATTCAAGATGCGGGAGACAGGATCGATAGCGGTCAATGTCTATGGCTTTCTCGCGACGAGCAAGTATGATGCCGAGTTCATCGGCACGCCCGCTCATGCCGGAGCGGCACCGGAGAACGGGAAAAATGCTTTGCTCGCCTCTTGCTGCGCCGCGCTCAATCTTCACGCAATAGCGCGTCACTCCGGCGGCGCATCGCGCATCAACGTGGGTCAGCTCACGGCGGGCAGCGGGCGAAACGTGGTAGGCGACAAGGCACTCATGAAGATAGAGACGCGCGGCGCGACGAGCGAGATAAACGAGTACATGGAGTCGGAGGCGAAGCGCATCATCAAAGCGGCCGCCGATATGTATGATGTAAAGGTGAGCATCAGGAAAATGGGAGGCGCGGCAGGAGCCGCGAACTCGCCGGGGCTGGCGGAGCGCCTTGAGCGTCACGCAAAGGAATTGGGCATATTCAAAGATGTCGTGGGCAAGTCCGATTTCGGGGCGAGCGAGGACTTTTCGTATTTCATGGAGCGCGTGCAGAGCCGGGGCGGCGAGGCGGCGTACATGATGGTGGGCTCAAGCATCGCGGCGGGTCACCACGACTCGCGCTTTGATTTGGATGAGGAATCGCTCTCTTACAGCGCGAAGATGCTCTCGACCGCCACGGCAGGATTGCTGCTCGGAAACGGAAATTCGTAAGCAATAATATGTTGATTTTTTTGCCGATTTCATTTTGAAGGACTTTTTTGTTTTGTGGCGAATAATTATAAAAGTAATTTATTGTTGTTTGTCTGCAAACGGAAAAGGAGAATTGCAATGTACGTCGTTTCAGATTTGCTGTCTTTCATCGCGCAGAGCCCATCAGCGTTTCACGTCGTCAAGGCGTCGGAGGACATGCTGCACTCGGCAGGCTTTTTGCCGCTGATGTGGGGAAAGCCGTGGCAGCTCGAGAGGGGCAAGTGCTATTATGTGAAAGTGTTCGGCTCAGCGATGTTCGCTTTTCGTGTCGGAAAGAGCGGCAGGGGTAAGCGCGGGATTCGCATGGCGGCCGCGCACACGGATTTCCCGGGGTTCAGAGTCAAGCCAATCGCCTCGATGAAAGAGGACGGATATGGGTTGCTCAATGTCGAGCCGTACGGCGGGCTTATCCTCTCAAGCTTTCTCGACCGCCCGATGTCGCTTGCAGGCGAGATAGTGCTGCGCGGCGAGGACGCGTTTCACCCCGACGTGTACCTTGTCGACATCGCCCGACCATTGATGATTATCCCGCGTCTCGCCATTCATATGAACCGCGATGTCAACACGAAGGGAGAGAAGCTGAACCGGCAGACCGACCTCGCGCCGATAGCCGCGCTGCTCGATTGCGATTGCGGCGAGGACTATTTCAGGGCAAAGCTGGCACGAGAGATTGACCGAAAGCCTGAGGAAATTCTTTCGTATGACCTCACCGCGTATCCGGTCGCTGCGGGCTGCACGCTCGGATTTGACGGCGAGATGATCGCGTCGCCGCGCCTTGATAATCTCGCCTCGGTTCGCGCCGCGCTTGACGGCCTGATCGACTCGAACAATGCGAGCGGGGACGGCATCGACGTCGTCGCGCTCTTTGACAACGAGGAGATAGGCAGCCGAACGAAGGCGGGCGCGTCATCGGGGCTGGCGCGTGAGCTGCTGGAGGCGATTTATCGTGCGCTGTCGCTTGACGCCGACGATCTTGCCGAGGACATAGCGCGGGGATTTCTCATCTCCGTCGATGCCGCTCATGCTCTCCATCCGTCGCACGCCGAAAAGGCCGACCCGACGAATCGCCCGCGTCTTGGCCGCGGCTTTGTCATAAAGGAGGCGGCAAGCGGGGCTTACGTCGGCGACGCGACATCGGCGGCCGTTGTTCGCTCGATTGCGGACGATGCAAAGATACCTTATCAATATTTCGCGAACCGCAACGACATACCGGGCGGCGCGACGCTCGGCTCAATGCTCTCCGCGAGCCTTGTCATGCGCGGGCAGGACATAGGCGTGCCGATCCTCTCCATGCACTCGGCGCGGGAGACGATGGCGGCGGCCGACCAAGAGTCGCTCACGCGATTTATAACATCATTCTTCGCCTCGGAAGAAAAAAAGAAAGACCGCCCGAAAGCAAAAAAATAAGATAAAAATCAATAGTCCGCTTATATGGAGCAAAAATAAAAAGAGAACGAAATTTGTCGGCAATCTTCAAATTTCGTTCTCTTTTTTTATTCTTCCAAATACCCTTGATGCGTCTTCATCATCATTGAGGTCTTGTTCACGGTGGCAAGCTGTATGCGCAGCTTCAGCCGCTCGATGTTCCGCTTGTGCTCGTCTATGGCAAACCGTATGCGCGTCCTCTCCTCCTCCGTGAATTCGCCGTTCTCGTATGAGTCCTGTATCTTTTTCAGCCGCTCCTCTACGTCGTGCAGCTCGTCGGTGAGGAGCTTCTCGTCAAGCAGGCACACGCCGTATATTGAGCGCAGGTTCGCCTTGACCTGCTCCGCGTAGCCGTCCTCGTGCGAGGCCTCCTCCAGATACTCCGCGACGCGGCAGATGATGTCGAAGGGATTTTCCGCGCTGTGTATCATGCCGAGGAGATCGGTCTTTATGTTTTGCTCGACACCGTGAGGCAGGGAGACATCCTGCTCCGTTTTTTTCATTATGTATTCAACCCCCGATTCAAAATTTCAAAATAATGGTGTCAATTATATCAAATAATATAAAAATATGCGATAATATTCTCATGGGAAGTGAAGAACATGACTGAATCGGAATTTGTCTCGTGCTGCGCTGAGATGGGCGGGCGCGTTTATATAGCGGGCGGATGGGTGAGGGACAGTATGCGCGGCGTCTCACCGCATGACAAGGACTACGTCGTTTGCGGCATAGAGGAGCGAGACTTCGTCGCTTGCTTTCCTAATGCGAAAAAGGTCGGCAAGTCGTTCCCCGTTTTTCTCGTGATTGTCGACGGCGAGAAACGCGAGGTCGCTTTCGCGCGAAAAGAGCGCAAGAGCGGCACGGGCTATCACGGATTCGCGGTGGACTTTGACAAAAACGTGACGATAGAGGAAGACCTCTTTCGCCGTGACACGACGATGAACGCCATCGCCGTTGCGCTGCCCTCGGGCGACGTGATTGACCCGTATGGCGGGCGGCGCGATATCGAGGGGGGAGTCATACGCCCCGTCTCCGAGCATTTCATTGAGGACCCGGTGCGCGCTTTGAGAGCCGCGAGGCAGGCCGCCGAGCTGAAATTTCGCCTGCTGCCCGAGACAATCGGCGCGATGCGCGCCTGCGCCGATGAGCTGAAGAATGAGCCTTCCGAGCGGATTTTTGGCGAGATGAATAGAGCCATGGGCGCGGAAAGACCCTCGATTTTTTTTCGCGCGCTTCTGGCGGCTGATTTGCTTCGCGTGACATTCCCCGAGCTTCATGACCTCATAGGAAAGACGCAGCCGATTGACTTTCATCCCGAGGGAGACGCGTTTGAGCACTCGATGCTCGTGATGGACGTGGTTGCAAAGCTCACCGACAGCAAAATGGCTCGGTTCGCCGCGCTAACGCATGACATAGGGAAAGGCACCACTCCGATGGATATGCTCCCGCATCATTACGGCCATGAGCAGAGAGGGCTGGAGGTCATCGAAAGATGGAATGAGCGCATGACGCTGCCGAGGAATTATCTCGCCGCCGCGAAATTCGTAATAAAGGAGCACATGAGGACGCCGTGGATGAAAAAGCCGAGCAAGCAAGTGAGACTGCTCCTTGACATTGAGAAATCGCCCCTCGCCGCCAAAGAATATAATGCCGTGATCTTCGCGGACAGCCACGGGCTGCCGCCATATCTTGCGCGGGCGGAGGAAATAATCCCGCGCCTCAAAAAAGTGACGGGCAAAGAAGCCCCCGCAGAGCTCAAAGGGAAAAAAATAGGCGACTGGATTCTTTCGCAGCAGATAAAAATTTTCATGAGCATGATGAAGGAATAGAAAATATTAAAGAAGGGAAGGCAGAATATGGAAAAGGGCTTGCTGAAAAGCAAAACATATCTGTACGCGACGGCGTTCTTTTCCGGAATGTCGGTCATGGCCGTCGAGATTGGCGCGAGCCGCCTGCTGGCACCGTATTTCAGCGCGTCGCAAATCGTCTGGACCATCATCATCGGCGTCATCATGATTGCCTTGGCTCTCGGAAACGTCTGGGGCGGACATCTTGCCGACCGCGACCCCGCTCCGGCGAATCTTTACCGCCGCCTGTTTTTCGCCGCGCTTTGGATCGCCGCGATTCCCGTTCTGGGGAAATACATCATCGCCCTGATTTCCGGTCTTCTGATTGTCGCAGTGGAGACGAATCTCCTAGTCACGGCGGCGTTCCTCTCCTGCGTCGCGATTTTCGTTTTCCCGCTGCTCCTGCTCGGCACCGTCACGCCGTCCCTCGTCAAGTACGCGACGAGCAGCCTCGATGAAAACGGGCGCGTCGTCGGCAATATTGGCGCATTCAACACGGCGGGCAGCATCATCGGCACTTTCCTTCCGACCTTCGTGACGATACCGGCGGCAGGCACGGCCGCGACATTCCTGATTTTCTCCGGCGTGCTCCTTTTGCTTGGGCTCGGCTATTTTCTCTTGGCGGGCATCGAAAAACGATTTTGCATATTGTCGCTTCTCGTGTTTCTCATTTGCACGCTGCTCGGCACGAACAGCAGCCCCGCCTTTTGGGAGACGGCTCTCGCCTACGAGGGCGAATCGGTCTACAATTATTTGCAGGTAAAGGAAGACGAAAAGACGACGATTTTTTCCACCAGCGTGATGTTCAGCATCCAGTCGAAACGCGTAAAGGACGGATCGCTGACCGGAATGTATTTCGACTATGCGCTGGCCGCCCCGACTCTGACAAACGGAGGAAACATCCTGATTCTCGGCATGGGCACTGGCACCTTCGCCGAGCAATGCCGCCGCTATTTCCCCTCGTCGAACGCCCTCGGCGTTGAGATCGACGAAACGATTATCGCGCTCTCGCGGAAATATTTCGAGTTGCCCGATGAGATCCCCGTCGTCGCCTATGACGGCCGCGCTTATCTGCAAATGGACAAGAACCACTACGACGTGATAATGGTGGACGCGTTCCGCGACATCACGATACCGTTCCAGATGAGCTCGCTGGAATTTTTCCGGCTCGTGGAGCAGCATCTCGCCCCCGGCGGCGTCGTGACCGTGAACCTCAATATGCGGGCAGGCGGCGCGGGCAACATCAACGAACGGCTGATTGCCACTATTGCCTCCGTTTTTCCGGCCATACGCACCGTCCCCGTCGAGAACGGGACGAACCTCGCCCTGTTCGCCGCGCGGGATGAAGCGACGCTGGAGAGATTGCCGCAGTGCGCGGAAATTTTGCAAAACACGGAGCTTTCATCGCTGATGCGCAGCGTCGCGGCAAGCTGGCAGTCCCCCGCGCGAATCGGCGAGCCACTGACCGACGACAAAGCCCCGGTGGAGCTCCTCGGAATGAGAGCCCTCGACGGAATAATCCAAAAAGAGCTCCAATACTACAAAAATATTTACCGGCGCGAAGGCTTCGACGGATTACGAAAAGCGTTGTAAGCAACTGCGCAAAAAAGCGACCCCCGCAAAAATGCGAGAGTCGCTTTTTCCTATGTTCTTATTCGCCGTTTCCATACCGCTCCCGATTTTCCGCCGCCATCGGATACGGCTGCTCGACATAATTTTGATAACGCATCCCCGTCACAAATTCCTGATTGTCCGTCCACAGCTCGCACTGCGTCATCACAGTCTGCACCGCGTC
>JAFTAB010000098.1 GCA_017458745.1 Schwartzia sp. (in: firmicutes) | reverse complement strand
GTCGGGGGCAAATACGTCGTTTACGATGCCGAGCTCTTTTGCCTCGCTCGCGGGGACGGGCCGCGCTGTCATCATCAGTTCTTTGGCCTTCGCCATGCCGACTGTCTTCGCGAGGAAATAGAATCCTCCGCAGTCGGGCGATAGGCCGACGTTTACAAAGCTTTGGATGAATTTAACGTCGTCGGCGCAGTACGCGAGGTCGCACGAGAGGGCGAGGTTGAAACCCGCGCCTGCCGCGACGCCGTTCACCATAGCTATGACGGGCTTGCTCATCATGTAAATCAGCTTGACTATGGTGCCGACCTTTACAATGAATCTGCGGCGTTCCTCGGTCGTGTGGAGCGCGTCGAGCGAGCCGAGGTCGCCTCCCGCGCAGAATGCTCTCCCCGCGCCCGTGAGCACGACCACCCGCACGTCGTCATCATGCTCCGCTTTGTGCAGGTGCATGATGGCGGCATCGACGAGGTCGCCGCTCATCGAGTTCAGCGATTTCGGGCGGTTGAGCGTGATCAGCGCGACGCCGTCCTTTTTCTCGAATAATACCGGTTCATCAGCCATTTTTAATTTCCCCTTTCTATTTCTTGTTTTTCGATTTCAGGTTTTTTAGAGCCTGCTCGTAGTAGTTCCTCGCCAGCGTCGAGTCATCGTATATTTTGCCGTTCGCGACGACGTATGTTTTGCCGTTCTCGGGGCTCAGGTATATCGTGTTCATCTCGATTTCGCCGCGCTTCACGGCGGCCTCGATGTTCATCCGTATCTCGCGTTCCTTTGCCTTTTTGTAGAATTTGCGCGCGATTATCGAATCCTCATATGTTTCGCCGTCTATGACGACCATCGTTTTTCCCGTGTCGTCGTCCTGATAAATGTAGTTGCGCGGAATGTTCCGCTCCGCCTCGTCGTCATCGGAGATGTGAGCCTCCTCCGCTTTGCCCCACGGGAGCAGCACATTCTCAAAAGTGATGTCCGGCTCCTGAAGCTCGAACGACGAGCGCGCGCGTATCTCTATTTCCGGCGTGCCGAGGATGCCGATGTATTTTTTGTGCTTCACGCGAACAGGCACGTTGAATTTTTTGCCGCAGAGGTATATGACCGGAAAATCGAGGTCGAGGAGGTCGGCGAGATCCTCTTGTGTGAGTGCGGTCTTGTCGGCATTTTTTATGATTTCAATGTCATCGGTCTTTCGGGCGAGAATCAGCTTTTTTTCGGCGATGCGGTGGAACATCTCGGGGTCGAATACGGGCTTTTCCGAGTCCTTCTCGAAAGGTATGTCGAGAGCCTCGCAGATTGCGGCGCGTGGGTCGTCAGCGTCCTGCGGTATCGCGGCTATCGCCTCGGCCTCATCGTCGTAGTAACGGTCTTCCAACCAAGTGAGCAGGGTGCCGTCGCGGAAAAAATCGACGGTCTTGTCGAGGTTGAAATGCTCTTTCAGTTCATCGAGGTTGCGAACCTTGGTGTTGTTGCCCATGTCCAGGGCGAATCTCTCTTTTCGAGCCATGATATGCCTCCTCCTGAAATAAAAAACAATCAATGATATTTTACAATAATTTTTGGAAAATATAAATAATGAAAATGATAAAATAAAAATGCGTAACCTAAATTTTAGATTACGCATCGTCGTTATATCTTTATCCGACTCTTACGGGAGTATAAAACTCCCAATGAATAGGTCTCATTTTATGCCGCGTCAATATCAAGCAGGCTGAGCACGCGTGAGCCGTTCTCGTAAGTGTGAGCCAGCATCGTCTGCGAGGCTTGGAGCAGGATGCGGTTTTTGGTGTACTCTGTCATCTCCTTGGCCATGTCCGCGTCGCGGATTGTCGAGATGGAGCGTTGCGTGTTCTCGGCGGCCGTCGTGAGATTTTCTATCGTCATGTCGAGGCGGCTCTGCGTTGCGCCGATTGACGCCTGCTCATCGAGGGCGCGTTTCAGCGCGGTTTCGAGCACATTTATGGCGGCATTGGCTTTTTCCTGTGTCGCGACGCTGAGCCGTGTGCCGTCAGTGCCCTTAAGCCCCAAAGCGATCGAGCCCATGTCGGTCATGCTGACCTTCATCGCCTGATTTGCCTCCGTGCCTGTGTGGAGCAGCAGCGAGTTGTCGGGAGAGGCGTTCTGCGCCCGTATCGTCTCCGAGAAATTATCCAGCACGGCGTTGACGCTCCGCTTGATTGCGCCGTTCGCGTCGGTGACGCTGATCGTGAATCCCGAGAGCTGGTTGTCGAGCCCCGTGCCTTTAGTGTATATTGTTAGCGCGCAGCCGAAGTCCGCAGTGTAGACGGTATTGCCCGAGCCGTCGGTGCCGATCTCAGGGGTCCTGTCTCTCCCGTCGATTTTGCTTTGCGTGTCAAATTCGTCCGTGCCATTAGTGGCCTTCTTAGTGAAAAGATTTGCGAGCGTCGCGACTCCCTGTGAGCCGTCCAGCTTCATCGAGGTCGTGTAAGTGCTGCCCTGCGAGACATACGAGACAGTGACGGTGTCGGTGCTGAGGATATTGAGCGAGTCGCCGTTCCTGTCCCTCAGTTCGGTCAAAGATGACGAGAATGATGTCGCGGTCGAGAGAGACTCGTTCGTGAGCGCGGTCGCCGTCGCGAGCGTCCTCGTGTTTCGCGTGCCGTTGACGAGGTACTTGCCGTTGTATGTGACGTTCGCGTTGTCATCAATCTGGTCGATTGCCTGATCCAGCTCCTTCTGGATGTTTCGGCGGTCATCGGAGGAATTGGTGTCATTCGCCGCGTCGATGACCTTCGCTTTGAGCGCGCTCAGGATATTCACCGTGCTCTGCACGGCCCCCTCCGCCACCTTCATCATGCTCTGACCGTTCTGCGCGTTGCGTGTGTCCTGCTCCAGCGAGCGGAGCTGCGCGCTCATGCTCTCGGCTATTGCGTAGCCGGAGGGGTCGTCCTTGGCACTGTTTATGCGCATACCCGAGGACACCCTCTGCAGGCTCTGCGAGAGCGCGGTCTGATTCCGCTGCATGATATTGAGCGTGTTCATCGCGGACATATCATTTTTTATTACGAGTCCTGCCATGGCAGATGCCTCCCCGGATTTTGCGGGAGACAAGATGTGATTCCCGCAAAAAGGCATATTCACCCAATATTATCTATAAACAAATATATCATAAAAATCCGATAAAAGCAATTTTCTGTAAAAAGGGCTTAAGTTTTTTTGAATTTTTTACGATAAATAGTATAAGCAGGTATGACTGATGAAGGAGTGAAATAAATGGCAATCGAGAAAATTGATAACAGCTCGCTGTGGGCGAAAGCGGACAGCGACGTGAAAAAGAAGAAGAAGGAGCAAACGGGGGACTTCAGGGCAATTCTCTCGGACACGATTGACGCGGAATGGAACAGCTTCGTCGAGACGGGGCTGACGCCGGCCGACCAGCTCGTGAAGGCCATAGGGGGCGAGCGGGCTCTGGAGGCAAAGAGAGCGCTCCAGCGCGAGCGCGATGAGAAGGCTGAGGCGAAGAAGGACGAGATTCAGAGGAAGAGCGCGGGCAGCGTATCAACGAATGGAGACGTAGAGACAATCACCAAGCACATGGGCGATGGCTCGATAATGGTCATCACGACGGAGGGCGGAAAGATAGTGGAGCAGTACAGGAAGAAGCCGCATCTTGCGCCCGAGGTCGATGTCTCGCGCCCGATGAAGCTGCAAAACGGAAAGCTGGTGCCGCAGATGAAATGGGTGCCAAAGCAGAGCCTGGCAGAGGAATTGTTTTCATAAAAAAACAGGTCGGTTCCTTGAATTGGAACTGACCTGTTTTTATTATCAATATACTCTGTCTATGTCGTAGCCTGCTTTCTCCAGCGCGGCGATGATGCGCTTTATGTGCTCCTCGTCGTGCGTCTCGCATGTGACGGTGAGCTGCACTTTTTTGAAGCTGTCGGTGACCATGGCTTGGTCGTGGTCGAGCTTCGTGACGTTGGCATCCTGGTCGGCGAGTATCTGCGATATAGTGAGCAGCTGCCCCGGCTTGTCGGGGAGCTGCACCGCGAAGCAGAAGACTCTGCCCCTCGCGATGAGCGCCTTGTCGATGAGCGCGGATATGGTCGAGATGTCGATATTGCCGCCCGATATGATGGCGGCTACTTTTTTGCCCTTCATCTTGAGCTTCGGGAGCGCGGCCAATGACAGCACGCCGGCGCCCTCGGCAATGAGCTTGTGCTTCTCAATCAGCGAGAGCAGAGCCGACATGATTTCCATCTCGGAGACAGTGATAATCTCGTCGAGGTATTTCTTGCAAAATTCAAATGTGAGGTCTCCGGCCGTCTTTACGGCGCACCCGTCGGCCACGGTATCGACAGCCGGGAGCGTCACGATTTTATTTTTGCTCATGGCCTCGGTCATGCACGCCGCGCCCGCAGGCTCGACGCCTATGACCTTGACGTTGGGGCGGGCGAGCTTAGTCGCGAGCGCGACGCCAGAGGCGAATCCGCCGCCGCCTATCGGCACGAGTATCGCGTCGATGTCCTTGCAGTCGTCGATGATTTCTTTTGCGACTGTGCCCTGACCCAGTATGACGTCGACATCATTAAAAGGCGGGATGTATATGTAGCCTTTTTCTTTTTGCAGCTCCTGCGCCTTGCTCGCGGCGTCATCGAATGTGTCACCGTGGAGCACGACCTCGGCGCCGTACGCGCGGGTCGCCTCGACCTTCAGGATTGGCGTGGTCGCCGGCATACAGATGACGGCATGGATGCCGAGATGATTCGCGGCGAATGCCACGCCCTGCGCGTGGTTGCCGGCCGAGGCGGTGATTACGCCTTTTTTGAGGTCGGCATCGGGCAACTGGCTTATTTTATTGTATGCGCCACGCAGCTTGAATGAGCCTGTGTTCTGGAGATTTTCTGGTTTCAGATAGACCGTGTTGCCGCAGATATCTGAAAAATAGGGGCTCTCGATTAGGCGCGTCTTTATGGCGACACCGTCGAGCTGCTGCGCCGCGCGAAAAATCCCATCAATGGACGTGCGGTTTACGACATCCTCGGGAGACTCGCCCGCGCCCTTTGCTTTTTTCTCTGACATTGATATTCCTCCTGACGGATATATATACAACTATACAAATAATAACGAGACAAATTTTAACATCATGATTTTGCGGTGTCAATGTGTGCTCGATGTGATATACTTTATCCATATTAAAATTTTGGAGCTGTTCATAAAATGAGACTTATTCAGCGGGAGTTTTATTATCCGCTGTAATCGGATAAATTTTAATGACAGTAAGAGAGCGGCTTGATTTTTTGACAGGGAATTGATTTTATGAGCGATTTTGTCGCCTTTCATTTTTCTATATTCGGCATCGTGCAGGGGGTAGGGTTCAGGCCTTTCGTCGCTAATCTTGCCCGCGAGCACTCCGTTTTTGGCAGCGTCGCCAATCGCGGCTCTTTTGTCGAGGTGTACGCGATGGGCGCGGCCGAGGACGTTGCCGTGTTTCGCCGTGAGCTGTCTCTTTGCGCTCCGGAGCGTTCCACTATTCTCAAAATAGATGCGCTGGAAATCGAGCCTTTTGATGCGAGCGCATTTGACATCATAGAGAGCGAGCATGAGCGGGGCGATATTTTTGTGTCGCCGGACATCGCCACTTGCGATAGGTGCAGGGATGAGCTTTATGACGCGGGCAATCGCCGCTATCTCCATCCTTTTATAAATTGCACGGCGTGCGGGCCGAGGCTCACCATTCTCGACTCTATGCCGTATGACCGTGAGCGCACCAGCATGGGCGATTTCCCGATGTGCGATGAGTGCGCCCGTGAGTATCAGTCTCCCGCCTCCCGCCGCTATGATGCCCAGCCCGTGTGCTGCAATGAGTGCGGCCCTCGCGTCTATATATTGGGCGGGGATGAGCGGGACGGCGATGCGATAAAAAAAGCCCGTCATGTGATCGCGGGCGGGGGGATTGCGGCGATAAAGGGCGTGGGAGGTTTTCATCTCGCGTGTGACGCGACAAATGAGCAGGCGGTGACGCGGCTGCGCGAGAGGAAGCGTCGCCCGGCGAAGCCCTTCGCCCTGATGGCGAGGGACATCACGGTCGCGGAGAGGGAGGCTGTGGTGCCGCCCGCGGCGAGAGAAATTCTCCTCGGTCATCAGCGACCGATTATGCTCCTCGCTAAAAGGGACGGGGGTCAAATCGCCGTAGGAGTCGCGCCCGGCAATGGCAAAATCGGCGTGATGCTGCCATACGCTCCGATTCATTATCTGCTTTTTGATTATCCGCCCGACGACGATATAACGATGCCCGACGTGCTGGTCATGACCAGCGGCAATCCGAGCGGCGCGCCGATTTGCCGCGAAGATGATGACGCGAGGGAGACGCTTTCCGGCATTGCCGACGTAATTCTCTCGCATGACCGCCGTATCCGAATGAGAGCCGATGACACGGTGATGGATTTTTATGATGATGGGCCGTGCATGATACGCAGGAGCAGGGGCTACGCGCCGCTTCCGTTGATGATTGGCGGGGAGGGCAAATCGTCGCGCTCCGTTCTTGCCATCGGCGGGGAGCTGAAGAATACATTTTGCCTCGCCAAAAACGGGCTGTACTATCCATCGCCATATATCGGCGACATGAGCGACATGCGCACCGAGGACGCGCTGCGCGAGACCGTCGAGCGGATGATGACGCTGCTGGAGATGCGCCCCGATGCGGTAGCCTGCGATATGCACCCTCGCTATCGTTCCGGCGCGGCGGCGCGTGCTTTCGCCGAGAGGCTCGATGCGCCGCTCATTTTCGTGCAGCACCATTACGCCCATGTGCTGTCGTGCATGGCCGAAAACAATGCCGTCGGCGATGAGGTCATCGGAATCGCGCTCGATGGTGCGGGATACGGCATTGACGGAACGATATGGGGCGGCGAGATTATCCGCGCAAATGCAGGAGGATTCACGCGGCTTTTCTCGATTGACTCATTTCAATGGGCGGGCGGCGACGCGGCGGCGAGGGAGGGCTGGCGCATCGCGGTCAACATGATTTATGATATTCTCCATGACTCTGATGAGGCAAAGAAAATGTGCATGAGGCTCAATCTCGCGAGCGAAAAGCAGATCGCGGCGCAGATTTTCATGCAGGACAATAATGTGAACTCCGTGACCTCGACGAGCGCGGGGCGGCTTTTCGACGCGGTGAGCGCGGCACTCGGCATCAGGCGCGAGTCGTCTTTTGAGGGCGAGGCTGCGATGAGGCTGCAATATGAGGCGGAGAGGTCAAATCATAAAGACGATGGATATGGCTATGCTCCGGCTGCGGGCGGTGAGTCGTTTTGCTTGCCGACGCGCGAGCTTTTTCGCGACATTGTCGGGAGATATATTGACGGCGAGGACATAGGCGCGCTGGCTTATTCGTTCCATGACGGCATGGCGTCAATCCTCGTGCGCGGCGCAATCCTTTCGCGTGAGCGCACCGGCATAGGCACCGTCGCGTTGTCGGGGGGAGTATTTCAGAACACGCTCCTTTTGAGGATGGTCGAGTCGCGCCTGAAGGAGCAAAGTTTCAATGTGCTGCGCCATCATCTTCTCCCGACCGGGGACGGAGGGATATGCGTGGGGCAGGCACTCGCGGCCATGATGAAATAAAAACAGAACCAATTTGCCAATCCGAGGCTAAATTGGTTCTGTTTTTTTTATTTCCGTATGGCGTATTAAAACAACAGCGGGGAATTGAGCAGCATCTTTTCAAATTTATTGGTGGGCAGCGGCTTGGAGAAGTAGTAGCCCTGTATATTGTCGCAGCCGCTCGTGCGGAGGAAATCGAGCTGAAACTTCGTCTCCACGCCTTCGGCTATGGTGGTCATGCCGAGCTTCTGCGCTATGTCGATGACTCCCAGCAGTATCCTTGCTCCGCGCGACGAGCTCTCAAGGTTGTCGAGAAAGTCCATGTCGATTTTCAGCATGTCCATGGGGATGTCCTTCAGCATCTTGAGCGACGAGTAGCCGCTGCCAAAGTCATCAATGAGTATCTTGAATCCGGTGTCGCGCAGCGATTTTGTTGCGCGGATGAGCTGCTCGGGGTTGTCCGTGTACGCGGACTCGGTGATCTCGAGGCGCATCAGCGAGGACGATATATGGTATCTCTCCAGCAGGTTGGTGAAATCTTTTGTGAGATTCGGATTGTGCAGATTCATTCGCGAGACGTTCACGGATATCGGTATGGGCGGCAGCCCTTGGCGCGCCCTCTTTGCGAGGTAAGCCGCCGTCTTTTCCCACATGTAGTGGTCGAGGTTTGTTATGAAGCGATTTTTCTCAAAAAGGGGGATGAATTGCCCCGGCGCCACAAGGCCATGCTGGGGATGCTTCCATCTGATGAGCGCCTCGGCGGCCACGATTTTGTCGAAATGCAGGCTGTAAATCGGCTGAAGGAAGATGACAAAGTCGCCCTTCTCCAGCGCGAGGTGCATGTCGTTGAGTATCTGCTGCTCGGCAAGCATTGCCTGTCTCATGCTCTCGTCGTAAAAAGCGTATCGCTGGATATAATTGCCCTTGACGCTCGAAAGCGCGATCTTGGCGCGGTCGCACATCTGCGATATTTCAATGGTCGGCTCGGTTACGGGGTAGATGCCGTTGTGTATGGTGAGATTATAGTGCAGCGCGAGGCTCTCCGAGATGCCGGACTCCGCCTTCAGGAGCTTGTCGAGGTCAAATTCGCTTTCCATGATGCAGCCCGCGAATTTGTCCGGCTCGATGCGTCCCAGTGTGCCGCGGCCCGCGATGAGAGGGCGCAGACGATTGGCGAGATGGACGAGGATGTTGTCGCCAGTCTTCATGCCGAAAAGGTCATTTACGACCTTGAATCTGTCAATATCCGCGATGAAAAGCACGAAATTTTCTTTGGCATTCTCGTCAATCATGCGCCGCGTCTCGTGCATGAATCCGGCGCGGTCGGGCACGCCCGTGAGCACGTCGATGCCATTGGTCTTGGATAAAAGAGGCTTTATGTTGCTGGCCGTGTCGATGACATTTTCCATGAGCGGGACGATGACGATATATATGATGGGATCCTCGGGGTTGCTGCCCAGGATGCTGGCAAGTATGCTCACATTGCGGAAGGTCCCGTCTTTTTTCTGGCAGCGGAATTTTTGAATGAAAGGCCGACGGTCGGCGGCGAGAGTCTCCAATGCTTTTTTGAATGAGCCCAGCTCGTCCGGATGTATGACGCGCTCGGTAGTCGAGTCCTCTTTGATGAGCTTATGGTACTCGGACATGGTATAGCCCGCGATGGCAGCGCAATTCGGGTTGGAGTAAAGATGCTTGATTTTATCGTCTTTCAGCTCGTAGGCGGCGATTCCCGTGCCTTGCCTTCGGCTGTTTTCATACATCTGATACATGAAGCTGCCCGGCTCCGATGCCGGGGGCTGCAAAGGGAGAGAGAGGAGATTTTGCACGCGCTGGCGGAGGAGCGGCCCGTGGTAGGGCTTATTCGCGAAATCCGTGGTGCCGAGCTTCAGAGCGCGATTGCGCAGCTCGGTGTCGGATGCGCCCGACAGCATGAGCACGCATGTATTGGCCAGATACGGGGAGAGGCGCATACGGGCGAGCACCTCCAGTCCGTCCATGTCGGGCATGAGATAATCGAGTATGACCAGCGAGGTGTCGGGATTGCGTTCAAGGAACGCCATAGCCTCGACGCCGTTTCTGGCCTCAAATATATTGGTGTAGTCGTGCAGTATGCCCCGCAGCATAATGAGGCTGGGCACGTCGTCGTCGACTATGAGGATTTTTTTGTCTCTCGTGCTCATTTTTTTCCTCCCGCGTAATTCGCTCTGTCTGTTTATTTTTATTCTATTCGACATATACAATAAAAATCCTTCATTCATACTAATCTTCGGTCAAATTTTTAAATAAAATTTTGACTGAATCCCTCCGCCTTTCGGGAGAAAAACTCCACTTGACTGTTTCCCCCCTTTCGTGGGAGGCAATAATACAGTGTTTCGGGGGTTCGCGAAAAGCAGATTTTAGAGATTATCTAAAAATATGTGTGCGTTTGATTTTAGAAAGTAGGCTTTCCAAAAATTAAAAATAGTGATATTATGGATTTGAGGTGAGCGCGATGGGCGACAAAAAAAATCTAACTCGCGGGATGTATCTGGAGCGCATGTTGAGGGCCCGCGGGGAGGACAAAATCAAAATCGTGACGGGGCTTCACTGCTGCGGCAAATCGTTTCTCGCGGCGACCATGATGAAGCTAGTGAATGACAATGAGCGGTCTGCCAAATTCATATATATCGACCTCGGCGGTCTTGCGAATGAGAGCATGCGCGAGCAGGGAGTGCTGGGAGACTATATACGCGCGCACTATGAGCGCGCCGCGAAAAACTATCTTTTCATTGACGAGGTGGAGTATTGCCCCGACTTTGTCAGCTTCGTGCTGCGCCTTTATGAGAGCAGAAAGTTTGATATTTACATCAGCAGCTCAAATAATTTCCTCTCTGACGAAAAAACGAGGGAGACGCTTGACGACAAATACGTGGCGCTCGATGTATTCCCGCTGTCATTCGCGGAGTACGTCGCCTCGAGAAATGGCGGCGGCGCGACGCTCGATGAGTATGCCGCGGATGGCGGGATGCCGGGCACACTCAGGTTTGGGACAGAGGGCGAGCGAATGAGCTACCTCAGGAATATCTACCACGCATTTATTGAGCGTGACATCAGGGAGCGTCACGCCATCAAAAATTTTGACATAATGCACAGGCTCATCATGTTCCTCATCGACAACATCGGCATTTCCACGAGCATGAAGCAGATTTCAAATATCATGAAAAACGCGGGCGTAAAGACGAACCATGTGACAATCAACAACTATATAAGATACCTTTTGCAGTCGTTTCTTTTTTACCGTTGCGACAGGCTGGATCTGCGCACGGGAAAGGTGCTGGAGAGCGGGTCGAAATTTTACATCGCCGACAC
Organism: Schwartzia sp. (in: firmicutes); assembly: GCA_017458745.1. Taxonomy (GTDB): domain Bacteria; phylum Bacillota; class Negativicutes; order Selenomonadales; family Selenomonadaceae; genus RUG024. Next base: position 9,177 of record JAFTAB010000098.1, on the reverse strand, counting down.
GGGGCTGTGCCATGCGATGCAGGGCGTGAGGACGGGCGACGAGAAGAAGTTCCATGAGAATATCGTCTATCTGGAGCTTTTGAGGCGAGGATATGATGTGCATGTCGCGAAGCTCTATCAAAAGGAGATTGACTTCATAGCGACGCGGCAGGGCGAGACATCGTATTATCAGATGGCGGGCGAGGGAGCCGATGGCGTCGCGCGGGCGGCAAAGCTGCTCTCCGGGATTCGCGACAATCATAAAAAATTTGTCATTGCCGAAACGGGAAAAGATGAATATATAAAAGATGATATTCATTTTATAGATATTGAAAGATTTCTGAGTGACGGAAAAGAACATGGGATATAAGTTTCACAAATATAATTTCATCAAATTCGATTTGTATGCGAAATTGCTTGGCTTTTGGGTGACGCTCATTCGGAATTCATGTCCGCTTTTCAGTCGCTGATTGGGGCAAAAATTATATTGTCTAAATCATGTTAATAATTTATAATATAGGTTAAAGATGCTTGGCATTGAGGATAATGCTGGGTGCTTTTTCCATATTTGAGCGGCAGGGAAAACGCCGCTTTCGGGAAACACTGAATAGGTCTTTTGGTTCTTGCCGGGCTTTGCCGCGCGTAAGAGATTCGCACGCGATCCATGACAGCGGCTCTTTGCTTATCGACGTAGTCATGCTGCGGCTTCGAGTGCCGCAACGTTCCATCGGAATTTTGCGTCTTGCAAGACGGAAAGTCCCTCGCCATGGGGGAGTCGCTTGGCGCTTCAGTGCTTGGTGGCTCACTGTCCCGGGCAAAGCGGGGGAATGTCGTGAATTGATTTATTCATCGTTTCCTTATATACATCTTCTAAAATTATGGGGGGAACTTTATGGACAACATCAGGACAGCGGGAAAAATCATGATTCTCGTCGTGATCGCTGCCATCGGGATGGCCGTCATCGGCGCTAGAGGCTGGATGTCTCTCAACAAGGCAGGCGACGACATGACCCGCATGTACGAGAAGCAGCTCCAAGGCATCCGCATCATCGGCGACATGAATGAGTGCATGCGCGTCGCGCAGGTTCGCACGTATCAGGCGATAGCGGATCCGGCTCGCGCGCAGGAGGTCAAGAAGGGGCAAATCCAGAAACTGGAGGAGTTCCAGAAGCATCTCGATGAGTACAAGAATCTAATCCACAGGCCCGAGGCAATGGAGCAGGTTAGGCAGCTGGAGGAAAACTGGAACAAGTTCCGCGATGGCGCGAAGGCGACCATGGCGATTGCCGAGACGGGCAATTCAACTGGCGGGCTTGCCTCCTACAACAGCGTAATGAAAAAGCCGTGCGCTGATCTGAGAGACAATCTGACGAAGCTCTTGAAAATGGCGCAGGAAAGGGCGGCGGAGATAAACGCTCAGAACGAGGTTGATAATCGCAACGCCATTATCGGAATGACCGCGATCACTGTCATTGCCTTGGCTATACTCGCGGCGTTGGCCATTCTCATTACGAGGGCAATCACCACGCCGCTCGGCAACATGATTGATACTTGCAACAGGCTGAAGGCCAGAGATTTCCGTCAGACGGGAGAGAGGGCGACTCGCAGCGACGAGTTCGGCGACGTGGAGCGCGCTCTCTATGATATGTGCGGCTCAGTGAATAATTTCATGCACATCATTTCCGATTCGAGCAATCTCATTGCCTCGTCGAGCGAGCAGCTCACCGCGAACTCGCACGAGACGGCGAAGGCCGCGATGCAGGTCGCGGAGAATGTCACGTCGGCGGCGAGCGTCGTCGCCGAGCAGCAACGCTCCGTGGACAAGGGCAGCGAGCAGGTGTCCATGATTTCCACTTCTGTTGACGGGATGAGGATGCAGGCGGAGCAGGCGGCTGGCAGCGCGAACAATGCCGCGACCGAGGCTCGGAACGGCAGCAGCGAGGTCGATGGCTCGGTAGCGCAGATAAAGAATGTTGAGAAGACGGTTTCCGACACGGCGGAGCTCGTCGACAAGCTGGGTGCCCGCTCGCAGGAGATCGGCAGCATAGTCGAGACTATCACGGGCATTGCGGGGCAGACGAATCTGCTTGCGCTCAACGCGGCCATCGAGGCGGCGCGCGCGGGCGAGCATGGCAGAGGCTTTGCCGTCGTCGCCGAGGAGGTAAGGAAGCTCGCGGAGCAGTCGCGTGAGGCGGCTGAGAAAATCTCCGAGCTCATCAGCGACATTCAGAACGACACGGCCACCGCTGTCACCTCCATGCAGGACGGCAGACGCGCCGTGGTCGAGGGCGCTCAGTCCGTCGATGGCCTGAGAGCCACATTCGACCATATCAATGACCTGATTAATCAAGTCTCCTCGAAAGTCACCACGATGTCGAAGTCAGTCGACGGAGTCGCGGGCGAGGCGTCAGGCATAGCCGACGAGATGCAGGCCATCGACAATGGAGCCAAGAAGGTCTCGGACGAGATGCAGAGCGTCAGCGCCGCGGCGGAGGAGCAGAGCGCATCGAGCCAAGAGATAGCGAGCGCGTCCGATGCCCTCGCGAAGCTGGCTCTGGATATGCAGGCCGAGCTCTCAAAGTACAAATTCTGATAATAATCCCATTAAAAACATTAAGCACTGCTTGTAATAGTGCTGGTGAAATAAAAGAGCCCGATTTCGGGCTCTTTTTATTTTGGATACATTGAAAGCCAAAGTTGATTATTTGGAGCATGGCGGCAGATTGCGGGTGCCTCGATTGAGCGTTGCTGCGATTGAGAAAGCATAAAAAACAGCCTCTTGGCGAGATTTCTTGTCTCATCAAGAGGCTGTTTTTATGATTTGAATTTTACACTTGCGGCGCATATTTCTTCTGCTCAGAAGCAGGAATCATGAGCGCGTCCATTGCCTGCTTGGCACTCAAATTCATGGTTTTCATCAGATTACGAATGGATGCCAAAATCGTCGTTTATTATTTTTCGTATTCAATTTTGAATATCATGCAGTAAATGACGGGGAGGACTATGAGCGTTATCATCGTCGCCAGAGTGAGGCCGCATGAGATCGCTATGGCCAGCCCGCGCCAGAATATGCTGGGGAACATAGGTATCAGTCCGAGGACTGTGGTCAGCGCGGTGAGCATTATCGGGCGGAAACGCACAATGACCGATTCCTTGACCGCGCGGAACGGTGCCATGCCCATCGCCATGTGCTGATCGATTTGATCGACGAGCACGGTCGAGTTGCGGATTACCGTGCCTATGAGCGAGAGCGCGCCAATCTCCGCCATGACGTCGAGCGGCGTGTCGAAAAGGAAAAGGCCGATTATCACGCCGATGATGCAAAGGGGCGCGGTGAGCAGCACCACGATAAGTTTTTTGATGTTCATGAGCATTATGATTAGCAGCACTATCATTATGATGAGCATTGCCGGTATGGGCGTAATTATGGAATCAAGGGCGTCGTCCGAGGACTCGGCGGGGCCGCCCGCCTCTATCTTCACTCCGGCCGGCAGATTTTTTATCATGTCATCGGCAGCTTTCATTATCTCCATGTTGACATCGTTGCCTGTGATTCCGCTCACGATGCCGGCATTGACCGTCACGGTGGGCAAGAGGTCGCGCCGCCATATCATGCCCTCCTCGTTGTCGTATGAGAGATTGGCGACCTGCCTGAGCTGCACTGCGCCTTGCGACGTCGGTATTGTCATATTGCCGATGTCCTCGATGCTCTGATGGTCGCCGGGCTTCAGGCGAAACACGATGTCGATGGCCATGTCGCGCTCGTAGTAATGGCCGACCGTGTAGCCTGAGATTTCGGCGTACAGCGCGGAGGCTATGGCCTTGCGCGTGAGCCCCATCTGGCGCAGCTTGTCGTCATCCAGCTCCGCTTTTATGGCGGGCGAATGTTCCATCCAGTCAAATCTCACCAATGTGACGTGGGGATTTGCCAGCATGATGTCCTTCAGTTTCTGGGCGTATTCTTTTGCCTCCGCATCGGTCGTCGCCGAGACTCTTATCATCACGGGGTACGGCGTGGGCGGCCCGAGCGGTATTGACCGCGAGTAGGCCTGCACATCGGGGAGCCGCTCCTCGACGAATGAATGTATTTTTTCCGCCATGCGGTCCCGTGCCTCGGTGTCCTTCGCGACGACGACGAGGTGCGCGAAATTGTCATGCGGCTCCGACGGGTCAATGACCAGCACGAATCTTGGGCCGGACGTGCCGACGTATGTCGCCGCTCTGTCCACATCGTCATCGGCTATGACGAAATCCGTCAGGGCTTTCGCTGCCTCGTCCGCAGCCTTGATGCTCGCGCCCTCGGGGAGATTCATGTCGACGAGCAGCTCCGGGCGCGTGGAGCCGGGGAAAAATTCCTCTCTTAGCGATTGACTCAGCAAAAGCGTGCCAATGAATATCGCAATCGTGATGGCAACAGTGCATTTCCGGTGAGAAAGCGCCCAATCCAGCAGGGAATTGAAGACGACGTAGAAGCCTTTATGATAGAGGGGGTTGTCGAGCACGGAAACGGTCTCTTTCTTGTTTTCGTCAGGTGTTTTCTGCTGCGTGAGCGGGTCGGGAACTTTCAGCCATTCAAATGCAAGCGTCGGGGCCAGCGTCGCCGAGACGAACCAGCTCGACATCAGCGTAACGGTGATGACCGCGAACAGGCTGCCCGCGTACTCGCCCACGTCGGAATCAGCAAAGGCAATCGGCATAAAGCTGACGCATGTTATCATGGTCCCTGTGAGGAGCGGCTTGGCGCAGCTCTCAAAGGCGTACGAGCAGGCCTTGATTTTGTCCCAGCCTTCGCCGATTTTGAGCTCTATCATTTCGATCACGACGACGGAGTCGTCGACGAGCATACCGAGCGCGACGATGAGCGAGCCGAGAGAAATTTTATGCATGTCGATGCCGAGCATGAACATTCCTATGAAACTCGCCATGAGCACGAGCGGTATGCAGCACGATATGACATAGCCCGACTCGCGCCCGAGCGTCATGAGGCTCACGATGAGCACGATGACGATGGCCTCTATCAGGCTCTCCATAAATTCATCTATTGATGCCTCGACTACCTCGGGCTGATTGTGAACCTGATGAATTTCAAATCCCAGCGGCAATTCGTTTTTCATCTTGGCGACTTCGTTTTTGAGGTTGTCGCCGAGCTCCATGTTGTTGCCGCCGTCTCTCATGGATATGGCGATGCCGATGGCGGGGGCGCCGTTGAAATACATTTTGGACTCGGGAGGGTCGGCGTAGTCGCGTTTTATGTCCGCGATGTCGCCGAGGTGCAGCGTCCTGCCGTTGCCGCTGATGGGGATATTCGCGATTTCTGCCGCCGCGTCAGGGATGCCCGTCAGCCTCAGGAATGTATTGTAGCCGTTTTCATGGAGCATGGGCGAGGCGGTGATGCTGGTCTCGGCGTTTATGAACGATGCCAGCGCGTCAATGTCCATCCCCAGCTCCGCGAGTTTGTCGTTATTTATTTCGACATAGATTTTCTCGGGCTGCACGCCGAGCAGCTCGACTTTCTGAACATCCTTTACGCCTTTGAACGTGTCCTTGAGCCTTTCGGCGACACGGCGCATATCCTCGTACGAGTAGCTGTCCGATGTGACCGCGTAGACATTGCCGTACACGTCGTCGAAATGGTCGTCGTAATATGGCCCTTGAAGATCGGCGGGCAGCTCGTCCTTGCTGTCCTCGATGAGGTTGCGCAGCTCGATCCATCTGTCGCGCACTGCCGATGCCGGGGTTGATTCCAAAAGATAGACATTGATCACGCAAAAATTTGGTCGCGAGTAGCTCTCAACGTAGTCGAAGTTTTTGACTTGCTGCGCGGTCTTTTCGATTTTCTCGGTGACGAATTTCTCCATCTGCTTTGCCGTCGCGCCCGGCCATGCCGCGGAGATGACCATCTGCTTGACCGTGAAAACCGGATCTTCCTGTCGCCCGACTTTGAAATACGAGAATATGCCCATGGCCGCAACGAGCAGCGAGAAAAAATAGACTATGCTCCTGTGCTTTATCGCCCACGATGCCCAGTTCCCCATCATTTGAATACACTGCCTTCCATGCGGACTTCCTCGCCCTCAGCGATTTTGTTGATTCCGCCGGTCACGACGATGTCTCCCTGATTGAGGCCTTCCGTGATTTTCACTTTGTCACCCTCGTAGCTCGAGGCCTTCACGTCGCGCAGCCTCGCTTTTCCGTCCTCCACGAGCCACACCTGCGTCACGTCGCCGCGCTGATATATAGCGCTCTGAGGCACGAGGATTGAGCCGCTTTCTTTGCCGCGCAGCTCCACTTTCGCCGTCATGCCGAGTCGGGCATCGCGCGGGAAGCTGTCCACGGCGACGCGGACTTTATATGTGCGGGTCACGCTGTCAGCCATTGTCGAGATTTCGCTCACGCGGCCATGCGCCGTGACATCGCCGAGCGCCCAGAATGTGATGGTCGCCGGGTCGCCGGGGTGAATCGCGCCGACATGATTTTCCGGAACGTGTATCTCTATCTCGCGACCGTCATCCTGCACCATCGTGATGACGGGAGTGCCGGCCGCGACGACCTGGCCGACCTCGCCCGTGATGGCGGCGATGCTGCCGTCGTGGTCAGCGACAAGCACGGTATATGACATCTCGTTTTCAGCGGCGGAGAGGTTTGCCGCTGCCTCCGCGAGCTGCGCCTCCGCTGCCTCGTGCTGCGTCCTGTACTGGTCGCGCACCATCGTGCTCACGGCTTCCTGACGGTAGAGGCTCTCATATCGCTCGTAGTTTTCGGACGCGAGCAGAGCCTGAGTGGCTGCGGCTCTGTGCGCCGCCTGCGCCGCCCTCAATTTCTCGTTTATATCCTTGGGGTCTATCTCCATCAGCACTTGCCCTGCTTTTACTGCGTCGCCAAGATTCACGTCGCGGCGGATGATTTTACCGGAGACCTGAAATGAGAGGCCGGTCTCATATTTGCCGCGCACCTCGCCGGGGTATGAGGCGACGTTCTCCCGCCTCGTCTCGTCTACGGTCATTGTCCGCACGACGGGCGGCACGCGCTCCTCGGCGGGCTTGTCGAGAAAGATGGAGACAACGCGATACACTATAAATGCGACTATTATAAAACCAAGCAGTATCCAATATGATTTTTTCATCTCAAATTTATTTGCGCTCAAAGTGAGGACCCCGTTTCCAATATTATTTCATTGAAATTTTCTCACAAAGAAGCAAATTTGTAAATGTTATATAGATAATATTACGGTTTTGTAATCTAGTCGAATTTACCCATTGCCTTATGGGCACTTAACTCCCGCTAAGAAGCGGGAGTTTTAGTGCCCGTTAGCATCGGATAAGGTAAGCGCCTGCGTCCTGCTTCGCCTGAGAGTGAGCAAGCATGAGAGGATTATGCACTCGCAATAGGCTATGGCTGTATAGCCTGCCGTGGCGTAAAAATAACTACCCCAAGTCGGGTCAATCCACTGCGAGAATAAATGCGCTATTCCAACGTCTATATATGTTCCCCAAAAAACCGAAGAAATCATCATCAGTATTCCGAGGCAGTCAAATCTGATTTTTTTATGGCGCGCGCATTGCAGGCATATTATAATAAATCCTAAAAGCGCGGACCACATCAGGGGATTCCCCATAATCTTATAAGCGTTTATTATGGCATTGGAAAACGGGAAAGCGGGAGACGATTCCCCGTCAAATTTCATTCGCAGCACCTGCTCAGTTTGCGGCAGCAATGAGTTGCCGCCGGTGATGCTCTGCCGCGTGTATGCGTCGCAGTAAGCGTGTCTGCCCATGGAGATATAAACTTTCAGCGCAGGCCATAATGACGAGGTTATATCGTCGGGATATACTGCCCTGTGCTGAGAAGAAAGCCGCCATCCGCCCTCCTTGCGTTTGAGTATGCCGGCATCAAAACCATCGCGGAGCTCGCTTGCGATTTTGGCAAAGACTTCTTGGGTTTCCGGCGCATTGCCTTGGAAATATCCATTGTATTCCAATACATTGCGCATTACCCAGTAAAAATGATCGCCCCACACTTCCTCGTCATTGAAAATATCGTGAGCCCATTTTTCCCAAAGATATTCGACTCCTTCCAGCTTTGCCATTGTCGGGCTGGCATCTTTTGCCGCTTTCAATGCTTTTCGTGACACCCAGACAGCGCCGCGCTTATCAGAGCCTGCCTCTATGTCCATGAGCAGGCTCCCCGCTTCCGGCATGGTCCCTTGCGTGCGGTCATTTTCCAAAAAAACGCCATAGCATGAATAATTTAATGCGCGAACGGCGAGGCATGAGCCGCCTAAAAAAATCAGGGGAAAGATAAGCGCGCCTATGTATTTTAGCAGCCCGACAGAGGAGGAATGTTTTTTGAATATGAGAATGGTCAGACTTGCGCCGATTACAAATGGCAAAATCCAAACGGAGTCCTCGCGGATATGCCAAAAAAGGGCAAGGGACACGGCGCAGGCAAGCGACCATTTGTATAATGTTTTTGATGGCTCATTTCTTCGGAGATACAAAGCTATCAGGCAAGCAAAGACTAAAAGCGCGGCCCACGGGGTCAAAGCGTTTCTGTAAATACGCGCGCCGGCGTATGAAAAACCTATCGGCTGATACAATATGAATAAATAAATCAGTCCCTCGGTTATTCTGTTTTGAGTGAGAGGCCGCAATGAAAAGGCTGTGACTGCCGACACGAGCGCGATGTATAGCCCGAGCCATACGCCGTAGGGCAGGTGAAGCCAGTGACCTATCGCCAAAAACAAAGGGTACCCCGCTGATTTTGCCAATGTGTATTGATCATATTCACCCGCCCACGCTAAGTGGCCTATTTCGTTTGCTATTCTCACCATCAGCATGTCATCGTGTATCGCATCGGCGAGAATCAGCCATCCTGTATTTTGGATAAGCCATATCCTGAATAATGTCAGCAGGAGCAAAACGCATAGTGCCCCGTGCTGCATCAGTCGGTTTTTTGATAGGCGCAAAAAGCCGCACGATTTCTTATCGTCGCTTTTCGGCGTGGTGATCTCGCTGATTGCTTTTTGCCCGTATTCGCTTTGCAACATATTTTTGATACCTCTCAATTCATTGCGTGCCCGTGAAACCTTTAATGAAACATTATAGAGTGTCCCATAAAATATCACAATGATTTTCTTCGTATGGAACGTGATGAATAGAAAAAAGCGGCATTGTTTCACGTGGAACAACGCCGCTTTTT
>JAFTAB010000097.1 GCA_017458745.1 Schwartzia sp. (in: firmicutes) | reverse complement strand
GCCATGCCCATGTCCCCCATCTCGACGCCGGTGCAAAACTCGATAAACGACGCGTCATAAAGAAAATCCTCAAGGTACTTTTTGTAAAGCGCATCGTTGCCCATGAAACGCTCAAGTCCCTCTTTCTCATTGAGATCCGGGTATACCTTCTCCTCATCTTCCATTTTAATTCCTCCCTTCCTTGCCAGATTTTCCAATCGCCTAAAAAATAATATTTATCTCGTCCAAAATTTTCGCGGTATAAAATGAGACTTATTCAGCGGGAGTTTTATCCTCCCAATGAATCAAACGATTTTCACCTTTGTAATCTTACTCCCCGTCGCGCTCGGCAAGAATCTTGTAATTCTTCAGCTCCGCCATCAGCTTGTCATAAAGCGGATTCAGATTGTCATCGAGCTTGCCCGCGCGAAGCGGCTCGACAATCTTCACTACTATGTCATAAAGAGGCGTCAGCCCCATGTTCGCCGTGAGCCCCTTAAGCGTGTGCGCGTGACGAAACGCCGTGTCCACGTCCTTCGCCTTCAGTGCCTCACCCAGTCCCTCTATCGAGGCATCCTTCAAAAACTTCTTGAATAGCTTCGCATAAAAATCCTCTTTGTTCAAGAACCTGACAAGTGCCCCGTCAATATCGCATCCGCGCGAACGCAGCTCATTAAGTAATGCGCTCACATCCAACACTCCCTCTCAATAATCATTATCGAAAAAAATTAATCACATTTATAAGACGAACTTACAAGTTAAAATATATCAAATAATCCGCCGAATTGCAATAAAAAACAATCTCATACCTTCATTGATTGGACTTTTCAATCAAATGAAGGTATGAGACTGCATGAAAGTCACGCCAGCATTTTCCCCTTGGAATTGGGTTCTAATGCAATCCGCTTTTTCTTCGGCTTGAAAAACTTTGGATTGACGTGAAGCTCAGGATTTACCGGCTTGAATTCACTTAGCTGTGCATCTGTGAGCTCCGGGCAATCCTCATCAAACGTCACCGGGTAACGTGCGGCCTCCTTCATTCTCGCCACTACCTCATCAGAAGGTGTGCTCCCAGCCTTCAGCCGTGAAGTCATTATTGCCATTATAGCATCTTTTTTGTCGTCCCATTCAAATACCATGTCCATATTTCAATTATAATATCAAAAAGCAATTACCAACAAGTAATTATTTTTGAAAAAATGATTTAATTGTTGCTCCATCATCGCAGCAAGAAATTCCGTCAGCGAGCAGTATCAGCAAATTCGCGGCGCAATGCTGCCGAGCGGCATCTCGACCACGCGTATCGCGCCTAGTCTCGTCTTCAGCCCCACCTCGCCTTTTGCCTCGCTCGTCGTCCTGCCAATTATTGCCGCATTTTTCCCATGCCGGTGGCTTTTCATCGCGCGAAGCAGATTTTCCGACTCGTCATGCGGCACTATTGCAATCAGCTTGCCCTCGTTCGCGAGCTCCAAAATGTCGAGCCCCAGCAGCTCGCACACGCCCATGACCTCGTCACGCGCCGGGATTTTTTCCTCGTCCAGCAGCATACCGACCTGCGACTGACGCGCGAGCTCATTAAGCGTCGCCGCCACGCCGCCGCGAGTCGGGTCACGCATCACCGCGATATGCGGCGCGGCCTCCGCCATCACCTTGACGAGGTCGCAGAGAGGCGCGGCATCGCTCTGCACCGTGTCGGGCAGGTCGATACTGTGACGGGCAGCCATGATGGTCGCCGCGTGGTCGCCCAGATACCCCGAGACGATGATGTCCATGCCCGGCTTTATATTTCTAGGCGAAATGTCGCTGCCCTCGATAATCTCGCCGATGCCGGCCGTGTTGATATAGATGCCGTCGCCTGCCCCGTGGCCGACGACCTTCGTGTCGCCAGTGACGATCTTGACATTCGCCTCGTCGGCCGCCGCGTGAATATCGGCGAGCACATTTTTCAGCTCGTCGATTGAAAAGCCTTCCTCGATTACAAGCGCGAGCGAGAGATATTTCGCCACCGCCCCCGTCATCGCGAGGTCATTCACCGTGCCGCACACGGCGAGCCGCCCGATGCTGCCCCCGCGAAAAAAAATCGGCTTGACGACATACGAGTCAGTCGTGAACGCTATATTCCCGCTCACTCTGAGTCTCGCGCCGTCGTGAAGCTCCTCCAAAATCGGATTGCCGAGCGCGGGCATTATCACTTCATCGAGAAGCGCGCCGCCCATTCGCCCGCCCGCGCCGTGAGCCATCTCTATTTTTTCATTTCCCATATTGGAATGTTCCTCCGCCATATTTATAATGAGCCGCGCATACTCCCTCGACAGACACCATGCAGGGGCCAACCGCATGTTCCGGGGTGCAAGCCCTCGCGAACAGGGGGCACTCCACGGGAACCGTCAGCCCTCGCAGCACCTCTCCGCATCGGCAGAGGCTCTTTTCCTTGCCCGGCGCATCATCGACCTCAATCGGCCGAACGCGCTCGATGTCGAACCCCGCGTATTCATGGCGCAATCGCAGACCCGACTGCGCTATTACCCCCAGCCCCCGCCATTGCGTGTCAATCGGCTCATAGACCTCATAGAGCATTTTTTGAGCAGCTTTATTTCCGCCCGCCGTCACCACGCTGTCATATTCATTCTCAATTCCCGGCTCGCGGCTCGCCGTCATCTTCGCGAGGCGATACACCGCGCGAAGGATTTCCATCGCCTCAAAACCGGCCACTACCCCGGGCTTGCCGTAATCACGCGGGAGAAAGAGAAACTCGTCGCTCCCCGTCACGACGGCGACGTGCCCTGGCAGGAGAAAGCCATCGACATTCGTCCGCTCATCATCCAGCAGCATCCTCATCGCGGGCGGAATGAGCTTTTGCGCCGAGAGCGCAAAGAAATTCTTTATGCCCTGCCTCATCGCCGTGATGACGGTCGCGGCGGCAGTCGGCGCAGTCGTCTCAAATCCCACAGCGAGGAATATGACACTTTTTTCCGGATTTTCCTTTGCGATTTTGAGACTATCAAGCGGCGAGTAGACAATGCGGATGTCCGCGCCTGCCGCCATTGCGTCGGCGAGGCTCGACGACGAGCCCGGCACTTTCAGCATATCCCCGAATGTCGCGATGATCGTGTCAGGCTCACGCGCATACGCGATTGCCTTGTCCATGTAGTCATCAGGCGTCACGCAGACGGGGCAGCCGGGGCCCGAGACCAGCTCTATCTGGGGCGGGAGCATCTGCCGCAGGCCCGCGCGGAAAATGCTGACCGTGTGAGTGCCGCATACCTCCATGAATCGAATCTTGCGCCCAAGAGGCTTGGTGAGCCTGTCGATTTCCGAAACCAGCTTTTGAGCGAGTGATTTTTCATCAAAGTCTTTTTTCATGAATGGCTCGCCTCTCATCATCATTAAGCGTCTCTATGTCATTCACGGTACGCGCCGCCCCATTCATCTCCGCCCAAAGCGCCTCGGTCTCCGCTGCATCATTTTCAGTCACGACCTGCATGGCAAAACCCGCATGGACGAGCACATAGTCGCCGACCCTTGCCTCCGGCAGCAGCATCAGCGATGCCTTCCGCGTGGCGCCGCGCACCTCGACAGTGGCAAGCTCGTCCTCAATGGCTATGACGCGGGCAGGAACAGCTAAACACATATCCCGCATACCCTTTCAAGATAAACTGTCATTATTTTTCTCCTTTATGCTATGCTGACGTTTTCTTATCTCCACGCCCCAGTCGCGCAGGCTCGCCATCGCCATTTCCGCCGCCTTTTCCACTATCGGCTTAAGCGTCTCAGACAGCTCCGTCCCTGCCTCCAGATCGGCAGGCACCGCTCCAATCACAGTCACCTCTGTGATCGGCTTGCCCGTCAGCTCAAGGAGCGTCAGCACATCCTGTATGCCAATCTCGTGCGCCGACAGCTTTTCCGCGAAATGATTTTTTACCTCGCCGCCCTCCAGATGGTAAATCGTTCCCGGCGGCTTGTCCGCCTTCACCGCGTCAAGTATCAGCAGCTTTTTGGTGCCGGTGATGAATCGCAGCAGCTCCATCCCGAGCGTGCCCCCGTCGAGCACCTGCACCTCATCGGAAAACTCATAATTTTTGTCGATATATTCCGCCACTCGCACGCCAAAGCCCTCGTCGCGGAGCACGATATTCCCTATGCCCAGGACGGTGACAGGCGGCACCCTGTCAAGCTCGTCAGCCATCATCTTTTCACCTTTTCACGCAGCCAGTCAAGCCACGCCTCAATCCCCTCGCCTGTCGAGCATGACAGAGGCAACACTTTCGCCGCGGGGTGTATCGTCTTGATGTCCTCCGTCGCCTGCGCCACATCAAAATCAGTGTACGGCACCAGGTCGATTTTATTTATGACGGTGACGGCCGACTCCTTGAAAATCAGCGGATACTTCATGGGCTTGTCATTGCCCTCGGTCACGGAGAGCACCGTCGCCTTTTCATCCTCGCCTATGGCGAACTCCGCAGGGCAGACGAGATTGCCGACATTCTCGATGATGATGAAGTCCAAGCAGTCAAGGTCAAGCTCGCGCAGCGCTTTCTCCACCATGGGCGCGTCGAGGTGGCAGCCGCCCGCCGTGTTTATCTGTATGACGGGCACGCCTGATTTCGCAATACGGTCGGCGTCCCTCGATGTGAAGAGGTCGCCCTCGATGACAGCCATCCTCAGCTCGTCTTTCATTGCCGCCATTGTGCGCTCCAAAAGCGAAGTCTTGCCGGCGCCGGGCGAGCCCATCAAATTCAGCGCGAAAATCTTCCTCGCGGCGAGCAGCGCATGAATATTAGCCGCCGTCTTATCATTCTGCCCCAAAATATCTTTCATTACCTTTATTTCCATTTAATCACTCCTCCCGCCGATTACTCATGCCAGCACGCTACTCCATGTCAATATAATCGACTCTGAGCTCCCGCCCGCTCACTGTCAGCATCGTCCCGCCGCAGCAGGGGCAAATAAAATTGTAATGCTCGATGCGCTTCTCTTTGCCGCATGAGTCACAGCGAGCGACAAGCGGCACACGCGAAATCAACAGCTCCGCCCCGTCGGCGAGCGTCCCGCGCGCAAGCGACTCCCAGCAAAATCGCAGCGACTCCTCCTCGACTCCGGCCATCTCCCCTATCAGAAGCGCGACTCTCGATATTCTCGTCGCCTCGTTTTTCGCCGCGTAATCGCGAGCAATATCAAGAATCCCATTGGCAATGCTCATCTCGTGCATTTACTCTATCACCATCGCATTTCACCATTTTGGGTTAGCAATTTAACATAAAATGAGACTTATTCAGTGGGAGTTTTATACTCCCTACGATGGACGCTTTCGCGTCCCCATGCATACAGGAGCCTCTAATTCGCTTTGCTCATAAGAGGCTCCAATAACTGAATCTAGTCGAATTTACCCATTGCCTT
>JAFTAB010000016.1 GCA_017458745.1 Schwartzia sp. (in: firmicutes) | reverse complement strand
GCCGCAAAGGCTAAAATGAAAGGAAGAATGATTCATCATGATGCGTTCTCTGTATTCGGGCGTCTCGGGACTAAAAAATCATCAGACGCGCATGGACGTAATAGGCAACAATATCTCCAACGTCAACACGACAGGATTCAAATCAAGCCGCACCACATTTGTCGATATGCTGAGCCAGACGCTCACGGGCGCGTCGTCGCCGCAGGACAATGTCGGCGGAACCAACCCGAAGCAGATTGGCCTCGGCTCATCGGTCTCGTCGATTGACCTGCTGTTCACGAACGGCTCTGTGCAGTCGACCGGCAAGAACACCGACCTCTGCCTCTCGTCGACCAACGCGCTTTTCATAATGAAGGACTCCACGGGAACTTATTACACCCGCAACGGAGCTTTTGAATTTGACGCCGACGGCAACTATGTTCAGCCGGGCAACGGTATGTTCGTTCAGGGCTGGATGGCGACCGACGGCGCGGTCGATACCGGCGCGGCGGTAACAAATATCCAGATTCCTTCGGGCAAAAGCATGGCTCCTGTCGAGACGACTTTGGTGGCATATTCAAATAATCTAAATTCCGATGTGCCGACTATTACTTCTATGACCAATACGGCAAGCGGCACGATAACTACAGGTTCTCTCACAGCGACGGCGGCAGACCCGGTGACGGTGACATTGAGCGACGGGACAAAACTGACATATACGTCGGGGAAATATACCGTGGGATACAGCACTCCGGTGGTCACGACTTTTACCGCCTATGATTCTCTTGGCGCGTCTCATGATGTTACTCTTTATTTTACGCTCACGGATAAAGCGAATGATAAATGGGTCGTTCAGGTTAATACCGATGGCTCGGGGTCTGCCACTATTACAGAAGATGACGGCACGACTACAACGGTGACTATGGCCGATCAGGATTTACAGTTTGACACTGATGGTAAATATGTTTCCGGCAGCGGCAGCGTTAATCTTGCATTGACAAACGGGTCGGGTCCGACTCAAGATATTACTGTCACTCTTGGCGATCTCACTCAGTACGCCTCAAGCAGCACGATTGCCGGAAAACCGAACGGCAACGCGGCAGGCACGCTCTCAAGCCTCACGATTGACTCGCTTGGTCAGATTACGGGCAACTACACGAATGGCGTGAAGCAGGTAGAGGCGCAGGTCGCCCTGCAGCGCTTCACGAACCCTTCCGGTCTTGACAAGGTCGGCAGCAGCCTCTATCAGGACTCGAACAACGCTGGCCTTTCCGGCTCGCCAAATACGGCGAAGGCGCTCGGCGCGACTATCACCCCCGCTGCCCTTGAAATGAGCAACGTGGATATAGCCAACGAGTTCACCGACATGATTGTCACGCAGCGCGGTTTCCAGTCGAACTCGAAGATCATCACCGTCTCCGATGAGATGCTGGAGACTCTCATCAATCTGAAGAGATAATAATGCCTAAAAAAGCATCCGATAAGGATGCTTTTTTTGTTATGATTTGGCATTAGTGCTTTACATTATTTTTGAAAACCGTTACAATAGAAAATATATTTATCGAAAAGGGAGAGTGTCTTTATGATTCGTTCGCTGTACACGGGAGAGTCGGGAATAAAGTCGCATCAGACGCGCATGGATGTCATCGGCAATAATGTCGCGAATGTCAATACGACGGGGTTCAAAGCGGGGCGCGGAGATTTCAGCGACATACTTTCGCAGACGCTGAAGGGCGCCACCGCGAGCAATGGCAATATCGGCAGCACGAACTCCGTGCAGATTGGTCTAGGCTCGCGCACGTCGGCGATTGATTTGATGTTCCGAAACGGCAGTATTCAGTCGACCGGCAAAAACACGGATCTTGCCCTGTCGGGCGATGGGCTTTTTGTCGTCAGGGATGGCGTGAAGACTTACTACACGCGCAGCGGCGATTTTGGATTTGACTCGGCGGGAAATCTCGTGCAGAACGGCACGGGGCTTTTCGTGCAGGGCTACATGGCGACTGAGGGAACCATTACGCCCGGCGGTGAGCCGACGAATATAAACATTCCAATCGGAAAGGAGATGCCCGGCACCGAGACGGAGGAGGAGGCAGCGACACTGATAGGCGTCGATGTCGACCAGTCGGGCAATATCATTGGCAGGTACAGCAACGGCCAGACGCAGCTTGAAGCGCAGGTGGCCTTGGCGACTTTTTCCAATCCGCAGGGACTCCTGAAGGAGGGGAACAGCCTCTACATGGTATCGGGCAATTCCGGAGCCGCGACGTATGGCACGTCCGAGACGACGGGAACGAGGGTCACCCCTTCGGCTCTTGAAATGTCCAATGTGGATATTGCAAATGAGTTTTCTGATATGATAGTGACTCAGCGCGGGTTCCAGTCAAATTCAAAAGTGATCACGACATCGGACGAAAATCTTGAGACGGCGGTTAATATGAAGAGATAATTTTTCACATTCAAAAGCGTTCCTCTTGGGGCGCTTTTTTTGTTGGTAAATTTTATCCATAAGGCAATGGATAAATTCGACTAGATTCAGTTATTGGAGCCTCTTATGAGCAAAGCGAATTAGAGGCTCCTGTATGCAGGGGGACGCGAAAGCGTCCATCGCAGGGAGTCTAAAAACTCCCACTGAATAAGTCTCATTTTATGAAAAGCATATCTAGTAAACGTATTACAGTTATGGTATTATAAAAGATAGAGTGAGGCTCTATGTATGAGGATATAATAGAGCCGCTCACGTTGAAAAAATATTTAGGAAACGATGAATGGACTTATAAAGTAAAAAAACAATAAGAACGTTTTATATTTACAAAATGACCATAATGGTGTAGAATTGGATTGGAATAAAGAGAGGGGATTTTTGTTTGGACTTATTTAGGCCTTCATTCGATTTGGAGGAATTCAAAGCATCAGACTATGGCATTACAAGAAGCGCATTGCAAGGAGCTATGATGCTTGGCATGGATGATACGGATATAGATGCTGCTATCGCATCCATGAAGCAAGAGCATTTTTACAAATCCATGACATCATACAAGGATTCAAAGATTTGGCAGGATGTTTACCATGTTCCCTATGAAGACAAGATTCTCTATGTGAAGTTTACCAAGGAAGTAATCTCGGAATTTACGCTGCTTTCTTTCAAAGAGAAATAGGAGGTGGACGCAATGGACAAGGAAATTACAAAAAGGATACATCCGGAAACCGGGGAAGAATTGGAACGCGGTGTTCGCCCAATGCTGATTTCATATAAAGATTTGAATGAGACTGTCGAGATGCCTGGTTGGTATCCTAAAGACAGCGATGATGGCATATATAGCAAGGAAGACCGCAAAGTTTATGGGAAAGCCTTGCGGAGATTGAAAGCTAAGTACGAAAAGCTGTTGTTGCCGGAAGAAATCAAAAATGTTCGCAAGCAGCTACGGCTTTCTCAGGAAGAAGCAGGAGAAAAGATTGGCGGCGGTCCAAGGGCTTTTCAAAAATATGAAAGCGGAGATGTACTGCCGAGCAGGGCTATTTCAAACCTATTGACGATATTGGCTAAAGAGCCGGCAATGCTCCAACTGCTTCCAAATTGAGGCGTTTGGAGTTTTTTCTCATAAAATGAGACTTATTAAGTGGGAGTTTTATACTCCCACTTAATCTAGTCGAATTTACCCATTGCTTTATGGGCGCTTATCTCACGCTTGCAGAAGCGGGGGTTTTAGTGCCCGTTAGCATCGGATAAAATGAGAATAAGATGGATTATAAAAGCAGGGGGAGATTCTATGGATGAGGCGATAGCAGGGTCGGCTCCCGGTGAGATTTTTTATGAAGGTGACGCTCATGCATGAGATGCAGCAGAGGATTTTGCAGATGCTGAAAACGACGGCCGGGGGCGGATACGTCTCGGGCGAGGAGATAGCGGCACGGCTTGGTGTATCGCGCACCGCCATTTGGAAGCATATCAAGGCGCTGAAGGACGCGGGGTATAATATCGTGAGCCATTCGCGCAGCGGCTATCAGCTGAAGGACTCGCCTGATTTGCTTTTGCCGCAGGAGATTGCCCCTCTGCTCGCGACGGGGATTATCGGCAGGAAAATCATTCATTTTGATGAGATTGCGTCGTCGAATGAGGAGGCGAAGAGGCTCGCCCGCGAGGGGGCTGACGACGGCACTGTCGTCGTCGCGGAGGCGCAGGACGCGGGCAAGGGGCGGCTATCGCGCGGGTGGTACTCGCCGCATAGCAAGGGGATATGGTTCTCGGTCATACTTCGCCCGACTTTCTTGCCGCAGGAGGCTCCGAAATGCACTTTGATGTCGGCGGTCGCCATTGTCCGCGCCGCGAAGCATTTCAATCTCGATGTCGGCATCAAGTGGCCGAATGATATTTTGAGCAGCGACGGCAAGAAACTCGTTGGCATACTGACGGAGATGAGCGCGGAGATGGAGCGCATCAATTACGTCGTCATCGGCACCGGCATCAATGTGAACATGAGCAGGGAGGATTTCCCCGACGACGTGAAGGACATCGCGACGTCGCTTTCGATGATCGCGGGGCACACGCTCTCGAGGGTGGAGCTTTTCGCGGAAATTCTCGCGGCGATGGATGACCTCTATCAGGATGTGGAGAAAAACGGATTCAGGAATGTCCTCGATGAGTGGCGACGCTACTCGGTGACGCTCGGGCAGGAGGTCAATGTCATCGGCGTGAGGGAGACATTCGCCGGAGTGGCGGTGGACATCGACGAGGACGGCGCTCTCTTGATAGACACGAGCGAGGGGCGCAGAAAAGTGCTGGCCGGCGACGTGTCGATAAGGCCGAGAACGGATAAGAAGGAGTAATATCATCATGCTTTTAGTCATAGACATCGGCAACAGCAATATAGTTCTTGGCGCATACGAGGGGAGGAAGCTCCAGCGTCATTGGCGCATCTCGACCGACAGGCAGAAGACGGGCGACGAGTACGGGATGCTCATAAATAATTTGTTCCGTTTTCAGGGTATGCGCATGACCGACATCGACGCCATAATCATCTCGTCGGTCGTTCCGCCGCTCGTCGTGCCGCTCGTCAAGATGTGCGAGAGATATTTCCGTATTCATCCGCTTGTCGTGGGCCCCGGCATAAAGACGGGGATCAAGCTGAAGTATGAAAATCCGCGCGAGATCGGGGCCGACCGCATAGTCAATTCCGTCGGCGCATATGAGCAGTTCGGTGGGCCTTTGATAGTCGTCGATATAGGAACGGCGACGACTTTTGATGTGGTGGATGAGAATGGCGACTATCTCGGCGGCGTAATAGCGCCGGGCATAGGCATCTCGACTGAGGCTCTTTTCCAGCGGGCGGCGCAGCTCCCGCGCGTCGCGCTCGTCACGCCTAAGTCAGTGATTTGCCGCAACACTGTCTCGGCGATGCAGGCGGGCATAATTTTTGGCTTTGTCGGGCAGATTGATGAGATAGTGCGCCGCATCAAAAATGAGATGGGCGTGCCGATGAAGGTAATCGCGACGGGCGGACTTGCCCACATGATTTCGCGCGAGTCAAAGACCATCGAGAAGGTGGATAATTTCCTGACGCTCACGGGGCTGCGAGTGCTCTATGAGCGCAACGCCGAGAAAAACGAAAAGCAGAGCGAAAAACCGAATGAAAATAGGAAGGCTTGATTTTGATTGCCCCGTGTTCCTCGCGCCGATGGCGGGGGTGACGGATATGCCGTACAGCGTGCTCGCACGCGAGATGGGATGCGCCATGGTTTTCTCCGAGATGGTGAGCGTGATGGGCATTCATTTCAGAAATGAGCACACTCTCGCGATGCTCCGCACTGTCGATGGGGAGAGGCCGCTCGCCATTCAGCTTTTCGGCGCGTCGGCGGAGCGCGTCGCCGAGGGCGCGGCGTATGTCGAGGAGCAGAATGTATGCGACGCCATTGATTTCAATATGGGCTGCCCTGCCCCGAAAATCGTGAAGAACGGGGCAGGCTCGGCGTTGCTGCGCGAGCCCGGGAAGGTCACGGAGATACTCACGGCCATGAGGAAAGCGACGACTCTCCCGCTCACAGTGAAGATGCGAATTGGTTTCGACGCGGGGCATATAAATGCGGTCGAGATAGCGAGAAGAGCCGAGGCGGCAGGAGCAGACGCGATTGCCGTTCACGGCAGGACACGCGAGCAATACTACGCGGGACACGCCGACTGGGAGCAGATCGCCGCTGTGAAGCGCGCGGTGAGCATCCCCGTGATAGCAAACGGCGACGTGAGAACGCCCGACGATCTCGCGCGGATAAGAAAAGTGACGGGCTGCGACGGAGTGATGATAGGCAGGGCGGCGCAGGGAAACCCTTGGATATTTCGCGTGATGGCGGCCGCGTGGGAGGGACGCGAGCTGCCCCCGCCTCCGACGATGCGCGAGCGAGCCGCGCTCATAATGAGGCACCTCGATATGCTCATGGAGTTCAAGGGCGACTATATCGGTGTGCGGGAGATGAGACGGCACGCGACGTGGTACACGAAGGGGCTGGTCGGCGGAGCTGCGCTGCGCGACGATTTTAACAAGGCGGAGACGCGCGAGGATTTCTCCGCGATTGTCGATAAGATGATGGAGCTTGCATGATAAATTATTCGAGGAGGTAATAGTATGTCTTATCTTGGCTCGGAAATAAAAAAGCTTGGCTTTGGCCTCATGCGCCTGCCGAAGGTAAGCGGGGACAGCGCGAACGACGTGATTGACGTCGAGCAGGTTAAGAAGATGGTGGATTTATTCATGGAGGCAGGGTTCACCTATTTCGACACGGCTTGGGCCTACACGGGCAGCGAGGAGGCCATAAGGAAGGCCCTCGTCGAACGCTACCCGCGCGAGAAGTTTCAGCTCGCCACGAAAAACGCGGCTTGGATAAACTGCAAGACGCGCGAGGACGCGATAAATCAGTTTGAGACTTCGCTCGCGCGGACGGGCGCGGGCTATTTCGATTTCTATCTGCTGCATAATCTTGGCGAGATGCGCACGCACTTCTTTGATGATTTCAATATGTGGTCATTCGTGAGGGAGCAAAAGGAAGCCGGCAAGATAAAGCATTTCGGGTTCTCTTTCCACTCCACGCCGGAGGAGCTTGAGGAAATCCTCGTGAGCCATCCCGAGGCGGAGTTCGTGCAGTTACAGATAAACTACGCGGACTGGAACAATCCGGCTATACAGTCCAGGCGTTGCTACGAGGTCGCCCGAAAGCATAAAAAGCCCGTCATCATAATGGAGCCTGTGAAGGGCGGGATGCTCGCGACCCCGCCCGAGCCTGTGGTGAAAATCCTTAAGGACGCCGAGCCGAGCATGTCCGTGCCGTCGTGGGCGATACGATTTGCCGCCGACCTTGACGGGCTGATTGTGGTGCTGTCGGGAATGTCGAGCATCGAGCAGATGAAAGACAATATCTCGTACATGAAGGATTTCAAGGGACTCACGGACAGCGAGAAGGCGACCATAAAGAAGGCGCAGGGCGAGCTGAAAAAGATACCGCTGATTCCTTGCACGACCTGCAATTACTGCGCGAAGGTATGCCCCATGAGCATCGGAATTTCCGGGACATTCACCGCTATGAATTACCTGACGCTCTATGGCGATGAGTCGGCGGCGAAGCATCAGGAGTCGTGGCTGGTGAACATGCACGGCCGCAAGAAGGCGAGCGAGTGCATAAGGTGCGGGGCCTGCGAGGGAACCTGCCCGCAGCATATAAAGATAAGAGACAGGCTGTCGGAGTGCGCGAAGATTTTTGGGTAAAGGAAAGGGAACGGATTTGTCGATAGCGGCAAAATTCGTTCCCTTTTTGCTGGCGCAGAGAAATTTTATTTTATCTTATCCGATGCTAACGGGCACTAAAATCCCTAATGAATAAGTCTCATTCTATGTCAAGATAAGTATCGCAGGTGACACTATGAAGAAAAGCATATTTATCGTTCTTATGTTGCTCGCTCTTGGCGGGGGAGCAGTCCTCGCCATCGTCATGCGCCCTCCCTCTGCTCCTAAGCCGCAGCTCTCGCGCAGCGAGCAGATGGCGCGTGACTCGGCGCGGGTGCGTGAGGCGGAGGCGCGGGCGGAGCGCGAGCGCGAGGCGAAATTTCAATCGCTCATAGAGGACGGCAAGAAAAAATTTTACGACGGCCACGATGCGAATGGCGCGCTTGATATTTTGTCGGACGCGGTGTCGCTGGCCACTAATGACGCTCAAAAGTATGAGGCGTTCTCATGGAGGGCGGAGGTGCTCGACGGCCTCGACGACGCGCGGCAGAAATCGGCCGGCGAAATGATGCGCTCTCTGGCTCATGGCGACAGGGAGATGGCGGGCGCGTATCATGTGATTGCGAGAGCGGAGGAGCGTATCGGCGAGTACAGGGCAGCGGTGAGCGACTATCAAAGGGCGAGCGGGTACTACGTCCGCGCCGCGATGGACGAGATGGCGTGGCTCGACCTAGCGCAGGCGGCGAGAGTCGCCGCTGACGGGGCGAGGGAGCGCGCGAAGGCGGAGAAGCTATGGGACGAGGCGTGGCGCGTTGCGAGCCAAAGCCGAATGACCCCGGAGAAACGCGACGCGGCTCTTTATCAGCTTTGCCTCGACAGGGCGGATATGGCAGCGAACGCGAAAAAATGGAGCGACGAATTGAAGTGGCATCGCGAGGCGGCGAAGTACGACAAAAGCCACATCAAGGCCGCCGACGCTCTCGAGGAATCGCTCCGCGTACAAAGAAAAATTTAGAGCATTTCTTTATCGATGATAATGTATAAAATGAGACCGGATTAAATAGGAGTTTGAGGCTCCCGATTAATCCGGTCTTATTTTATCACTCGCTTGTCATCGCGGCGGCTATTGCCGCTCCGATCAGTGACGCGTCGTTTGCCGTCACTATCCGCGGGTGGCTCTCGATCGGCTCGTCAATCAGCAGCTCGGTCATGGCGTCGTGGACTGTGTTTTGTATCAGAGGAACATTTTTATACAGCGAGCCGTCAACGGCCACGTTTTGGTTAGTCACTGCCCCCATGTGCCAAAGCGTTCCCGTGAATATGGCCGCGGCCAGCCTCGCGGAGCGTCCGAGGACTGCCTCGGCGAGCCTCACCGACGCGTCATGTGATGCCTCGTCATGGTCATCGCCAAGCAGCATCGCCAGACGCGATTTGCCATCGGCATCGTCTTGGGCTATGGCGGCGACGTCGCTGCTCGTGACGGTAGCGATATTATCGCGAACTGTCGCGTCCATCAACGCGAGCCTGTAAAGCTCCCCGATGTATCGACCCGAGACCATCTTCTCCGTTTTCTGCTCGCCCTCCTTGCCCGACGCGGCATCAAGCAACTGGTCGTAGCTGTTTGTCAGAACCTTTGAGAATCCTCCGGCGTTCATGTCGAATATAATGGGCCTTTCGTTGCCGCCGAAAGTCTCACGGTAGCACGCGTTGAACCCCGTCGCGTAGATGGCGCTCATGAATGTGCCTGCGTGCTCGTATGAGGCGGTGAGCAGGCTCGCCACGGTGTCGTTCACGGTGGCGGCGGGCATCACGTTGGCGGCTCCGCGTCTTTTCAGCGCGGCTCTCAAAAGCTCGTTTATATCTTTGCCCTCAACGCCTTTCACCGCGAATTCCTTCGTCCAGCGCAGGAGTCTTGCGCCGCCGTTCTCGAGCGGCTCGAAAGGGAAAGAGAAGGTGTGGCCGAGCAGAAAACTCGACGAGTGGTCGCCGCCTGTCGCCTCGTCGATGAGCGAGGCGAGAAAATCAAACAGCTCGTCCGCGCTCGCGTCGGGGCCGACGAGATTGTAGCCGCGCTCCTTGGAGATAAGCGGGCGAGATGCTCGGCGCGTGACGGCCGCCTTGCCGCCATCGAGGCGCACCTCTGCGGCTCTGACGTTCGTCCCGCCGAAGTCGAGCGCGATGTAGTCGCCTTTCTCGGTGCCTCTTGGGAGACTGACTGATGAAGGGATGAGATTGAGCGACGTGCGCTCGTCTTTTTGGATTGCGAGCTCTATGTCACGCCGCATCGCCGCCGCGATCATATGGACGTCGTCGCGCGTGAGGCGGAATGACTCAATCGCTTGTTCAAATTTTTTCTCGTTGAAATGGAGCATTTTATTTTATCCTCGTTTGGAATTATGGATTTCGTTTGAATGTCGGGTGGTCGGTCGGAAGAATTTCAATCCAGTAGCCGTCGGGGTCGCTGATGAAGTATATTTCCATTTCAGGGTTTTCGAGGCAAATGCAGTTCATCTGAACGTGCAGCAGGTGCGCGGCCGCGAAATTGTCCACGGCGAACGCGAGGTGAAATTCATTTTCTCCAAGGTCATACGGCGTGGTGCGGTCGTGAACGTGCGTCAGCTCCAGCTCGTGCGTCGAGGTGGCGTCCGAGAGGTAGACGAGGGTGAAGCCGCGCCCCTCGAATCTGTGCGTCTCGCGCAGGCCGAGAGCCTCGGAGTAGAATGCTATCGAGCGGTCAAGATCCAGCACATGGATATTGTTGTGGACAAATGCAAAGAGCATATTAATTCCCCCTTTATATTCTAATTGGCGGACGCTTCCTGTATCTCGTCGTGGACTTCTTTCAGCTCGTGGCCGAGCCGGACGAGGACGCGCGTTATGCGCACGTTTTCCATTTCCTCCACGATGAATACGCTGTCGCCCTCGGTGACGTGCTGTCCGATGCGCGGCGGCGAGTCAAGCTTCGTGTAGAGCCATCCGCCTATCGTGTCTATGTTGTCGGACTCGATTTTCATTTCAAGTATGTCGTCGGTGTCGTCCAGGCTGAGCTTTGCGTCCACGGAGTATGTGTTGCCGCCGCGATGCTCGACGCTCGGGCGTTCGTGGTCAAACTCGTCCTGAATGTCGCCGACGATTTCCTCCATCACGTCCTCGATTGTCGCCATTCCGGCTGTGCCGCCGTACTCATCGACCACGATGGCGAGCTGGGCTTTTTTTTGCTGCATCGTCGACAGCAGGCGTGCCACCGGCATCGTCTCGGGCACGACGAGCGCGCGGCGAGACAGCGTGGCGAGGTCGGGCTTTCGACCCTCGCAGAGAGGCGAGAGCAAATCCTTGATATGGAGGAATCCTATTATGTCGTCTTTGTCCTCGCGGCATATCGGGTATCGCGTGAGATGATTTTCCAGCGCTATGCGTATATTTTTTTCCATCGGGTCCTCAAGATAGAGGCAGACCATGTCCGTCCGCGGCGTCATGATGTCGCGCGCCTCGAGGTCGGCAAAGTCGAACACGTTGTCAACAAAGTCGTACTCGGTTTTGTCGATGAAGCCGTGCTTTCTGCTCTCGGCCATGAGTATGCGAATTTCGTCCTCGGAGTGCGCGTCCGACTGCTCCTTCACGACCTCGAAACCCGCGCAGCGAATCGCGAAATTTGCGACGTGGTTCAGCAGCCATACGAATGGATAGGTGAGATGCTGGAAAAGCAGCAGCAGGGGCGAAATCCACAGCAGCGCGCTCAGAGCTTTTTGGATTGCGATGTTTTTCGGCGCGAGCTCGCCGAGTATTATGTGGCCTGCCGTGATTATGGAAAAAGCGATCGCGAGCGAGAGCGTGTCGACAGCCGCACCGGTGATGCCGACTGCCTCAAATGCCGGGCGCAGCAGGGAGGCGAGAAACGGCTCGCCGACCCAGCCGAGGCCGAGCGATACAAGCGTTATCCCGAGCTGCGTCACCGAGAGCGAGACGTCCATGTTGTCGACGAGCTTCTGCGCGTACTTGGCGCGGGCGTTGCCGTCGGCTATCAGCTCGGCTAGCTGCGACGGCCTGACCTTGACGATGGTGAACTCGGCCGCGACAAAAAAACCGTTCAGAGCGATGAGCACGATAATAAGCAACGCGTTTAGGGCGACATCAAAAGCGTCCAAAAATATTTCCCCCTAAAAAATGAATGATAAATAATTATATCATATTATGAGAGTATTTTCGTAACTTTATCCTATGCCAACTGGCTATAAAACTCCCAATGAAGTTACGTCAATATCGGATGACCTTTTTCATCGTCATATGTTGCCGTGCAGTGCGGGTAATTGGAGCAGCCCCAGAAGTAGCCGTTGCGCCCGTTGATGCGGCGCAGTCGGCCGTCGCGGCAGTGAGGGCATATGATGTCGCTCGCGCCGCTCTTGCTCCTTGGGGCGTGCTCCATCGACGCGGCCGGCGGCTTCTTCTTTTTTGCGTCGCCGTAAAAATTTTTTTTGTAATTATTCGGCGGCTCGTGCTCCGTCATGGCAAGGTAGTCCGCGAATGAGTTTATCTCGCGCGGATAATTGGCTTTAGTGACCTGCGCCGAATTGCCGAACGCTGTTCTCTTTTTTGCGCCTTCGATGTCGGGCTTGCCGCCGATGTCGTTTGCAGTCATGCGGCAGCGGGGGAAATTGGAGCAGCCCCAGAAGTCCCCGTTTTTGCCGTGCTTTTTCTTGAGCACGCCGCTATGGCAGAGCGGACATTCGTGTGCGCCGTTCAGCTCCATTTTTACGTCGTATGCCTTGGCGCACAGCTCCCTCGCGAACGCGATTTGCTCATTGAGAAATGCGTCGATGGTGCCTTTGCCGTCTGCCATCGCGTGGAGCTTTTCTTCCCACACCGCTGTCTTGTCCGGGTAGGTCATGTCGTCCGGCAGCGAGTCAACGAGGAGGTTTGCCGCAGGCGTAGGGGAGAGGTATTTCTTTTTGCCCTCGGTTGTCATGAATTTCCGTTTGATGAGGTCGTCGATGATTGTCGCGCGAGTCGCCTCCGTGCCGATGCCGTTCGTCTCGCGGAGCTTTTTTTTCAGCCCCTCGTCCTTGACGTATTTGTGGATTTCCTTCATTCCCTGAAGGAGCGTTGACGGGGTGAAGCGCGCTGGCGGCTTCGTCTGCTTCTCGTCCATCGCCGCGTCATTCATCGTGACGATGTCCTTTTTCTTCATGGGCGGCAGCGCCGCGTTGGAATCTCCCTCGTCCTCGTCGCTCTCGTCCTTTGCGCCTTTCTTGGAGGCGTACAGCGACTTCCATCCCATCTCGCGCACTGTCTTGCCGCTCGCGGAAAAATTCTCGCCCGCGAATGACACGCCGATTTTCGTTTGGTCGTAAACGTGCGCGGGGTAGAACTGCGCGAGGTATGCCTGCGCGACGAGGAAATAGATGTTGCGCTGCATCGGGGTGAGCGAGGCGAGATTAACGCGCACTGTCGTCGGGATTATGGCGTGGTGGGCAGTGATCTTGCTGTCGTTCCATGCGCGGCTTATTATATTTGCGTCGGCGCCCTTTGCCCAGCCCGTGAGCGCGTCGTCGTCAATGGCGGCGAGATTTCTCAGTATTGTCTTTGACGCGGGCAGTTGATTTTTTGGCAGATACTCGCAGTCGGAGCGCGGGTAGCTCGTCAGCTTATTCTCGTAGAGCTGCTGGGCAGTGTCGAGCACCTGCTGCGGGGCGTAGCCGAATCTTTTCCCGGCGAGCACCTGCAATGACGAGAGCGAGAAAGGAAGTCTCTGAGGTTCCTGCTTTTTCGATTTGGAGTATTCGCTGATGGTGCCGGTCGCTCCGCCTGCCGCCGCCGATTTGAGCGCGGCAATTTTTTCATCCGCGACGTTTTTGTCCGTGAGGCGGTTTTCGGGGTCGAGGCCGCGCTCCGTCTCGCTCGGTTTCCACGTCGCGCGGAACGAGCCGTTTTCGTGTAGGAAGTCTGCTTTTATGATGTAGTAATCGGTGGGCTTGAAATTTTTTATCTCGCGCTCGCGGCGCACGACGAGGGCGAGCGTCGGCGTCTTCACCCTGCCTATGGGGAGGGTAACGTCGTGGCCGGCGCGGCGGGCGGCGAGCGTGTAGGCACGCGAGAGGTTCATGCCGATCAGCCAGTCGGCACGCGAGCGGGCGAGAGCCGATTCCTTCAGATGGACGAAATCGCGGTTATCACGGAGGCTCGCGTTCGCCTCCTTGATGCTTTTCTCGTCGAGCGCGTTCAGCAGTATTCGGAGCACCGGCTTCTTGTTGCCGACGAAATCGAGCACCTCGTCTATGAGCAGTTGCCCCTCTCGGTCAGGGTCGCCGGCATTCACTATCTCGTCTGCCTTCGCGATGAGCCCCTTGATGATTCCGAACTGCTTCGCCGCCGAAGGGTCAACTTGCAGTTTCCACTCGCTTGGCACTATGGGGAGGTCGGCGGCGTCCCACTTCTTATATCGCGCGTCATAGTCCTGCGGCTCAAATTGGCGCAGGATGTGACCGAACCCCCACGTCACGATGCCGCCCGCCGTCTCTATGAACCCGTCCCCGCGCCGCATGGGCCCGGCGAGGCAGCTTGCAATCTCGCGTCCCATGCTGGGCTTTTCCGCTATGTAAAGTCGCAAATGATGTCACTCCCATGATTTATCATGCCTTAATGAATTATTGTAATTATTGATTATATATGTCAGCGATGTCAAGAATATTTGCATTATCAATCAAAATAACATATAATTTCGTCATTGTTGTAAAAATAATAACCTTTTTTCATGAGCGAGGCGCGTCGAATGTGAAAACGGGTTCCAAAAGGAAGCGGTGTTCTTAAATATGGAAAGAGGGAGTTTTTCGTCTCGTCTCGGATTCATACTGGTGTCGGCGGGCAGCGCAATAGGGCTTGGCAACGTGTGGCGATTTCCATTCATCACGGGGAGATATGGCGGCGCGACGTTCGTGCTGATATATCTCATTTTCCTAGCTATAATGGGGCTGCCCATCATGGTGGCGGAGTTCGGCGTGGGCAGGGCGAGCGTCAGGAGTCTGGCGCAATCGTTTGAGGCGCTTGAGCCGCGCGGCACGAAATGGCATATCTACAAATATCTCGGCATCGCCGGGAATTTTCTGCTGATGATGTTTTACACGGTAGTGTCGGGATGGATGATATATTACCTATACAAGATGGCCGCGGGAGGATTCGAGGGACTGGACGCTGACGGCATAGGCGCGGTGCTGGGCGGGCTGCTCTCTGACCCGGCGACTATGATTGGCAATATGGCGCTTATAGTGCTGCTTGGCGCGGGCGTGTGCTATCTGGGGGTTCAGGCGGGGGTCGAGCGCATCACGAAATACATGATGATGTGCCTCATAGTTTTGATGGTGGCCCTCGCCGCGAACTCGCTCATGCTCGACGGATCGAGCGAGGGGCTGAGATACTATCTTTGGCCGAGCTGGGAGAGATTCATAGAGTACGGGCCGCGCGAGGTGATATTCGCGGCGATGGGGCAGGCGTTTTTCACGCTCTCGCTCGGCGTCGGCTCGCTCGCCATATTCGGCAGCTACATCGGGAAGAGAAAAAGCCTCACGGGTGAAGCTGTCTGGGTAATCGTGCTTGACACATTCGTCGCGCTGACTGCGGGGCTCATCATATTCCCGGCGTGCTTCTCGTATGGCGTAAACCCCGGCGCGGGGCCGAATCTCCTCTTTGTCACGCTGCCCAATGTTTTCAATCATATGCCCTGGGGCAGGCTCTGGGGGACAGTGTTTTTCCTGTTCATGCTTTTCGCCGCGCTCTCGACGGTCATAGCCGTATTCGAGAATATCATCTGCTGCGTTTTTGAGCTGACGCATTTTGACAGGAAATCAATCATTCGCTGGGGCGTGCCTTTGATGATTCTCCTTTCTGTGCCTTGCGCCTTGGGGTTCAATGCGTGGAGCGGATTCCAGCCTTTCGGCGAGGGGACCTGCGTCCTTGATTTGGAAGATTTCCTCGTGAGCAACAATATCCTCCCGATTGGGTGCATGGTCTACACGCTGTTCTGCACCTCAGGAAAGGGCTGGGGCTGGGACAAATTCATAGCCGAGGCCAATACCGGCGCGGGCCTGAAATTCCCCCGGTGGATTCGCCCGTACATGGGGTATGTGCTGCCGCTTATAATATTGGCGATTTTCATCAACGGATATATGGCGATATTTATGAAGTAATCGCTGTGGATTTTTGTGGTGTGGGAATGTATAATAATAATGTAGGTTTATCCGATGCTAATGGGTAAATTTGACTAAATTCAGTGGGAGTCGAAAACTCCCACTAAATAAGTCTCATTTTATAAAATGAATGGGGGAGTGAAAGTCATGAGGGCGGTTGCAGGAAAAATAAGGGACAATAAATTGATACTGGATAATGATAATTTGAGTTTATATGATGGGCGTGATGTCATTCTGACAATTTTGGATAAGAAAACTACTTTACGCTCCAAAAAACGTGACTGGAGCTCGATAGAAAAACTGGTGCGGCACACAGACAGA
The DNA here is from genome assembly GCA_017458745.1 of Schwartzia sp. (in: firmicutes). GTDB lineage: Bacteria > Bacillota > Negativicutes > Selenomonadales > Selenomonadaceae > RUG024. The sequence continues at coordinate 6,622 of JAFTAB010000016.1, read as the reverse complement.
GCCGAGCGAGCCGTCGAATATGTCCGGGAGTTACGCGATAATGACAGATTCTAAATTGGTTTTTTTAGATACATCTCCGATAATATATTTTCTTGAAAGGAATACACGTTATTACGAGTGTTTATCTAAATATCTAAAAAAATTGGATTCATATGGCGTGATATTTTATACATCTGTGGTGTCCATTGAAGAATATTTGGTGACCCCGCTGAAAAATGATGATTCAAATTTGGTTCGAGCTTTCTATGAGTTCCTTGAGATTATGGATATAAATGTCATTCACATTGATGAGATGATTGCGGATGATGCCGCTCATGTAAGGGCAAAATATGGTGGCATAAAGGGAATGGACGCATTACAGCTCGCCGCTTTTGAGGCATCACATGCAGAGGTTTTCCTTACGAATGATAAGCAATTAGTGCAGTATTCCCCTAGCAAAGTGAAACTGGTTGATGATTTGATGTCGGCAGATGAGTAAGCAACCGGAGGAAAATAAGATGTGCGGATAGCGCAGCTTATTTTCCTCCAGCTCATGATATAAAACGAACAAGACAAAGAAAACGTCGTGCGCCTTTTATCAAAAAGGAATTGCGCGACGTTTTTTTGTTTTGCGGTTTTTATAATTATTTTTTGCTTCATAGACGATTGCAAGTTTTTGTGTCCTTTAATAAGATACAAAAACTTGCGGGGGGGGGACAATGTGATATTATGATAACGATGTGGATAATTAGAGAAAAATTGAAATGTTAGCTTAATTATTAAAAGGAGCTAAATGCGGATTTTTTCTCATGGGAGGCGCATTGTCTTGTATTTTTTTAGGAGGCGGCAGAACTTCACGCAAATAGCGTGCTTTGTTTTGTCGTTTTTTTTATTGACATTCTTGGCAGGATGTGGCGGTGAAAAACCGGATGTCAAAGCTGAGATAACCATGCCGGAGCCGGTTGCTCCGGTGTCGGAGGAAATCACCGAGACAGTAGTCGATGTATATTGGGATGCGACGTACTCGATGCAAGGGTATACGACAATCCTTACGGGGAATTTTTATCGGACGTTGCCCGATGACATAGGTGCTTTAGGTGAGTCTTTAGGTGAGGTTCATTTCTTCAAATTCGGCGAGGATGTAACGCCTATGTCGGGTAGAGAGCATCGTTCTTTTAATAATGCTCAGACGTATACGGAGGTCATCACTGCATTTAATCGTGTGATTGATGTGGCAAATCCAGATCATCTTTCCATTGTCATTACCGATTTATTTGAAAGCGACGCGGACTGGTCAAATGTCACAAAGAAACTCAAAGAGAAATATTTTTCAAAGCATCTTGGTGTTGCCGTTATCGGAGTGAAAAATCCATTTCAAGGTGATATATTCGATGTGGGGATTGATGCCGCGAAATTTTGGTATGATAGCGGTGCTGACGTGAAAAAGTATCGCCCGTTTTATCTTTTCATAATGGGGCCGGAGAAAAAGATTGAGGCATTCATCGACAAATGGCGTGAGAGCGAGACGCTAGAGGGAATGGAGTACGTTGTGTTCTCGGAGAATTTTTCAAAGAATGCTGCTGATTTTTCCAAAATGAATGTGCTGGCAAGTGAAAATATATTTGCTGATGAGCGCCTCGGCATAAAAGACAAGAGGATGAAGGAGTTCGGCATTGACAGCATGGACTCGCCAGCGAGCATCAAGACAAGCTTTAGGTATGAGCCGACATTTGGCGCGTGCAAGGTGAGCATAAAGAATGTCAGCACATACGTTGAAGTCTACTATCTTGATGGTGAGGAAGGCTGGAAAGTTCGAGAGGAAGATAATGACATATTGTGCGAGTTTGCGGAGTCTGCCGATGAGAAAGACACATATGATGTCGAAATAAAGTTCACTCCTGCATTGTCGCTTGTTCCGGGGAAAATCAATTTGATTCACGTTGCTTTGGCGCCGACGAGCAAGGGGATTGTTTTACCGGGCTGGATAAGGGATTGGAACATGGCGAGTTATGATATTGCCCCGAACGCGTTTGATGGCTCAAAGACGGTCAATCTGTTGCACGTCGTTGGTTCCCTGAAGGATTCAATGCTTATGGTCGCGCGTCCATCGCTAGTCAACATAAATCTTGTGATGGAGGCAAGGTGAGTTCAAACGTATTTTCTACCATCTTAGAAGATAAAAGACTGGCAAAAATATAGAGGGAGGAAGATTATCATGAATAGGTCAAACAAAACGGCGATGCAAATAGTTATGGCTATCGCCATAATGGCGGTGATGAGTGTTGCCGCGTATTATGGGGGGATAAAGCTCGCTACTGCGATTGTGAGGGAAAATGCGAATATAAAGCTGACGCTTGCTCAATGGCGAGAGCCTTATTTTCAGCTCGTTGTGGCAATGGGAATAATCTCTGCTGTAATGCTGATAGGCTGGCACGTTTTGGCTCATTTTGTTTTTTCGGTTATATCGCCTCTTGGTGTCGGCAAAAGACCAATTTGGGCAATCATGCTGGCTGTTACTGTTATCCTATGTGTCGCTGTGCCATATGGTTTTTCAATGATGAAATATTATCTCAAGATGGCACCCGCCATTCCGGCGATGTTCGTCGGACTCTATGGAATTGTGGGCTTTTGGCTTGGCAGCATTTTTGTGACGCCTGATAATTATAAATACACTCCGATTGGCTCAATGGCGATTCGTGGCAAGAAAAGCGGAAAGTGAGGCATAAATAAAATGGGATATTATTTCATAGGTATTGGCGGTTCGGGTGCGAAGGCGATGGAGTCACTCGCGCATCTCACAGCCGCGGGGCTGATGCCAAACAAGGAGAAGCAGGGCGGACTATACTTCATGGCGATAGATCCTGATTTTGGAAATGGAAATCTGAACCGGACAAAGGCAGTCCTCACATGTATCGAGTCATATCAGGCGATGAAAGCGGGCAACATGACCCCTCTTATGAAGACGGAGATAAAGATGTCCGACCCATTTATATGGAGTCCGACTGAGCAGGACAAGACTCTCGACGATATAATGAACTATCAGGTATATAAGGGCAATCCCGTCGGCAAACTCTACGAGACACTATATACTGCGAAGGAACGCAACACGATGCTCAATGAGGGCTTTCGTGGTCGCCCGTCGATAGGCGCGGCCGTTATGGCAAAAAAGGTCACAATCAATATGTGCGACGTGAATGACATAGAGGACGACCGAGCATGGAAAAATTTCGTCAAAGCTGTCGAGCAGGACGCAAAGGCTGGAAACGTGGCGAGAATATTCCTTGCGGGCTCTGTGTTCGGCGGCACGGGCGCGGCTGGAATGCCGACCATAGCTAGATTATTGCGGCGGCTGCTTTCCTCTGTCGAGAAGAATAAACTGCTTATTGGCGGTGTGATGATATTGCCATTTTTCGCGTTTTCGCCGTCTGCCGAGGAGCAGGCGAAGGGCCAGCTCTTCGCGTCGAGCGCAAATTTCCTCACGAATACAAAGGCGGCGTTGAAGTACTATGCTTCGACTGAGAATCCCTATAACGCAATGTATCTCATAGGCGATGATGTGCTTTCGCCGGTTGCGAATTTCAGCGTTGGCGCAGCTAATCAAAACAATGACGCGCATATAATAGATTTTTATTCCGCTCTTGCCGCGATTGATTTTTATCAGAAAGAATCGGTTGGTCGGAATGAGTGCGCGTACATTTCTCGATCCGAGGAGAATATCTTCCAGTGGGCTGATATACCTGATGTCATGATGGAGGGGGAGAGCAGTTCTGTCCGAGTGAAGAATCGCTTTGCTCAATTTGCAAGATTTATATTTGGCTATGTTCATTTGGTAAAGCCTGTATTAGATGACCTCGCTGCGGGGCGTGAGTCATCGTATAAATATCCTTGGTTCCATGACTTTATCGAGGGACTGGATGTCAAGGCGACAGAGGTAACTAAATTTAATGAGTACGCGGAGAGCTTTGCGCGATGGCTGAAGCAGCTTGAGTCATCAGAGACGAGCCGCTCGATTAACTTCATCCGTCAAAGCGCTTTTGATGCAGAGCCGGCGCGGGTAGCGCCGGGACAGTTTGCCAAGCTTTCTTATGACGAGGACAGCGATGTCACAATGAGCGAGTTGTGGTACAGGCTGTGTGAGGGAGACTGCGGCGACAAGGAGAACTCATCCGGCTTCGGTAAATTTCTGCGACTGCTCTATGACTGCTGCGAGAAGAAGAATTAAGGGGGAACTGAGATAAATGGCTGAAAAAAAAGATTACTTTCCATTGCTTCCAAAACTAAAGGTGGATTCTGCAGTTAATCCCTCACAGGCCGGTTCATGGGAAAATGATACAGAGCCATCTAATTTTCTAAAGCAACTGGTAAAAAGTCTCGCCGTTGATGGCAGTATTGAAGGACTGGCCGGCATAGACTCGATTCCTGATATATGGGCTCGCCCTATGCTCTTTCAAATGGCGCTCTATGATGAGCAAAAAGCGTCAACGCAGGAATTTATAAAGGGGCTCCATACTCAGGCAGAGGGAGAGTGGAGAGCGCTCCTCGCAATGATTGCGCTGAAAGATGTGCGCCATGTCAATCTTCGCTCAATTGAGGTAAATCTTGAGAGCGAGGCGGAAAATGGCAACACGCTCGCCGAGGCGTTAAAAATACTGACGCCGCCCGATACCATAAGCGATAAAACCTCATGGTCGAATCTCTATATACTGTCATATCAAAATATACCAATTGCCATAACTTCGCCGTCAACGCTTTTGTCTCCAGCGGCAGACTATAAGGAATCGTTTGGGGGCAGCCTTCCTCAGCCGTGGAGCGCGAACGGATATTTTCTCACGGATCCGATACCATATCTCACGGTGGAGGAGCTCAGTTATCTTCATGCGTGGTTGCAGAAAGTACATGATGGCATACAGGCTGTTGTGCCACGCGCCGAGCAGGAGAGCCATCAGGCGTGCAAAGACGTATTGCAGGCTCTGGATGAATACAGGAACGCAATAGAGGCTAATGCGCCAAGTCTTTCATCAAAGCCGAATTTCAAAAAGGCTGATTTGAATCTTAACAAGGGGATATTTCGTGAGCTGGACTGGACTTGCGAGGCGGCGGGAGCCAGCGCAAGTGACTCCGCAGTTAAACTTATCCCGTCCCCGCAGCGAAAGAACGTGCGTGATATAATTCTCGTGTCTCCCGCGATGGTGCGAGAGTTTGCAGACCAAGAGGGGATATCCCCGTCGCAGCTCGTCGTTTGGCCCGGGCTGTCGGCAAACGATATAACGGATGAGGAACTGGACGGCGAGAGGAACAGACTGGGAACGGTATCACTTGGCAAAACGGAATTTCGTCGCCCGGAGGAATTTTTCACCGATAGGCTGGCAGTGCTGGAGCCGGGCAATGCGTTTTGTGGGACACGACGCATCGCGGGGAGTGATATACTCGCTGCCGATGACCTCAGCGCGATACTGCCGCTGAAAGCAGAACTGCTTGATTATTTCACGCCGCAGGATATAGCGCAGCGAGTTTCAATCGAAAGTGATGATAACGAGATCCGTGTCGTTTTCAAATTCCCGCTATCCGGAACTGAGGCGGATGAATCGCATGAATATAAATTCTCAAAATCATATCCTAAGCAGGATTTGATTTATTTACAGACGAATGTGCCGGTCATAGAAATATGGCCAAATATAAAGCGAAAAGGCTGGAATCGCTATTACCTCTACTATGAGAATAGCGAAAGCCAAAATGTGAATTCCGAGGGCGCAGGCGCGGGATTCTTCTTCGTATATCCTTGGATTGAGTCGAAGTCTGTCGCCGATATACCGGAACATGGCCTTGTGAACAGATATACGGCAAGGTTGAATGGATTCCCTGATGCGCTTTTGTGTACCGTAAATGAGATGCCTGAGGGTGGAGCATATCCTCAGCCTGTCGATGTCGGTATGCTGCTATTAAGAGAGCCTCAAGCAGCAATGTCGGAGCCGAATCTTAATTGGCAAGTGGGAGTTGACTTTGGCACTTCGAGTACGATGCTGTACTATCGCGAGGGTCAAAAAGAGCCAAAACCGCTTTCATTCCAGCCGAATTTGTTCCAAGTGACGGAAAGCGGGGTCGCAAGAATACCAAGAACTCTTATAAACTTCATGCCATCCATCACAAGTGAGAGACAAGACGGGTCGTTTCTCAGCATTTTCCATTTGCTTGACTCGTATGGTTCAAATACACAAATGGAGATTAGACCGCTTCAAGATGGTCATGTCTTTTTCATGCTTGATTCTGATGTTGTCTATTATAAAGCGCAGCAAATGAGAATTGATGCAAACCTTAAATGGAAGAGCGACGATAATGTTCGTCGCAGAGTTGCGGCGTATGTCAAGCAGATATGCCTGCAAAGCCTTGTGGAGGCGGCGGTTCATGGCGTGAATAATGTATCGTGGAATTTCTCTTATCCCACGGCATTCTCTGAGGAGCAGCAATTCGCATTCAGAAGCACATGCGAGGAGGCGGTGGCTGAGGCATACGAGGACTCGGGGATTACTCCTGTATCTGATTCTATTGAGCCATGGTCGGAGAGCAAGGCTTCCGCTTATTATTTTAATCACTATCATGGAAGCGAGACGAATTTCAGTGAGGGGGCGATTTGTCTCGATATCGG
>JAFTAB010000096.1 GCA_017458745.1 Schwartzia sp. (in: firmicutes) | reverse complement strand
GAGAAGGCTCATGGCGAATGGATTTTATTCATAGACGCAGATGAGTTTTTCCCCGACGACGTGTGCGGGAAAGTGCGCCTCAATGTTATGAGGAACAGCCATCGAAGGGACATCGCGGGATTATTATGCCGCAGGGAAAATGTTGACTCGGTGACGGGGAAAATGCTCAGCGGCTGCATGATTTTGCCGATTTTCAGAAATATCCCGAATCTGCGGTATGAGGGGCGCATACATGAGCTGCTGCGCGATGTGTCGGGGGGAAGCCCCAGCCTTATGGTCGCGGAGGATATTCATACAATCCATACGGGGTTTTCGTCGGACAGGCAGGAGGAAAAATATCGCCGCAATATCGACATGATACTTCGCGAGCGGGAGCGGCGCGGAGAGAAAAGGGACGACGCTATATATCTTTCCGATGGGTACTACGGGATTGGCGATTATGAGTCCGCCGCGAGGTGGGCAAAAAGGGCGATTGATGACGGCGTCGTGGCAGTCGGCATGGAGGGACGCACTTATCTGATTCTCATTGAATCGATGATTTTTATGAAAAAGCCTCTTGACACCATTTTGGACACGGCGCGGGAGGCGGAAGAAAAATTCCCGGGGCACGCTGAGTTCCCAATGCTCGCCGGCATCGCGCTGTGCGAGGCCGGCCTCCATGAGCGGGGCGCGGGCGAGCTGCAACGCGGCATAAAAATGAATGACGAAAATATCGTCAAGGGGAGCAAGGCAGGCAGCGACGCGGCAAAGGTGCTTCTGCCCTCGGCGCGGAATTATGCCGAGGAAGCAAAAAAGCATATAAAATCATCAAAAAAGCATATAAAAATTTCAGCGTGCGTAATCACAAAGAACGAGGAGAAGAACCTTCCGGCGTGGCTTTCGTGCGTAAAGAAAATAGCTGATGAGATTATTGTCGTGGACACCGGCTCGGATGACGGCACTGTCGCTGTTGCCAAAAACGGGGGAGCGAAGGTCTTTCATTTTGAATGGATAAATGATTTCGCGGCGGCGAAAAATTACGCGATTGACCGCGCCGATGGCGACTGGATAGTGTTCCTCGACGCGGATGAGACTTTCCCCGCGAAGGATTGCCCGAAGGTGCGCGAGTGGATAAGAAGCAGCGACAAGGATGAAAAAAATGTCGCGATGATGTTCAGGCGCATCGAGATAGACAGCGACACCGGCACAGTCAAGGGCAGCACGCTCGTCGTGAGGGCGTTTCGCAATTTGCCAACGCTGCGGTATGAGGGGCGCATACATGAGGTCTTGGTGACGGAGGAAAAGACAAAGCCGGCGCTCATATTTAATCCGGATGTCGTGATAAATCACACGGGCTATTCGTCGTCGGTGATGCGCGAAAAGCTGGAGCGAAATCTCGATATATTGCTTTCGGAGGAAAAGCGTCGCGGTAAAATGCCGTCCGATGATTTTTATTTGGCCGATTGCTATTTTGGGCTAAAGCAATTTGAAAAGGCGGCGGAATGTGCGAGGCGAGCCATTGACAGCGACGTGAGCCTTTTCGGCGACAGCGGCAGGGCATATTCTGTGCTTATTCAGTCACTTTCGGGCATGGGGAAATTGCGGGAGGCTTTGGACGCCGCCCGCGAGGCGCAGAAAAAATTCCCCGATTTGCCTGAGTTTTTAGTGCAGGGGGGACTGCTGCGCTATCAGATGAAGGACTATGATGAAGCGGCGCGCGAGCTGACCGATGGCATGGCGATATATCGCCATGCTATCGCCGGAAGGCAAAACGGGCGCATTGCGGATGACGGCTGCGCCCCGCTCGTAAAATTTGCGGAGTCGGCTTTAAGAGAGATAAAAAAAATCAGAGATGAGGCAGGGGCGAAAAAAGTGAAAAAAAATAAATCGGGGGAAAAATATTTGGCCTCATGCCGTGAGGCAGTCTATGACGCGCTAGACCGCAAGGACTACGGCGCGGCAAAAATCGCCATAGACGAGCTGATGAAGGTCTCGGAGCGTGAGGCGCTGGGACTGTATGTCAATCTTTTCATAGAGATGAATGACGCATCGAACGCGCGAAAGGCACTTGACGCCTATCTGCCGACTGCGCCAAAGGACGTGTACACTCGCTTTTTATCCGCCCGCGTGCGCCTAATGACGGGCGAGCATCTGAAGGTAATAGAGGAGCTTCGCCCGATAGAGGATGATAAATCCATAGACGGCGCGACAAGGGAAAAAATACTCAATCTTTTGGGGCAATGCTATAGATTTATCGGTGACTCCGAAAAGGCGACGAAAGCGTATCTTGAAGCGTCGAGAGTGACAAAGGACAAGATGCTCGCGGCATTGGAGTACAGCGATTATCTTTTCAATTCCCATTATCTGCCCGTGGTGAGCCTCTCCGATGAGCGCGAAAAGGCCGCCGTATATGATAAATTTTTTGCCGGAGTGAATAGATTTTATCATCGAAGGAGATACCCGAAGGAGAAGGGCGAGAAAATAAAGATTGGCTATATCTCGCCCGACATCCGCAATCATGTCGTTTTGAGATTTTCCCTTGCATTTTTTATGAACTACGACAGGGAACGATATACTGTCATAGTCTATATGAATGGAGCGGAGGACGCGTGGAGCGACAAGATTCATGAGACGGCGGACGGCTGGTGCAATATAACGGGGCTTCCGCCCGAGAGGGTCGCGCGGTGCATATATGATGACGGAATAGATATACTTGTTGACCTCGCCGGGCACACGAAAAATAATTCGCTCCCTGCTCTCTCGTATAAGCCTGCGCCAATCATAGTGAGCGGCATCGGCTATTTCGCGTCCACGGGGCTGTCGGCTGTCGACTATTTCATCGGCGACGTGTTCCTTGACGGAGATGGGGAAAGCCCCGAGCAGCAGGAAGCCTTCACCGAGAAACTGCTGGTTTTGCCGCGCAGCCATTTTTGCTATGCGCCGCTTTATCGTGCGCCCGACATCGGCGACGCGCCATGCACCAAAAATGGCTTTATAACCTTCGGCAGCTTTAATAATTTCACAAAGGTGAATGATGACGTGCTGGGTACATGGCGAATCATCATGGAGCAGGTGCCGGGCTCGCGCCTTTTGCTTAAGGCCGGGGTGTTCGCAAGTGAGGATACCCGCAGCTATGTGATTGAGCGGCTCAAAAGAGCGGGCATTGACATTGACAGAGTGGATATGCGCCCGCTGACGCGCGATTACCTCGCGGAGTACAACGATGTGGATATAGCTCTCGATACATTCCCGTACCCGGGAGGCGGCACTTCGTGCGACGCGCTGTATATGGGCGTGCCTCTCGTGACGCTCGCGGGTGTCACGCACGGCGGCAGATTCGGCGCGAGCCTCATGGCGAATATAGGGATGGCGGAGCTTGTCGCGAGCAACGTTGAGGAGTATGTGGCAAGGGCGGTCTCGCTGGCGAATGACACGGAGCTGCTCTCGGTGATGCGCAAGACGATGAGGCGCATGATGCAGAGGTCGCCTCTGATGGACGCGGGGCGGTACATGAAAGATGTGGAATGCGCGTATGAGAAGATATACGCCGATTTTGTCATCGAGCCGAACGCCACGAGCAT
>JAFTAB010000095.1 GCA_017458745.1 Schwartzia sp. (in: firmicutes) | reverse complement strand
ATCTCGTAAAAATACCGTGGGTCGCACGGGAATCTACGCCTGTGGAGAGAGTGTAAGTCGCTGCAACTCTTCGGAGTCAGTGGTGCTGTTCTCGTAGAAGCAGGAAGCTCCCGCCTCTATAGGCGGGGGTACGTTCACTTTTTCAATTTTCATAATCAAAGTTATGTATACAAAATACCTTGCTTTACACAATTCTTTTTGGTTAAAAATGCTTGCCATAAATAGTGTAACGATGTATACTAGCTTTCATAGTCTTTCAACATCGAAAAGAAAATTTTTCGTTGTTGAAAAATTTTTTAATTTTAATCCTATCATTATCTTTGAAAGCGAGTGATGTTCATGAGCGAATTTGGCGGGCTTGGCATTTTTTTTGTCGTCGCGCTGATTTTTCCCGTAATGGCTCTTATACCTGCTTTTATTTTGCAGCCTCGTCAGCCGACCGAGGAGAAGGGCATCCCGTATGAGTGCGGCGTGGATACCGAGGGCAAGACTTATGTGCAGTACCGCGCGGGATATTTCATGTACGCGCTCATTTTCATCGTTTTTGACATCGAGACGATTTTTCTATATCCGTGGGCGGTCAGGTTTGGCACTTTGGGGTTGTTCGCCCTCGTTGAGATGTTTATTTTTGTCGGTGTTCTGGCGATCGGTCTTTGGTATGCGTGGAGGAAGGGGGCGCTCTCATGGAAATAGTCGATATTGTTCCGCCTATATTAAAAAATAATGTCGCTGTTGTGACTGTCGACAAGCTTTTCAAGTGGGCGCGCGGCAATTCGATTTGGCCGCTTTCCTCGGGCTTAGCCTGCTGCGCTATCGAGATGATGAGCACTGCCGCCGCGCGATTTGACCTCTCGCGGTTCGGCTACGAGGTGTTCCGTGCAGGCCCGCGTCAGTCCGATTTGCTGATTGTGGCAGGGACGCTGACATGGAAGATGGCGCCGCCGCTTGTGCGTCTCTATGAGGAGATGCCCGAGCCGAAGTATGTGATAGCGATGGGTAGCTGCGCCATAGGCGGCGGCCCCTTCGCCGACTCGTACTCCGTGGTCAAGGGCATAGACGAGGTATTGCCGGTTGATGTCTATATCCCCGGATGTCCTCCGAGACCGGAGGCGCTCATAGACGGGATGCTGAAGCTGAAGGAAAAGATAATGCACCCCGAGCGCGTCAATGAAAAGACGGGCACGGGCAACAATGAAGAAAAAACGGAGGCGGTGACCGCATGAAAAACTACATCGACGCGTCGCGCCTCGCCGCTCTGAAAGAAAAATTCCCGTCGATAGAATATGATGAGAATGACGAGCAGCATATCGTGAATGTTCCCGCCGATGCCCTGATAGATGTGCTGACATTCCTGCGCGATGATGACGCTTTCATCTTTGACAGGCTGGAGAATGTCACATCTGTCGACTACAAGACGTATTTCGAGATGGTGTACCATCTCTTTTCGTGGAACCAGCACCCTATTGAGACCGACATCGAGCGGAGCAACGAGTACAGGGACATGTGGCTCACGCTGAAGGTGAGGATTGACGATTATGACAATCCGTCTGTGCCTTCGGTGACGAGCGTGTTCCCGGGAGCCGAGTATGAGGAGCGCGAGGTCTATGACCTCATGGGGATTACATTCAAGGGCCATCCCGATTTGCGACGCATACTTTTGGCTGATGATTTCACGGGTCACCCGCTCAGAAAAGACTATGTCGAGATTGCGCCGCCTTATACGCCGCGCGTCAGGCGCAAGGAGAGGAGGGGCGCCGATGAATGAATTTAATGACAATGTCGCTCCAAAGACGGAGACATTCGTGCTCAACATGGGGCCGCAGCATCCATCGACTCACGGCGTCCTGCGGGTGGAGCTGGATCTCGACGGCGAGAAGGTAATCAGGGTTCGCCCCATCATGGGGTACCTTCATCGCGGCATAGAGAAGCTGCTGGAGTCACGCACATACGCGCAGGGCTCTCCCTTCACCGACAGGCTCGACTACGTCTCGTCGATGAACAACAATTACGGCTATTGCCACGCGGTAGAGGAGCTTTGCGGCATCGAGCCGCCGCCCCGCGCGAATTATATCAGGGCAATAGTCGCCGAGCTGAACCGAATCACGAGCCACATGGTTTTCATCGGCTCGCTTGCCAATGACCTCGGCGCCGTCACGGGCATGATATACACGTTCCGCGACCGCGAGGAGGTACTGGATATATTCGACCTCGTCTGCGGCGCGAGACAGACTTATAACTATATTCGCATCGGCGGCGTCGCGCAGGACATCCCGCAGGGATTTGAGGAAAAGGTGAGGAAATTCCTTGACCGCGTTCCCGAGTTCATGGAGGAATATGCCGATCTCCTCAACGGCAACGAGATATTCAATGTGCGCCTGAAGGAAGTCTCCGTGATGACAAAGGAGGAGGCGCTCGCCTGCAACATGACAGGCCCGAATCTCCGAGCGACGGGAGTTCCTTTCGATGTGAGAAAGGTTGACGGCTACGGGGCATACCCGGAGTTTGATTTCGATGTGCCTGTCGGCGAGAATGGCGACAACTGGGATCGCTATCAGGTGCGCTACAAGGAAATACTGGAGAGCGCGAAAATCGTGCGTCAGGCTCTCGACGGTATGCCGGAGGGCGATTTCATGGCGAAAGTGCCGAAAGTGCTCAAGCCCCCCAAGGGAGAGATATTCAGCCGCACAGAGGGCACTCGCGGCGAGCTGGGCTTCTACATCGTGAGCGACGGAACGACAAAGCCTTACCGCGTGCATATAAGGCGCCCGTCTTTCATCAGTATGCAGGGGCTTAATCCGATGTGCCGAGGCGGGCTCATCGGCGACGCGATTGCGGCGTTCGCCTCGATTGACCCGCTCATGGGCGAAGTCGATTGCTGAGGAGGGGGCACACATGGATAATGGAATAGTAATGACAGTGGCGAATCTCATTCGCGACATATTGATGCTCGTCCTGGGCAATGAATTTATCGTGAGCCTAATAATGAAATTCATCGGCATAGGGGCGCTCCTTGGCGCAATATCGGGCGCGGCCATTGCCTTCACCTACACGGAGCGAAAGGTCTGCGCCTTCGTGCAGGTACGCCTGGGGCCTAACCGCGTCGGCCCGATGGGACTATTGCAGCCTATAGCCGATATGCTGAAGCTGATGACGAAAGAGGACATAATTCCGAACGGCGTGGATAGGGTGGTCTGGGCACTCGCCCCGATACTGCTTTTTGTGCCGTCGGCCTTGGCTTACGCCTTTTTCCCATTCGATGACGGCGCGATTTTTGCCGATGTTAATGTCGGGATATTCCTGCTCATCGCGATTTCGTCGCAGTCGGTGCTGACTTTTTTGATGGGCGGCTACGCGTCCAACAGCAAATACGGCATGATAGGCGCGATGCGTGCCGTCGCTACCTCGCTGGCTTATGAGGCACCGATGGTATTCTCGCTGCTCGGCATCGTGATGCTGACGGGCTCGCTCAGAATGAGCGACATCGTGACCGTGCAGGGCGACAATGTGTGGTTCATCGTGCTCCAGCCGATAGCTTTCCTAATATATATCACGACCTGCATGGCTGAGACGAACCGCACGCCGTTTGACTTCGTTGAGTGCGAGTCGGAGATTGTCGCGGGCGCGTTTACCGAGTACAGCGGAATGCGCTGGGCGCTGTTCTTCCTCGCCGAGTACGCTAATCTTCTCTCTATATCGGTGCTGACGACGACTTTCTTCCTCGGCGGCTGGACCGGCCCCGTGCTGCCGGGATTTGTCTGGTTCTGGATAAAGACACTTCTCATGCTTTTTGTTTTTCTTTGGTTTCGCTGGACTTTTCCGCGCGTGCGAATCGACCAGATGATGTCGTTCTGCTGGAAAGTCCTTTTGCCGCTCGCGCTGGTGAATGTGCTTTTGACGGGCGTGGGAATTTATATTTATAGGTGGATGTGACACTGCCCTGTGGGATTGAATATTGATTTCGATATGGCGAAGCGATGCGGGGGCGGGGATAATATGCCGTCTGCATATTATCCGCTCCTGCGTGGCATATCAGTAAGTTATATTTCTTGCAGGGAGTGCATGAGACGATAATCACGGCTGAGGCTTGATTGAAGTGTCAGGAGGGCTATATATGTTTGGCAAAGGACTCCTCACGGGGATGCGCGTCACGATAGGCCATGTGTTCGGCAAAAAGGTGACATTCTGCTACCCGGAGGAAAAGCTGGAGATGACGGAGCGGTTTCGCGGCGGTCATCTCACTATGGACTATAAAAAATGTATCGGCTGCCAGCTCTGCGCGATGGCTTGCCCCAACAAGGCGCTCACGCTGAAGGCGACGCAGGACGCCATGAAGAAGCGTCATCTCACCAGCTATGTTCACGAGATGGGGCGTTGCCTTTACTGCAATCTTTGCGTCGAGGCGTGCCCGACTAAGACGCTGGCATGGGACAAAAACTACGCCATTTCGTCGTGGCACAGGGAGGACATGAATCATCAGGTGCTGACCGATGATGACATGAAATATCTGGAGAAAGCGATGGAGGACGCGAAAGTCGCAGCGGCGAAAAAGGCCGAGGCTGATGCCGCCAAGAAGGCAGAGGAAGCCGCGAAAGCAGCTAATGACGGGGGAGGTGCCGCGAATTGAATGAAATACTTTCTCTCGTTCATAATGTTGTGGATTGGGGCATGAGCATGCTCATGGAGCTTGGGGCACCCGACCTCATAATGGCGGGCATATTCTATGCCCTCGCCGGTGTGGCGGTGCTCTCCGCGCTCGGCGTGGTGCTGATGAGAAACGTCGTCCACTCGGCTCTGATGCTCACCGCGTCATTCATCGGGGTAGGCTGCCTCTACATTTATATGGACGCGTCCTTCATGGGCGCGGTGCAGTTCCTCGTCTACGGCGGCGCGGTCGCCATACTTATCGTCATGGCGGTCATGCTGACGAGGCGTCCCGACATGGCTCACTCAAATCCGTCGCGCGGCATCATCAGTCAGATAGGCGCGGCGATAGTCGCCGGGATTTTCTGCTGCGTGATGGCGTTCGTCGCTTTGCTGTCGCCGTTTCGGGTCTCGCTCGCCGACGGGCAGATTCTCGGCGACTCTGTGACGGGCATTGCCGACCTCATGCTCGCGAAGTATGTGCTGCCGTTTGAGGTCGCGGCTGTGCTGCTGCTCATCGCGATGATAGGCGCGATTATACTCGCAAAGAGGAACCCGAAGGAGGCGGATGAATTATGATGCTGGATATTCTTCATCCGTTTGAGATAGGATTTTTTGACATAATGAATTTCGCGGTGCATGTCGGTCTCCCTCATTTCCTTTTGCTATCGGCTGTCTTATTCGCGATAGGGCTTTTCGGGCTGATGACAAAGCGCGGCATTATTCCGGCGCTGATGAGCATTGAATTGATGCTGAACTCCGTCAATATCAATCTCGTCGCATTCAATCGCTATATGCCGATGCAAGACTACGCGGGGCAGCTCATGGCAGTATTCGCGATAGCTGTAGGCGCGTGCGAGGTCGCGGTCGGCGTCGCGCTCGCTTTCCGCATTTACAGTGACAGGAAGACCGTCAATATAGACGACCTTAATTCGATGAAGGGATAGGGGGGGCAGATGATAATGGATTTTGCACTGAATCACGCATATCTCATACCGTTGCTCCCGGCTCTTGCCTTCGCTGTAATTCTCGCTTTCACGCGCCTCAATAAAAAGACCTCCGCTTTTATAGCCATCTCCGCTATGAGCGTGAGCTTTCTTTTGGCCGTGGCAATAGCTTTCGGCGTCGTGAATGAGCATATCGTGATGACGACGCCGTTTATACGGCGAGCCTTGTGGGTCACGATAGGCGGCATACCGCTCTCGATGGGCGTGCTTATCGACCCTCTGACAGCGATGATGCTTTTTGTCGTGACGACGGTATCGCTGCTCGTGGAGATATACTCTATCGGCTACATGGAGCATGACAAGGGCGCGGGAAGATTTTTCGCTTTTCTCTCGCTCTTCTCCGCGTCGATGCTGGGGCT
>JAFTAB010000094.1 GCA_017458745.1 Schwartzia sp. (in: firmicutes) | reverse complement strand
GTAGTAGCTTACTCTACGAAAATCGTTCCCAACTTTGCTCCGCAATTTTCTGCAAGCTATGAAAACAGTCCTACTTCATTACGTGTCACATCGGCATTAGTTTACAACACAGCAAGAAGGTATTTTTCAAAAAATCTCCCCATGCGTTATCTTTTTTTGATAGCACATGGGGAGTCATTTTTTCATTATCCATATGTAATTGTCCGTTGAGCTGCGGTTGGCGCGCCGCCTTTTGCCGTGATAATTCGCGTTTGCGTGCAGATTGCAATATTCGCAAGCGCAACCACGGCACAATCCGCAAATTCGCGCTTGCATTTCAATTAGTTCAATCAGCTTTATTATCTATACGTATTAAACTGGCGTTGCCTCACTGTTTTTCCAAGTACGCCTCAACCAAAGCGACTACTTGTCGAGCCGTCTCCAGTTGTTCTTCCGTTTCTTCTACAGACACAACATAAAAATCGCTGTAATCGCTTGCGTTGCGCACAATCTGTGCCTTGCTGATTTTTTCTCCCATCCCCTTTGGAAACTTTCCCGTGTGTATGAAATCCTTATTAAAATTTCCAATCACTTGCGCGTGGCTCTTGAACGCCTTGAACTCCAAGGCCAAGCAAGCGGAGATTGCACGAAAGATGGCATAATATGCTCTATTGTTGGCATTTCTGTACCGTTTTTCCTCAAAACTGTGTTCTGCATCTGCCAAATCCTCTTTGGCGACGGAAATACGATACGCCGCCAGTTCCTTTGCGCCTCCGAAATCATCCAGCGGTTTTGCTTCCTTCTTCTTCATAAAGTTCAATTCCTTCATTCCACACATTATTATAAAACGGGTATGCCCTCACCCAACGATTGAAGTGGTCAATATCCACGACAATCGGCATAATGAGTATATCATTTGCATAGTTGTATTCATAAGTGAAATGCAAAAGCACTTCACCCCTGCGCCGTATTTCTTCATCGTCCATATCCACGAGAATCATGATGTCAATATCGGAATCCTCGCGGTAGTCGCCCCGCGCATAAGAGCCGTAAAGGATTACTTCTTTCAAACAATCGCCATAAAGTGCTTGCACATCTGCTGTATATTTTTCCAATATTTCCTGCAACTCTCGCTTCACGACTCACACCCCCTTCTTATTATAATCGTGCTTTTCTTGCCCTGCAAGCCATTTTTCCCATCAAAACACGCAAAAATGGCGCCTGCGAGATTTTATCCCGCAAACGCCACTTTTTATTTGTTTTGCACTTCCGCTTTCCAAAGCCCGTGCAGATTGCATTACTCGCAGCCACAACCACGGCGTCGCCCGGCACAATCCGCAAATTCGCGTTTGCGTTTCAATCAGTTCAATCAGCTTATGACGCTAATTTTTCAACGCCGTAATCGGAACAACGCACACCCCGTCATCCCGCCTGTACGCATAAGGTGAAGCTCCTGCCAGAACCATCAGGAAAGCCGGCGCTTTCATTTTTGTTGTGTCAATATTATCTGCAACCGCTTTGAGGGTGCGCACGCCCTCCTCAATCAACTTGTCACCGCCAAGCTTGATTTCCACAAGGCCATAGCTTCCGTTTCGCAGATGAACCACGGCGTCACATTCCAAACCTTCTTTTGTTCGGAAATGGTACACACTGCCACCCAGCGCTTCCGCATAAACGCGCAAATCGCGAATACATAGCGTTTCAAAAAACAGGCCGAATGTCCCCAAGTCGTTCAGAAGATCGCCGGGGCCGATGCCGAGAGCGGCAGTGGCTATAGACGGATCGACAAAGTATCGTGTGTCCGATGTGCGAATAGCTGTCTTGGAGCGAAGGTTTGGATTCCATGCAGGGCTGTCCTCAATCACGAAAATCTTTTTCAGCGCATTAGTATAGGACACCACTGTATCCTTGCTCAGTTCCCTGTCATCACTCATGTTAATATCTTTACAAATTGTCGTGTTTGGAGCTTGCGTTCCCTGATGCCGTGCCAAAGACCGCATGATAAGACGCGCGCTGGTCTCGTTGCGTGAAACGCCGTCCACACGGCTAATATCTGATTTCACGACAGCATCTAAATAATCAAAGGACTGTATCAGCGCGTCCTCTCCCTCAAGGAATGTTGCCTGCGGCCACCCGCCACGGCAAATGAGAAAGGCAATTTTCTCCAATGTTGATTTGTTTTCGGCAAAAATCTTTTCATCCGAGGAGGAAAACAATGCGCCGAGGCTGACGGCACCGGAGGACTCTCCGGACTCATAGAGGCTCATGGGTCTCATCTTTATCCATGCAAATCGGCCTGTCCCCGTGTGGCGAATTTGATCCGTTTCTGCGGGGACGGCGGAGCCAGTCAGCAAAAAAAGCCCAAACCCGTCTCGATGATCCACCTCAAACCGCACGGCATCCCATAGTTTAGGGGCCATCTGCCATTCGTCAATCAAGCGTGGTGTCTCCCCCTGCAAAAGGGAACGAGGGCTTATATCCGCCAGTTGCAAATTCTGCTTCACGCTGTCGGGATTGCTCAAATAAAGAATACTTTCAGCGTGTTGTTCACAGGTTGTGGTCTTGCCGCACCATTTCGCGCCTTCCACAAGGATCGCGCCCTTATTCTTCAAACGATGCGCGATAACCTCGTCGATAATCCTCGGCTTGTAACTCGCCATCACTGCTCCCCCCATTCCGTATTATATCGTCATTATAATGCTTGATGACAGCGATTACAAGAAAAACCTGCGATTTGGCGAGAAATTGTCCTGCGATTTGGCGAAAAATCATCCTGCGATTTGGCGAAAAACTGTCCTGCGATTTGGCGAATTTTCAATCCACGTTTAGGAACGTGCGCCGCCGGGCACAAAATGAAAAAGTCTGCCGCGAATTTTTGCGACAGACTTTTTTATCGGTCATGTATTAATATTCTGTACGATACCGGGCCTCTCTTTTTCAATTATCGGGCTCCATCTTTTTCAGGGCCGCCTTTGCCGCGTTTTGCTCGGCTATTTTTTTACTGCGGCCGCTGCCGATTCCATAAGCCAGCCCGTTTATGCGCACCGCCACCTGAAATTTTTTCGCGTGGTCGGGGCCCGTCGCCGCCAGCAGCTCATATACGATGTGCTGCCCCTGATGCTTCTGGATGACCTCCTGAAGCATCGTCTTGTAGTCCTTTATCGTCTCGCCGTGCTCTACCTCCTTCAGCTCCTCTCCGAGCTGATTGAGCACATACTCCGAGGCCTTCATCCATCCCTGATCGAGATAGATGGCACCAATGACAGCCTCAAAAGCGTCAGCGAGTATCGACGGACGCTTATCACCGCCGGTCATTTTCTCGCCATGCCCCAATAGCAGGTACTCGCCTAGATTCACCTCAGCCGCCCGACGATGAAGCGCGGCCTCGCACACGACTGACGCGCGTGCCTTCGTAAGGTCGCCCTCGGGAAGCTCAGGAAAATGCAGGAACAAGTACGTGCTCGTTGCAAGCTCCAGCACCGCATCACCCAGAAACTCAAGCCGCTCGTTGTGCGTGACCTTGCGATGAAGCGACTCATTCGCATACGAGGTATGCGTGAGTGCCTGATCGAGCAACGAGAGATTTCTGAATGAAATGCCAAGGCGCGATGAAAGCTCATCAAGCATTTTCGTCCGCGCCGCAGATAAGGTATAACTCATGCTGCCTGCCTCATTTCGTGAATTTCTTTACTACGAGGCAAGCGTTGTGTCCACCGAACCCGAAGTTATTCGAGATGGCCGCCCTCAATTTGTGCGCCCTTGACTTATTAGGCACATAGTCGAGGTCGAGCCCTTCCTCCAAATCAGGCTCATCATAGTTTATAGTCGGCGGCAGGATGTCATTCACCACCGCCAGCGTCGTCGCGATGCACTCCGCTCCTCCGGCGGCTCCGAGCAGATGCCCAGTCATCGACTTTATCGAGCTCACGGGCACGTCCTTCGCCCTCGCGCCGAACACCGTCTTGCATGCCTCCGTCTCGCCGAGGTCATTCATCTGCGTCGACGTGCCATGCGCGTTGACATAGTCGATATCGTCAGGCGTCAGCCCCGCATCAGCAATGGCGAGCTGCATGCACTTTGCCTGATACTCGCCGTGAGGCGCAGGGCTCGTGATGTGATACGCGTCGGCATTTGAGCCGTAGCCGGCCAGCTCCGCGTAGACGTGGGCGCCGCGCTTCTCGGCGTGCTCCAAAGTCTCCAGAATGACGATGCCCGATCCCTCGCCCATAATGAAGCCGCTCCTTCCCTTCGCGAAAGGACGCGACGCATGAGCCGGATCGTCATTGTGATCCACGCAGAGCGCCTTCATCTGCGTGAATCCCGCGACCGCCGCCTCGGAAATGGACGACTCCGAGCCGCCCGCCAGCATCACGTCGGCGTAGCCACCCTGAAGCAGGCGCATCGCGTCGCCGATGCAGTTGGAGCCGGTCGCGCACGCCGTCACATTGCAACTCGACGGGCCATGCAGCCCGAACGCAATCGACACATGAGCCGCCGCCATGTTCGCTATCATCATCGGTATGAAAAATGGACTGATAAAATGCGGGCCCTTTGCGAAAAGTTTCTCATACTGCGAGTGCATGGTCTCGATGCCGCCAATGCCCGCGCCGATATAAGTGCCGATGCGATCAGGATTCTCCTTTGCGAGGTCGAGCCCCGCGTCCTCTATTGCCAGCTTTGACGCCGCCAGCGAAAACTGGGCATAGCGATCCATGCGCTTTGTCTCTTTCTTGTCTATGAAGTCAGTCGGGTTGAAGTCCTGCACCTCGCCCGCTATCTTGCAGGCGTAATTCGTCGGGTCAAAGCGCGTTATCCTGTCGATGCCGTTCTTGCCCTCGACGAGAGCATTCCAAAAATTATCTTTTCCTATTCCGATTGGCGACACGACTCCAATCCCTGTAATCACAACACGATTTTTCAATAATGACACCTCAATTCAGTCGTTCCGCCCTGCCGTCAGATTTTGCATGGCAGCGGGGCGGTCGCGTAAGGAAACGCTGATAAGCCATTCGGCTCATTCCCTCGAATTTGGCTTGCTCGCTGTTTCCTTGCCTTCATTTTACTGCCGCAACTTCATCAAGCAGATACTTGAATATCTCTTTTACCGATAAAATCTTTTTTATATGCGATATGTACTCGCCGGTGAATACCAGCCCTGTGTCCACATCGCCCTGCTGCGCTCTGATAAGCGAGCGGATAATGCAAAAATTATGCTTGCAAGCCTTAAGGCAGTTATCGCAGACAGTCGGCGGCACAGGCCCCGCCATTATCCTCTCGGCGAAAGGATTCCTGACCGCGCGGCCGGGCAGTCCAACGGGGCTATGGATAACCACAATGTCCTCAGGCTTCGACTTCAGATAATATTCCTTGAGCATGGGGGCACTGTTTGCCTCTTTGCTCGACGCGAAACGCGAACCCATCTGCACTCCGTTTGCGCCCATTCTGAGTATGTCGATGATGTCCTGGCCGTGCAGCACGCCGCCTGCGGCAATGACAGGAATCTTCACGGCTGCGCGTATGTCGGGTATGAGGTCACGGACAGATGTGGTTGTGCCAAGATGGCCTCCCGCTTCCTTGCCCTCCACGACGATAGCCGTTGCGCCAAGCTTCTCCGAAATCTTTGCTAGCTTCACCGAGGAGACGATAGGCACGATCGGAGTCCCCGACTCCTTGCCGAGGCCGAACATGTCGCGCGAGAATCCCGCGCCCGCCACCACGAGATCTATTCCCTCGTCTATCGCTGTCTTTACTATCTCGGCGAATTTCCTCGCCGCGACCATTATGTTTATTCCTATAACGCCATTAGGGGAAAGCGAGCGAGCCAAGCGTATCTCATAGCGCAGCTCGTCATTTGTCATTCCCGATGCCGCTATGAGGCCGATGCCGCCCTCGTTCGCGACAGCGGACGCGAGCCTCGCCGTCGAGAGCCTTATCGCCATGCCGCCCTGCACTATAGGCACTTTTGCTGTTTTCTTTCCTATCCTTAGTTCCGGGAGATTCAAGCCTATTCCTCCATTCGGAAATATATGAACGGCGAAAAGCCGATAATCTTCAAAGTAAGGAAACACTGATTAATTGGATGGAAGAATTGACGAGATATTTACCGCGCGGCAAGGCAATGCGAAGAAGCATAGAGTTTCTATGCGCGAGCATTAACGCAGCCATGCGAAAAAACTCCGTCAAGGCGACCATGAGATAATCAGTGTTTCCGGCAGCCGCGAAGCCCTAAAAGAGCTTCGCGGCAAAACATAGCGACCAAAAATTATTTGCTCTGGTTCTGGTCAATGTAAGTCACAACATCCTGAACTGTCTTAATCTTCTCTGCTGCCTCATCAGGTATCTCGATGCCAAACTCTTCCTCGAAAGCCATGATGAGCTCAACAATATCAAGTGAATCGGCTCCCAGATCATCAATAAACGTAGAATCAATCGTTACCTCATCGGCCTCAACGCCAAGCTGCTCAACCACGATGTCACGAACTTTTGCAAAAGTATCAGACATTCAGTTCACCTCCCTCCAAAGAAATTCGCTTTGACATTCTAAACAATTTCAAACCTTTATGTCAAATTTTATATAAGGAATTGTCAATAAATAACTTGCACAACCCGATTCCTAAAATCCCGTGCGCTGCGCCGAAAGCGTGCCGCAACTAGACCGCGAGCGCGCTTCCGCTGACTTGCCGGGCAAAATTTATTCTGCACCGCTTGCGCAACTTATTCTTTTCAATTCCCAATAATGCAACTGCCGCCCCTAAAACAGCAATCACATTACCATTCCACCATCAACATTTATGACCTGTCCCGTGATATATGATGCCTCGTCGGACGCGAGGAACAGAACGGCCTTTGCGACATCCTCGGGCGTGCCGATTCTGGCAAGCGGTATTGCCTTTATCATCTCCGCCTTGAGCTCATCGCCGAGCACGGCTGTCATGTCTGTATCTATGAATCCCGGCGCGACCATGTTGCAGGTGATGCCGCGCGACGCGAGTTCCTTGGCGCACGACTTCGAGAAGCCTATGATGCCCGCCTTTGCCGCCGAGTAGTTGGTCTGCCCCGCGTTGCCGGTAATTCCCACGACCGAGGCCATATTTATGATGCGCCCATAGCGCTTTTTCATCATGAACCGCGATACGGCCTTCGTGATATGGAAAACGCCCTTCAGATTAGTGTTTATGACCGCATCGAAATCCT
Organism: Schwartzia sp. (in: firmicutes); assembly: GCA_017458745.1. Taxonomy (GTDB): domain Bacteria; phylum Bacillota; class Negativicutes; order Selenomonadales; family Selenomonadaceae; genus RUG024. The sequence continues at coordinate 29,782 of JAFTAB010000094.1, read as the reverse complement.
CTTCCTTCATGCGCATCAAAACGCCGTCGCGGGTAATGCCGGCATTATTCACGAGTATGTCAATCGCGCCGAACGTCTCATAGACGCTCTTCACCATCGCCTGAACCATTTCCCCGTCGGAGACATCCGCCTGAGCCAGGATAGCCGAGCCGCCCGCAGCCTCTATTTCCTTTTTGACTGCCTCCGCCTTTTCAGTGCTGCCGGCGTAATTTATGGCGACCTTCGCGCCCTCCCTCGCAAGCGCGAGCGCTATGGCTCTGCCTATCCCGCGTGAGGCTCCGGTGACTAGCGCGCATTTTCCTTCTAGGAGCATATTAACTAACCCCTTTCAATGTGTCAAGTGTTTTTTGAAGCGTCGCTATATCCGAAACATTCATATTAATCAGCGAGCGGTCAATGCGCCTGTTGAATCCCGTCAATGTCTTGCCCGGCCCCGCCTCGACGAAATGGGTTGCCCCGCCATGAGCCATTGCCGCAACGCAGTCCTCCCACTTCACGGCATGATCCGCCTGGGAGATAAGATTGCTCTTTATAGTCGCGGCATCCTGCTCCAGCTCGCCGGTATAATTCGCGGCAACAGGAATCCTGGCGTCACGGATGGTGATTTTCTCCATCTCCGCCGCGAGCCTTTCAGCCGCGGGAGCCATCAATGCGCTGTGGAACGGCGCGCTCACCGGAAGCATCACGGCTTTTTTCGCTCCCGCGGCGGACAGCGCGTCCACGGCCAGCTTCACGCCCTCCGTAGTGCCCGCTATGACCGTCTGCCCCGGGCAATTAAAATTAACCGCCTCCACAAGCAAGCGATTATTTTTCGATTTCTTAGATGCAGACTCGCAAATCTCAACAATCTGGCTGCGCTCAAGGCCGAGCACCGCCGCCATCGCCCCTTCTCCCACGGGCACGGCATCCTGCATGAATGAGCCGCGCTTGTGCACGAGCATCACCGCATCCGCGAAATCAATAGCCCCGGCCTCAACCAGCGCAGAGTATTCGCCGAGGCTATGGCCTCCCGCAATCTCCGGCTCTATCCCAGTCTCGCGCAGCACCTCAGCCGCAATCACGCTCACAGTGAGAATGGCCGGCTGCGTGTTCGCCGTCAGCACCAGTTTATCGTCGGGCCCCTCGAAGCACATATCGCTGATGGAGTAGCCCAAAGCCTCGTCAGCTTCGCGGAAAAGGCGCCTCGCCACATCATATTTGTCGTAAAATTCTTTTCCCATGCCGACGAACTGTGCGCCCTGCCCCGGGAAAATGAAAGCGATTTTTGATGCCCCCATGACGATGCCCCCTTTTTATTTCAAATTGTTATTTATTGACTCAATAGTCGGCCCGACCTTGCTGACAATGCCCTGAATAATCTCATCAACCGACTCAATGTCCGAGAGCATACCTGAGATTTGGCCGATCATAACGGAGCCGTTCTCCACGTCGCCCTCACGAGCCGCCAAGCGCAGCGTCCCCAGGCCGAGCTTCTCCAGCTCGTCAATCGACGCGCCATGGCTCTCGCGGTCAAGATAATGGCGCGACAGCTTGTTCTGAAGCACGCGGGCAGGATGCCCCGTCGCGCGTCCCGTGATGACCGTCGAGCGGTCACGAGCCTTCAGCACAAGATTCTTGTAATTCTCATGCGCTATACATTCCTTGGACAGCACGAAACGCGAGCCCATCTGCACCGCGCTCGCGCCGAGAGCGAAAGCCGCGACGAACCCACGCGCGTCGCCTATGCCGCCCGCCGCTATGACAGGGACATCGACCGCGTCAACGACCTGCGGCACCAAAGGCATCGTCGTCAGCTCGCCTATGTGCCCGCCGGATTCCATGCCCTCCGCGATGACCGCATCGACACCCGTGCGCACGAGACGCCTTGCGAGCGCGACAGACGCGACCACCGGTATGACCTTCGTGCCAATCTCCTTGAGAGATGGGATATACTCGCCGGGATTGCCGGCCCCGGTGGTCACTACAGGCACGCGCTCCTCGACCACGACCTGCATGACCTCCTTGACGAAAGGAGACATCAGCATTATGTTTACGCCAAAAGGCTTGTCGGTCTTCGCCTTAGTCTTCTGAATCTCCGCGCGGAGCACATCAGGGGGCATATGGCCTGCGCCTATGATGCCGAGACCTCCCGCATTCGAGACAGCGGACGCCAGCTCGGCCGTGCCGAGCCACGCCATGCCGCCCTGAAAAATCGGGTATTTAATTTTTAGCATCTTGCAAATTAGATTTTCTTCAAACATAGCGATCCTCATTTCTCAATGGTATAAATCTTGTGCCTTTTTGGTATTTATATAAATCAATTTAATATCCATTATACCCATTTTACGCCATAAGGCAAGAAAAAACAAATCTGTATCACATATCCTCAAGATCCAAAAGGGTCTCTTCCTTGACAACCGCGTCCTTTATCCGCTCCAGCACTTTGCTCTTTGCGAACTCGTTCGCGACGCGTATCGCGCTCCTCACCGATTTCGAGTTCGACGAGCCATGGCCTATGATGCAGCAGCCGTTCACCCCGAGCAGAGGCGCGCCGCCGTACTCCGTCACATCGACTCGCTTCCCGATTTCCTTCAGCGTCGGCATCAAGAGGAACGCCCCTATCTTTGCCAGAATGCCCGCCTCTTTCACGCCGTCCTTGACGAGCCTGTAGAGCATCTTCGCGAGCCCCTCGCCGAACTTCAAAATCGCGTTTCCGACAAAGCCGTCGCAGACCACGACATCGAAATTGCCCTTCGGTATGTCGCGCCCCTCGGCATTGCCCGCGAACTTTATCGTCGTCATCGACTTCATCAGCGGATACGTAGTGCGGGCGAGCTCATCGCCCTTCGTCTCCTCCTCGCCTATATTCAGCAGCCCTACCCGAGGCTCTTTCTTGCCAAACACAAGCTCGGAATAAATCGAGCCCATCAGGGCCCCCTGCAATAGGTGGAGCGGCTTTGAATCCACATTCGCCCCCGAGTCCATCAGGAGCGTCACGCCCTTTGGCGTCGGCATCGGCGTCGCGATAGTCGGCCGCTTTATCCCTTTTATTCTCTTCAGGATGAGCTGCGCCGCCGCGACGGCCGCTCCCGTCGAGCCCGCCGAGAAGACCGCGTCGCACTTGCCCTCCTTGACCAGCCGCGTGGCGACGACCACGGACGAGTCTTTCTTTTGCCTCACCGCGTCAGCGGGATGCTCGTCCATGCCTATGACCTCGGACGCATGATAAACAGAAATCTTCAGTTTGTCGATATCCTTCTCCCGCGCGAGCAGCCCTTTTATCCTCTGCTCATCACCCACGAGCACAATCTCGCAATCAAAATCACGAGCAGCCCTCACGCAGCCGAAAACAATCTGCTCCGGCGCATAATCACCGCCCATCGCGTCAACAGCGATCTTCATCCATTAACTCCTTCTTTGGGAAACGCCGAATTATTCATCGTTCCCTAGCTCATCGTGTCGGTAATAAGTATAAGAAAAAACCATAGTAAGTCATTATAAAGAATTTAAATAAAAATTGCAAGCAAAAAAGAGCGAGACCTTTCATCCCGCTCTTTTCAATAAATTCTTATTCACCTTGCGCGATTACTTCCCTGCCATTATAGTAGCCGCACTCCATGCAGACATGATGCGGGAGCTTCGGCTCATGGCACTGCGGGCAAAGGACATAGCCCGGCACGGTCAGTTTCCAATTTGCGCGGCGCTTGTCGCGGCGCGACTTCGATGTTTTCCTCTTTGGCGCTGCCATCAAAAACACCTCCTTAAATATTCCACTTATAAAAATAAATTGATTCATCGCCATTTATGACTAACGCGAATATTATAGCGAGCATTATATATGTTGTCAAGAAAATAAAATGAGACTTATTCAGTGGGAGTTTTAAACGCCCTACGATGGACGCTTTCGCGTCCCCATGCATACAGGAGCCTCTAATTCGCTTTGCTCATAAGAGGCTCCAATAACTGAATCTAGTCGAATTTACCCATTGCCTTATGGACGCTTATCTCTCGCTTAAGAAGCGGGAGATTTAGCGCCCGTTAGCATCGGATAAAAAAGCAAACAAGAACGAGCGGAACAAATTCAGCCTCGCAAAGGGCAGACTCGTTCCCCTCTTGCTATCCCAGCTTGCTTTCCTTCAGGTGCTCCTGCACGTCATTTTTCATCAAGTCCCTGTGCTCCAGCGTTGCCTGATAGCCGCGCGCGCCGAGCATATCAAAAAGATGCTTCGCGATGAAAACCGAGCGATGCATTCCTCCCGTGCAGCCGATCGCTATGACGAGCTGCGTCTTGCCCTCCTTGACATACTGCGGTATGAGGAAAGTAATCAGGTCATCCAGCTTCTCCTCGAACTCCTGAGTCACCGGCGACTTGGCTATGTACTCGGCGACCTCCGGCACCGTGCCGCTCTTCTTCTTGAGCGAGTCCACATAAAAAGGATTGGGCAGAAACCTCACGTCCATCACCATGTCGGCATCCATAGGCCTCCCGAACTTGAACCCGAAAGAAACGACATTTATGCCTATCGTGAAGCCGTCCGGATTGCCAAAGAGACGAATTATTTTATTCTTCAGCTCGACCTTTTTCAAATCCGACGTGTCTATTATATACGTCGCGCGCTCGCGCACGGGGGCAAGCCTCTCGCGCTCGCGTTTCACGCCGTCGGAGATGCGCGACGACGGAGCCATCGGATGGCGGCGGCGCGTCTCCTTGTAGCGGCGTATGATAGCGGCATCAGAAGCGTCCATGAAAAGCAGCTCATACTTCTGCTCGGTCGCGTCCATCTCCTCCAGCACATGGATGAACGTGTCGAAGAACTCGCGGCTGCGGGTATCGACGACGAGCACCACTTTTGAGATATGCCCCGCCGAGTGAGCGCAAAGCTCAGCGAATTTCGGTATGAATACAGGCGGCAAATTGTCAATGCAGAAAAAGCCGAGATCCTCGAGATGACGGCAAGCCTGTGTCTTGCCCCCGCCCGACATCCCAGTGACTATGACAAACCTGTAGGCATTTTGATTGTCATTATCCATCGAAATAGCCTCCAAGGAATTATTTCTTTGGCTCTTCATAAAATGAGACTTAGAACCTTTTTTTATTTATTATACACAAAAATAATTTTTTTAGAAACAAATTTAAAAGAAAAATTGGCCAGCGTCGTCCAACATTTTCACGCAGCACGCTCATACCGCTCTCTGCCAAGATTTTTTTAATCTTCACCGAGGCTGCATGATATACTTGTCAAATCCTGAAGCGTTTCATCTGAACTAAAAAAATTAAAATTAAAGAGCCCCGTCCGGATTTATTTAGGGGAGGCCGGACAGGGCTCAAAGGGAGATAGAGAATGAAAATGAAACGGTATATATAATCGCCCGAGCCTCAGGAGAGGTGAAAAGACAGGGCGAAAATACGCTGATCATTTTCATAAGAATAATATATCGTTATTTATTTCTGCATATATAATACTAACGGGAAATGAAAAAAGAATGACGAGATACTAAAGTTTAAAGGCGTTTGAAAATATTTTTTCAAAAAATATCACTCAGACTAATGTCTTCTCTCATATTCTCAGATGCTCCGTGTTGTTCAGCTGCTCTATGCCCACATATCCGGCGTCAAAATTTATTATGTTCACCGCCGTGTTGCTCTGCTGGAGCATCCAGACGTAGTGGAGCGGGATGTGCATCAGCGTGCAGAGCATCGTCTTTATTATCGCTCCGTGCGCGAACACGGCTATCGTCCCGTGACGCTCGACCTCGCTCATCGTCACTATCTCATTGAGTCGTGTCATCGCCCTGTTCTGAAGCATTTGGAATGTCTCGCCGTTTGGTATCGCGAGCTTTTCCGGCGCGCCGAAAAATTTCTCTCCCTCCTCCGGCCACCGCTCAATTATTTCTTTATATGTGCAACCTTCCCATTCGCCGAAGTCCAGCTCGCGAAACGACGGCTCCTTTTGCGGCTCGACGTTCATCCGCTCTCCGACTCGCTCCGCCGTCATGTATGCGCGTCTTAGGTCGCTCGCATATATCGCATCGAGACGGCTCACGGGGAAATGCGCGGCGAGTTTTTCCGCCTGCATCATGCCCTCCTCCGAGAGCTCGATATCCGATTGCCCCTGATATTTTCCGAGCGCGTTCCACTCGGTTTTGCCGTGCCTCACCAGTATGAGCCTCACCATTTCACATGCCCCCCGCCGCGCTAAGAGCCTCGACCAGCTCATCATTTTCCGCGCGGCTCTTCACAGCCACGCGAATAAAGGAATCGCTCAGCCCGATATAGTTCGAGCAGTCACGAATCAGAAAGCCGCGCTCCCTCATTTTTTCCTTCAGCTCGATTGACGTGCCCCACTTTTTTCTGTCAAGCTTGACAAGAATAAAATTCACAGTCGGCGGGTAAACCGTCATCCCCCCCAGCGCGCGAAGCCTCTCGGCGAGAGCGTCCTTCTCCTCCGACACAAAAAGCCGGGTCGCCTCCTGATACGGCGCGTCAGCGAGCGCGGCTATCCCCGCATGATGAGCGAGGAGATTGACATTCCACGGATCCTTTCCCCGCTCCATGGCCTGCGCGATGCCAACAGGCGCTATGGCAAATCCGAGACGCAGCCCGGGCATTGCATAAAATTTAGTAAGCGAATGAATGACCACGAGATTATCATATTTCTCAACCAAGCCGCCCACGGAATATTTTTCAGAATCGCCCCGAAAATCAATGAAGGACTCGTCAACAATGACGAGCGAATTATTTTCTCGCGACGAGATGACGATTTTCTCTATATCATCTTTCGCGATGAGATTCCCTGTCGGGTTATTCGGGTTGCCGAGGATAATCGCGCTGACCTTGTCCCGTGATAATGCTTTTATGAGCCCATCAATATCCGGCTCGAAATCATTGTCCGCGCTCATGGCGAAGGTGTCAATCTTCATGCCGGCCGCGAGCGCAGCCCGCTCATACTCCGAGAATGACGGCATGGGTATCATCACGCTTTTGAGCGCCGCCATGTGGAACAGCACGTAAAAAAGCTCGGCTGCGCCATTGCCGAGTGTTATCATTTTCTGTGGCACTTCATAATGCGACGCGACGGCGGACTTGAGCGCGGCCCCAGCCGGGTCGGGATAATGTATCACGTCGTCCAAGTGCGAGGCAATCGCCTCTCTGACTCTCGATGAAAGCCCCAGCGGATTGATGTTCGCCGAGAAATCCCGCCACCCGCCCTCGGGCGCGGCTCCATATACGTCGCCGCCATGCTGAAAACGATTATTCACAGTCATATCATTTCGTCCTTCATATTCCAAATGCGCTGCCAAATAAAAACGTCAGCAGCACAAGTCCCTCACTTAAAGTATTGATTGCCCCGTAGACGTCGCCGGTGAGGCCGCCGAGTTTTTTTGTCACATAGTGAGCGAAAAACATCGTGAAAGCAAGGCTCACGATCAATGCGAGCCAAGCGAGCCTCCCCCACGGCAGGACAAATATCAGCGTCGTGATTGCGGCGATTGCGAGCGTCCCCCGATTGGCAAAGTCGGCAAAGAATTTGCCTAGCCCCTCTTTCCTCGCATATGGGAAGCAGGATATGCCAATCACCATCATCATCATCGCGATAACGGGACGCACAAAAAACGCCCCGATCATCACCCGGCAATCCATGTCGAGCAATATCCCGTACTCAAATATCATGAGCGCCACAAAAGAAAAAACGGCGTTTGAGCCTACGCGGCTGTCCTTCATTATCTCAAGCATTTTCTCTCGCTCTCTTCCCGAGAATACGCCGTCCATCGTGTCCATGAACCCGTCGCAGAAAAGCCCGCCCGTCAGGAGCGGAGGCATCACGAGCATGAACGCCGTGAGGAAGTGGCGCGGCACCACTACGCCATGCGCGGGCAAAAAAATGAGAAAAAAATAGACGAAAGCCGCATAAATCGCGCCAAGCACCGCGCCAACCAGCGGAAAAAATTTAACGCTGTTGCCGAAGTCCTCCGTCGTCCAATTATCCTGCCTCACGATGCTGATCCGCGTGAGGAACTGAAGCCCTATGAAAAATGAGCGCATATAAAAAACGACCTCTGATTTAAATATAAAACCTCACGACCGACGCCGCAGCAAGAAACATCACTGTCACCGCATACATGAGCCGTATCGACTGAGTTATATGGATGGGAGCAAGCTCTTTCACCGGGTCACCCATGTACGTCCGAAATGACGGCTTGCCGAAATAATAATTGAGACCGCCCAATCGGATTCCCAGCGCCCCCGCCACCGTCGACTCGGTGTAGCCGCCGTTGGGGCTGGGGTGTTTCCCTGCATCGCGCCTCATTATGCGCCACGCGCTTTTGAAATCGTGCCCAAGTGCCGCGGCAGCCATGACGAGCATCACCCCGGTCAGCCGAGCGGGCAAATAATTCCATGCGTCGTCGGCTCGCGCCGCTGCCCTGCCAAAAAACATATACTTGTCATTTTTATATCCTATCATCGAGTCCATCGTGTTCGCCGCGCGATATGCCACAGCGAGAGGCAGCCCGCCGACAAAGAAAAAAAACAGGGGCGATATGATCCCGTCGACGGTATTTTCCGATATTGTCTCGACAGTCGCCCTCGTCACGTCGCCGACGGAGAGATTATCCGTGTCGCGCCCCACAATCCAGCCGACCTTGAATCTGGCTTTTCCCAGATCGCCCGAGATGAGATAGTCGCGTATCTCTCTCCCCGCCTCCGCCAGACTTCGAGGGGAAATCATGAACTTCAAAAATAAAGCCTCGCCCGCGATAAGCAGATAGCGATTCTGCGCCATACTCAAAAGCTCCACTGCCGCCATTGCCGCCAGCCAGCAGACGGACAGCACGAACAACATCAGCACAAGCCCGTTGAAAAATTTTCTTTTATCAGAATCATGCTCATTATAAAGCGCTTTTTCAGCGAGCGAAATCAGCTTGCCAATTATCACGACGGGATGAAGATTGCTGCGCGGGTCGCCTATGAGGCAATCTATCGCGAAGGCGAGCGCCGCAGTCATTGCCGTGTCAATAGCCGTCATTTTTCATTGAGTCCCATAATCTCACGCACTTTCTTCATGTCGAGGTGACTCCTCACCACATCGGCGAGCGCGTCGTAGCTCTTCTCCTTCTCGGCGCGGACATTGCGCGTGTTCTTCTTGGGCGAGAGTCCTTTTTTCTCGCGGATGGCATTCAGCACAGCTCGACGGAACTCATCATGGTCAAATATGCCATGGATATATGTGCCGAATACAAGCCCATCGGCTCTGCCCGTGCCCTCAACTATGTCGCACGGCTCGCCCGCTCGCTCCGTGACGCGCAGAGGGTGGCTGTCACCGTCACGCGTGAAGGAAGTCTCGCCCATGTGTATCTCATAGCCTCGAAGCCCTTCCGCCGATATTGATTTGCCAAGGAATCGCCACTCATGGCAGTCAGCCTTGACCTGCGAGGTGAGCTTTTCCTCGCCGAATGTCGTGACCATGCCAAGAAGCCCAAGTCCCTCGGTGCCGTCTCTTTCCGTTTCCACGTGATGAGGGTCGCGCACAGCCTCGCCGAGCATCTGATAGCCGCCGCATATCCCGATGAGCGGAGTCCCGCGCGATACCTTTTCCTTTATCGCGTCAGCCAGCCCCGACTCGCGCAGATATATCATGTCATCGGTCGTGTTCTTGCTGCCCGGCAGCATTATCAGATCCGGCTCGCCGAGAGTATGAATGTCCGTCACATAGTAAAGCGCGACATCATCCTCCCCCGCGAGGCAATCAAAATCAGTAAAATTTGAAATCTTCGGCGTGCGAATCACGGCTATCGTCACGTCATTATATTTTGGCTTTTCAGCCTTGTCCTCAAGCGATACCGAATCCTCGTCGTCTATGCCCATGTGCTCTATATGCGGAATAATCCCGAGCACGGGCTTCCCCGTCTTTTCCTCCAAGAACTTCACAGCGGGCGTGAGCAGCGACACATCGCCACGGAATTTATTGATTATAAGCCCCTTGACAAGGGCGAGCTCCTCCTCGGTCAAAAGCTCCAGCGTGCCGACAAGCGATGCAAGCGCACCGCCCCTGTCGATATCCGCGATGAGCAACACGGGCGCATTGAGATGACGCGCGACTCGCATATTTACAATATCATTGTCATGGAGGTTGACCTCGGCCGGGCTGCCCGCACCCTCAATGACAATGACATCGTATTCTTTTTTCAGCCGCTCAAGCGCGGCCTTGACCTCCCCAAAGAGCTTAACCGAGTATCCCTTGTGATAGTCCTTCGCCGACATATTGCCGATTGGGTGACCCATCAGCACGATCTGCGACGACTGATTGCCGGTAGGCTTCAGCAGCACCGGATTCATGTCCACCATCGGCAAAAGGCCCGCCGCCTCCGCCTGCGCTACCTGCGCGCGTCCCATTTCCTTGCCGTCGCTCGTCACATACGAATTGAGCGCCATGTTCTGCGCCTTGAATGGCACGACATGAAAGCCGTCCTGATAAAAAATCCTGCACATCGCGGTCACGAGTATGCTTTTGCCGACATGAGAGCTCGTGCCCTGCATCATGAGAAATTTTGCCATGACTAATCCTCCAAATTCGCCGCAAGATTTTTTATATTGACCGCTATGCCGCACGTCACGAGATACACCTCGTCCGATGCCGCCCCCACCCATTGATTTACGAGGCCGGCGATGTCGCGGTACTCACGCGCCAAATGATTTTCCGGCACGATGCCGCTGCCGACCTCATTCGTCACAAAAATTACAGTGCCGTCGAAATCCCTCGACGCCGCAATGAGCGCGTCAATCTGCTCACGCATTGTCCTGTAGTTTTCGGCGGAATCGCTGATTGACTCCATCGAGCAAAGGATATTGCTGACATAAATCGTGAGGCAATCGAAAAGAATCGTATCGCACGATGACCTGCCCGCCTCGGCTATCGTCTCATGCGCGTCATACGGAGCCTCAAATGTCTGCCAATCATGCGGCCTTCTTTCACGATGCAGCTTCACACGAAAAGCCATCTCGCTGTCGTATACTTCAGCGGTCGCGATGTAGCCGACATTTTTGCCGCATTTTGCCGCGTACCGCTCGGCGAACTCGCTTTTTCCGCTCCTGGAACCGCCCGTGACAAGCACGATTTTTCCCAATTTATCACCTCGTTACGATAAGTCAAAAACATCAATAAACAATTACTTCAAATTATTGCTTCCTATTTTTATATTGTTCCGCCGCATCGACGAGACATCTCGCCGCTTCCTCTGCGCCGGCGAAATGCAGGTGCAGGTATGAGCCGAGGATATTCCCATTCGCGTAGCCGGCCAGATACGGCTCTTTCTTTCGCATCTTCTTGAAAGAAAATGCCCTCGGATAGTCGTCGCCGGGGTTCGGGTCGCACTCCGACGAAAAATGAAACTCGTGCCCGCGAAGCACGGTCCCCTTTTTGCCAAGGATGGTATCTCTCATCATGGTGGCCTCGACGTAGCCTACAGTCTGAAGATTCCCATTCATCTGCACTTTGCCCGGAACGATGCCGAGCATCGGGAATGATTTTCCCTTGAAGTCGATGAGCTCCCGCATGAGATACATGAACCCGCCACACTCCGCGTATATCGGCATCCCGCTTGCCGCCGCTTCTTTTATGGCGTCAACCATGATATTATTGATGTACAATCTTTCCGCAAACATCTCGGGGAATCCGCCGCCGAAAATCAGCGCGTCCGCATCGGGAAGCCCCCAATCATGGAGCGGACTGAAAGTCACAATCTCCGCGCCATATTTTTCAAGCACTGAAAGACTCTCCGGGTAATAGAATGAAAACGCCTCGTCGCGTGCCACGCCAATCTTTACTCGTTTCGGCACAGCAGCCATGCTTTCGTCGTCGACCGAAAGCGGGGCTGCCGACCTTGCCAGCTCGCACACCCTGTCAACATCCACATCGCGCGCTATGGCTTTGCCCATCTCCGAGACGGCATCCCTGTCACCCATGTTCTCCTCGACAGGCAGCAGACCGAGATGGCGCTCCGGCATGTGCATGGCCTCGTTCCGCATTATCGAGCCGTACGTGTCTATGCCGAGCCGCTCCATTGCCTCAACGATCATCTCCTTGTGCGAGGGTGAGCCGAGACGATTCACGATGACTCCCGCAATCTTGACCGCCGGGTCATACTGCTTGAATCCGAGCGCAATCGCCGCCGCGGATTCGCCCATTGATTTCGCATTGATGACGAGCAGCACGGGCGCATCAAGCAGCTTTGCAATCTCCGCAGTCGAGCTGATGCCGTTTTTGCCGCCGTCATATAGTCCCATGACGCCCTCGATGACGGCTATATCAGCATCGTCAACCGTCTCAGCGAAAAGCCTTGTGATTTTCTCTTTTGGCACGAGCCAGGTGTCAAGATTATGCCCGGGCTTGCCACTAGCGATGCAATGATAGCCTGGGTCGATGTAATCGGGGCCGATCTTATACGACTGCACATTTAGACCCTTCTCTCGCAGCGCGGCGAGAAGCCCCGTCACTATGGTCGTCTTGCCCGCTCCGCTCTGCGTCGCCGCAATCACGACACGAGGAATTTTTTTCTCCATTTATTCCACCTCATATTAATCTTCAATCAAAAATCATCGTGCCGGTTCATTAGTCCCTTCTGTTATCCAAAAGGTACATTATAGCGTTGACCGCCGAGGCCGCTATCGGGCTGCCGCCCTTCGTGCCCTCCACCGTGATATATGGCACCTTGTCATTCTTCGCAAGCTCCGCCTTAGAGTCAGCCGCGCCGACAAATCCAACCGGTATGCCTATGATAACAGCGGGCAGAATATTTTCCTCATTTGCAAGCCTCAGCACCTCAAAAAGAGCCGTCGGCGCATTGCCAATCGCGATTATCGAGCCTTCGAGTTCTTTGCCGAAGGAGCGCATCGCCGCCATCGAGCGGGTGATACCCTCCTTCTTTGCCAGCTCCGCTATCGCCGGGTCCGCCACGCGGCACTCTATTTTGCCGCCGTAGCGATTGAACGATGCCTTGTGGATGCCGGTGCGCACCATCTCCACGTCGGTGTAGATATTTGCGCCTCGCTTCAGCGCCTCCTGCGCCGCCTCGATCGCCCTCGGATGAATACGTATGACCTTCGCGTAGTCAACATCTCCCGACGCGTGAATCATGCGCGAGTAGACCTTCGTCTCCGCCTCGCTGAGATTGAGTCCGGCGAGATGAGGCGCGATGATTTCCATGCTGCGTTCCTCTATTGCCATGGGCTGCTTTATGAAATCAATGTCCATTGTCGTTACCTCATTTCGTATGTGATTTTTATAAAATGAGACTTATTCAGTGGGAGTTTTATACTCCCACTGAATCTAGCCGAATTTACCCAGTGCCTTATGGGCGCTTATCGCCCTTTAGCATCGGATAAAATTTAAAACTTCATCGTATGTGTACGCGATATTATCGTATTTCAGGCGCGGGCGGTCTATCATCACCACGGGCAACCCCATCTTCTCCGCTGCCGTGAGCTTCGTGTCGGTGCCACCGATTTCACCCGAATTCTTCGTGACAATAACGTCGGCATTGTACTGGCGATAAAGCGCGACATTCAGCTCCTCCGAGAATGGCCCCTGAATAGCGACAATGTTTTTCGGAGTGAGCCCGAGAGCCGTGATCTCGGCAATCACTTCCGCCGTCGGCAGAACGCGCACCGTTATCACATGCTCAGCTAGATACGGCGACGACGTGAACGCTTTCACGTTGCGGCTGCCCGTCGTGAGGAATATATTTTTTCCAAGCTCTCCGGCTTTTTTCGCCGCCTCGTCATAGCTCCCCACCATATATACATTTTTATAATTTATCGGCACGCTCTGCCTCTCATATCGTATGTATCGCACTCCGAGCGCGCGGCACGCCTCCATGGCGTTCGCCGAGACATTCGCCGCGTATGGGTGGCTCGCATCGACGAACAGCGTCACATCATGCGACGACATAAAGCTCTCCAGTCCATCCCTGTCGAGAGGCTTGTCATTTATTTTCATGTGCGGGTATTTCTCGAGAAGCTGCTTGCCGTAGCTGCTGACGACCGACGCCGTCACGTCATAGCCCGCGCCCAGTATCGCGCCTGCCAGCTCGCGCCCGTCCTGCGTGCCCGCCGCGACGAATATCATAGCTTGTAACCTCTGGGCGTCACCATCACGCCGTCCCTCACGAAAGTCTTGCTGTTCCCTATTATCACAATCGAGAACATATCAATTTCCTCATTTGTGAAATCGCGCAGATTCGTTATGATCTTCCGCTCATCGGAGCGCGACGCGCTGCGCACGATGCCGACGGGCGTCTCGGGCGACTTATACTGCATTAGTATGTCGTGAATCTCGTCTATGTTCTTGACACGCGACTTGCTCTTGGGATTGTAAAGCGCGATGACATAATCCCCTTGAGCCGCGAGAGCCGCCCGCTTCTTTATCAGCCCCCACGGCGTGAGCCTGTCGGAAAGGCTGATGACGACGAAATCGTGCATGAGAGGTGCCCCCAGCACTGCGGCAGCGGCATTTACCGCCGATATTCCCGCAATAATCTCCACCTCTGGGCGCGTCTCCTGCGGGTAGCCGAAGGCAATCTCATACACCAGCCCCGCCATGCCGTAAATGCCCGCGTCGCCGCTCGAAATCATGACGGCTTTTTTGCCCTCGGCGGCGCACTTCACGGCGAGACGGCAACGGTCTACCTCCTGCATCATTCCCGTCCCGATGACCTCCCTGCCTTTTATGAGTTCATCAATGAACTTGATGTATGTCGTGAAGCCCGCGATAACATCAGCCGCCTCGATTGCCGCGCGCGCCCTCGGCGTCATCTCGTCGAGACTGCCCGGTCCAATGCCAATCACCGTTATTTTTCCCATAGCAGAGCCACCGTCACTTTCTCAAATTTTGTTTTTGTCATCGCCCATCGTCCGCCGTTCGGCGCGGCACAAAGAGCTGCCGCCTCGCAGACATTTCCGACGCCGATTTGTTTTTTTACAAATTCTGATTCCTTCAATTTATATTCGTCTATCTTTTCCTGCATTATATCATTATCGAAAAATTTTGCCTCTACCCCGAGCAGTCTGGCAAGCTCCAAGAGTCCCCGCTCATTTTTCTTCGCTGACGTGCTCGCGATCAGCGACACCGCGTCGAGATCCTGCCCTATGTCATCGAGCGCGTCACTTAAAACCCCATGGATATGCTCCATTGGGACTCCCTGCCGACAACCGATTCCCGCAATCAGGCGGCGCGGCACGAGCGAAAGGAGATTGTCGCGCCTGAAATTCTCGTCCTCGGTTATCAGCACCGAAGGCTCATCAAGCGCGCCCATCATGAAATAATCCACCGCGTTAATCGTCTTGGCGTCAATGCCGTAAAAGCCTAGCTTTTCGGAATAAAAATCAAAACGCTTCACGCGGTTGTCGATATACCACTCAACGTCCCTGCCCTCGAGCATGGCGCCGTTTATTACCTCAATCATCGGCTTCGGCGATGGCCGCAGTCCCATCATCGGCGCGATGGAGTCGGGAGCAATCTTCTCATTCACATCCGTCGCCGTCGTGATCACTGGCTCGCACTCCAGCACATCGGCTACCCTCATCGTCAGCGCGTTTGCCCCGCCGACGTGCCCCGAGAGCACGCTTATCGCATGGCTCCCATCTTCATCGACCGCGATGACGGCGGGATCGGTCAGCTTGCTTTTGAGATGCGGCGCGATCATGCGCACCGCTATGCCAAGCGCCATGACGAATATCAGAGCGTCGTAGCAAGCAAACGACTCGGATACCGCGCCTCCAAGTCTGTCGTAGCGAATGACCGACTCGCGCTCATCGTCGCTCATGTCGATCGGCAGCTCGCGCCCATTCTTTACGAATATATCAACAGCGTCGCCCGTGAGCCCAATGCGCAAATCCGACGCAATGCGCACGCCATTTTCCGACGCGACGAATACAGCGCATCGCATTTATTCGCTCGCCTTGCGGAACATATGGCTGAACTCCGGCGCGTAGAGGCGCGAGAGCGAATAGTCCGTGTCGAGCACGTTGCTCACGACGATCATCGCCGTGCGCGAGATGTCCTCGCCCTTCACCCTTTCGACGATAGTCTCCAGCGTTGCCCTGACGATTTTCTGCTCCGGCCATGATGCCTTGTGTACTATGGCTATCGGCGTCGTCGGCGCGTATCCTCCGGCTATCAGCTCGCGCACCACATCATCAAGCATATGGACCGAGAGGAATATGCACATCGTCGATTGGTGGGCAGCGAGACTGCGGAGGCTCTCGCGGTCAGGCACGGGAGTGCGCCCCTCGTTGCGCGTGATTATGACTGTCTGCGATATATCGGGAAGCGTGTACTCCTGCTTCAGTGCCGCCGCAGTGGCGAGGAAAGACGACACGCCGGGCACGACCTCAAACTCAATGTCGCGCCGCTTCAGCTCGTCCATCTGCTCCTGTATCGCGCCGTAGATGGCGGGGTCGCCCGTGTGGAGGCGCACTACCATCTTGTTTTGATTGACCGACTCCGTTATTTTATCAATGACCTCCGGGAGAGTCATTGACGCCGAATTATAAATCTCGGCATCTTCCCTCGCCCATTTCAAAATATCGGGATTGACGAGCGAGCCGGCGTAGATGATGACATCCGCCTCGCGCAGAAGCCGCTGCCCTTTCACGGTGATGAGCTCCGGATCCCCGGGGCCCGCGCCGACGATGAATACCTGCATATATGCTCCTCCTAAAGATTATTATTATCTTATCTTCACACACGTCACTATGTAAATCGGGTTCAGTGCCTTTGCCATCTCGTACGGGCCAACCGTCTGAAGCCTGTTTACCTGCACCTGTATCGCCTCATACTCATAATTCTTTTTATGCTCGCGCATATACGAGAGGCACGAGGCGAGCGTCTGCACCGTGATGCAGTTCAGCACTATGCGCCCGCCTTTTTTCAGCTTCGATGAAATCAAGTCAAGTATCGTTTCAAGACGCTTCCCGCTGCCGCCGATTATGACGACGTCGGGGGCCGGCAGATTTTCCAGCGCGTCAGGAGCCTCGCCCGACACTGTCTCAATATTTTCTATACCGAATTTCTCTGCGTTGCGTCGTATGAGAGCAACGCCATCATCATTGCGCTCTATCGCGCACACCTTGCCCTTATCGGCCTGCCTTGCCGCCTCCACGGAAATCGAGCCAGTGCCCGCGCCGATGTCCCAAACGATGTCATTTTCTTCAATTCTCGCTTTCGCCAGCGTGAGCACCCTTATCTCCTGCTTCGTCATCGGCACCTCGCCGCGAATGAACTCGGCGTCGTCGATGCCGAGATAATTATTCGCCATCAGCCTGTCACCACCAATACACATTCGGAAGTCTCGGGCACATCCGCCGCGCCCGAGAGCGTCGTGCTCACTATTTTTTCATCGGGATACGACAGCCGCGACGCGATGAAAAGGCGCGACTCGGCAGGCCACCCCATATTCATCAGCAGCTCCGGTATCGTCCGCGACGTGTATTTCCTGTCAGTCAGCATGCCGATTTTGCGCCCCTCAAAATATTTCAGTCTCTCGTCCTCGGGGCGGCGACCATGAAAGCTCAGGAATTCCGCGTCATGCCAAGGCAAAGCGAGCCTCGCGAAGGCGAACTGTATCGAGCTGATTCCCGGTATAACGCTTATTGTTTCCGGCAAAAAATCACGCCGCAAAGCGTCAAGCAACGAAAAATACCCGGGGTCGCCCGACACCATCACGACCACGTCATCATGCATTAGCTCGCCGCGTATGAAATCCATCACAGCCACGATGTCGCGCTTTATCGTCATGGTCCTTTGCCCCTCGCCGGCGTAGTCCGCGAGCACGCGCGAGCCGCCGACGAGCACTTTGGCTGAGCGGATTGCGCTCAACGCGGCGGGGAGCATATAATCCGGATTGCCGGGGCCTATGCCCGCGACAATGATTTTATGAGCCGATGCCTCACCGTCTATTTTATATTCCAATGGAAATCACTTCCTATTTCCCGCGCGGCCTCGTCCATTCCGAGAATCTCGCCGCGCAGAGTCGCGAGCACCGTGCCCACCTTCATCGCGCCGAAAACATATCGCTCGCTGCGCTCGCTCGCTCTCCTCGATATTATATCATATACCCGCGTCAGGTGATGCTCCTCCAGCACGGGCATCGCGTCCTCGGTCGTCGTCGCGCCGAGTATGCGCCTCACTCCGTCGGCGGGCAGCCCCTCAGCCGCCGCATAGGCCGCCATTGTCTCCAGCCTGCCGTCGCCGATTCGGTTGTGCGTGTAAAATGTGCCTCCCGCGACCTTGGCGAGCTTGCCTATATGTCCGAGCAGGAGCACGCGCTCCACCTTTCTCTCGGCCGCCGCCTCAAGCATGAACCCGATGAAATTGCTCGTCTGCACGACGGCCTCCTTCGGAAGCCCACAGGCGACCGCGATATTCTCGCCGATTTTGCCGGGCACGAAAATCTGCGTTTTATACCCCGCGGCGAGTGCCACGTCAATCTGCGGCAATAGAGAATTTTTGAATCCCTCCTCGGACATCGGACGCAGCACCCCCGTCGTTCCTATGACGGAAAGACCCCCCTCTATGCCAAGGATTGGGTTAAGCGTTTTTTTCGCGAGTTCCACTCCCGCAGGTATCGAGACAGTGACCTCGATATTGCCCTCGTCGTGCAGCTCATCGACTACACTTTGCACCAGCTTTCGAGGCCCCGGATTAATCGACGGGTTCCCCGGCGGCACCGACAGCCCCGGCTTAGTCACAGTGCCGATGCCCATCCCCGCCTTGAATACGATTCCGCTGCCCTTCTCCAGTCGCCGCGTCGTCGTGAGCACCGAGGTGCCATTCGTGATGTCGGGGTCATCGCCCGATTCCTTTATGATCTCGACAGTCACCGCGCCATCGTCTTCCTTTATATCCCTCACGGGGATATGAAGCTGAGTGCCGTCGAGCGCGGTCAGAACGAGCGAGCCTGCATACTCGCCTCGCCAATACAAAAGAGCCGCCTTCACCCCCGCCGCCATGCAGGCGCCGGTGGTATATCCGCCGCGCAATTCCTTCTTAGCCAAAAATAATCCCCCTGTCATAACAGGCAGGGGGAAATATATCGCACCAAAGAAGCACAATAAACCTAATGCACCCTGCCTATCAGCCGTAGGCCGTCGCGTCCGAAAGAGAAAAGGCAGGTCTCCTGGCTCAAATCATCGCGCGCGCCGCCTTCCCGAAATCAAGTTCAGTGGCAAATGGTGAGCGCTCATTCATACAGTGGCGGGACCGCGCCGGGATGCACCGGACTTCCCTGTTAAGCAAAGCACCTTTTCACGCAGTACATTATAACGCAGTTGATGATATTTTTCCACAGGAAAATTATTTTGTCATAGGAACTGTTCATGAAATTAGATTTTTTTATAAGATTATCTTCTCTTCTTAGCTTTTTTTATGCCGAATTTTGCTGCGAATTTTTTCTTTGCGTTTGGCTTGCCGACGAAATTCCCGCCCATTTTTTTGCGGTCTATCCTCTTGCCATCGCCCATGCCATTTGACGGAGCCTTTTCTTTTCTCTTTCCGCTTTTAGAGTCGGGCTTTATCGTCTTTTGGGTCGGGGCGGCTCCTCCCTTTTTATTTGCCGCGCTCGTGGAGAGCCTCGCCTTTGTCTTGCCCACGCGGCGCTTTTTTTGCGTCCCCATGTGCTCAATGCTCTTTTTGATGCCCGCCTCTATCCTGCGGAGGTGGTCGTACTGCCTCGCGTTGACGAAGGTTATGGCCTCGCCCTCGCGCCCCGCCCTGCCCGTGCGACCTATGCGGTGGATATAGTCAACCGTCGTCATAGGCAAGTCGAAATTCACGACGTGGGTAACGCCCTCGATGTCAAGCCCGCGGGCCGCGATGTCGGTCGTCACCAGCACCTGTATTTTTGCCTCGCGGAAATTTTTGAGCACATGATTTCTCTGCGTCTGCGTGAGCTCGCCGTGCAGCTCGTCGACGAGGTATCCCCTCCCCGCCAGCTCCATCGTCACATAATGCACCTTGCCGCGCGTCATGCAGAACACCATCATGAGGTACGGCGACCTCGTGTTGATCAGCTCGCAAAGCGTGTCGAGCTTTGTCTCCTCCTTCGTGTCGATGACCGTCTGATGAATGGCATCCAGCGTCACATGGCGAGCCTCTATCTTTACTCCTTTCGGCTTTATCATGTAGCGATGAGCGAGAGATACGACGCGCTCCGGCATGGTCGCCGAGAACAGCATCAGCTGCCTGTCAGGCGCAAGCGACGAGAGGAGAGTCTCCACGTCCTCTATAAAGCCGCGCTTCATCATCTCGTCGGCCTCATCGAGCACGACCTTGTTCACATGCGAGAGATCGAGCGTATTATGGCGCATGTGGTCGAGCAGCCGCCCGGGCGTGGCGATGATAAGCTGCGGGCGACGATGTATTTGCTCCTTCTGGCGGAATATATCCTCACCGCCCAAGATCGCCAGCGGCTTTATTCCATACGCGGGGCAAATTTCACGCGCCACTTTCGCAATCTGGAGAGTCAGCTCACGCGTCGGGGTGACAATCAGAGTCTGGACTATGTCGACGCCGGGCTTCATGCGCTCCAGCAGCGGCAGCAGGAAAGCGAGCGTCTTGCCGGTGCCCGTCGGCGCCTGCACTATGGCGTCGCTCCCGCTCCTCACGATCGGAATGGCCTCCTCCTGCACGGGCGTCAGCTCGTCTATGCCGTGACGGTGAAGTATGTCCACCGCCTCGTTTTTAATTTTGATTTCGCTAAACCTTTTCATCAGTGGGACAATACCTCCGGGCCGTTCTCCGTTATCAGAATAGTGCTCTCCCATTGAGCGGAGAGCTTGTGGTCTTTCGTGCGGACAGTCCATCCGTCCTCCTCGTCGGTAGTCACTTTGTATGTGCCCTCGTTTATCATCGGCTCGACCGTCAGCACCATGCCGGGGACCATGAGCATGCCCGTTCCCGCCTTGGCATTGTGCGGAACAAACGGCTCCATATGGAACTGCTTTCCTACGCCGTGGCCTCCCAAATCCGTCACGACAGAGTAGCCGTTTTTATGCGCGTGAGCCGCGCAGGCCGCGCCTATGTCGCCGAGGAAATGCCACGCCTGCGCCGCCTTGATGCCAAGCTCCATGCACTCGCGCGTCACCTCCACAAGCCGACGGGCATTCGGCGCCACGTCGCCAATCATGAACATCCTCGACGCGTCGGCGAAATATCCGTTGTAAATCGTCGTGATGTCGATATTCACGATGTCGCCGCTCTTCAGTATCGTGTCGCGCGACGGTATGCCATGGCAAACCACGTCGTTTATCGAGATGCACACGTTCCTCGGGTAGCCCTCGTAATTCAGGCACGCGGACACGCCGCCATGCGACGTGATGTAATCCCCTGCCGCGTCGTCGAGCGTCAGAGTGTCAATGCCCTCCCTTATCATCTCGGCCATCAGGTCGAGCGCGCCGTCATTTATGACCGCGCTTGCCTTGATGCCCGCGATGTCCTGCTCATTGTCGATTATCTTCCGCGGGGGCCTCACCTGACCCTTGAAAAAATCGAATTTCATCTCCTTGATACGCTCATCCATCGCGAGATGACAATGCTTGTACTTTTTCCCGCTGCCGCACCAGCAGAGGTCGTTTCTGTTCATTTTCTCGCTCCTTCCAAAAAATCACACGAGATAGTATATCATAACCGAGAATGATTTTACAGTTATTTCCTTTAATCAGTGTCTCCTTTATTGACACCGCCCCGCTCTGATTTTATAATTTATTTGGAAATAACTTATAAAGAGGTCAGGAAAAATGATGAACCGCGTCACTCAATATAGATTGCAGGCCGGCTGGTCGCCGTCCGACATCTCGAGCATTTTCAGGATCCCGTATGGCATCGTGAATAAATGGGAGCACGGCGAGCTCACGCCTCCCGCATGGATAGAGGAGCGTATTCGCGCGAGGGCGATGACGGCGCAAAAGGAGCGCGTCGCCAAAAAATCGCGCCGCCCTCATCCGTCGCAGGGCGACCCGAAACGCAGGTGGCGCCCATGAGGCTGGGAAAAATTTTAAAATCAGGATTTAATGCGCGGCTCGCCCGCCTTTCAAAAAAAATCGCGTTGCTTCTTGCCGCCTCCATGATAGCATGTGCCCCCTCGACCGAGACCAAGGGTCTGCCTCTCACGGAGGACGCGCCCGACATGCTGACTGTCACCACAAAGGACTCTCCTCTGTCCCTGTCGCCCGTCATCAAATGGCGCAAGAATGTCAACGCCGTCTCGTACGAGCTTGAGCTTTTCGACGAGAAACCGAGCAATCTCGACAGCCTCGCTCCCGCCGACACGGCTATTTTCACGACCAAGAACATATACAGCAACATATATAATATTCCCCTGTTCAATCTGAAAGACAAAATCAAGAACGGTCGCCCGCTATGGTGGCGAGTGAGAGTGCTCGGCATCGGCGGCAATCCCCTGAGCCCTTTCAGCGAGACTGCGCCGCTCTACACCAGCTCAAAGCTGGAAGAGATGCACGCGCCGATACCGGAGCCAATTCCCAAGAGCAGCCACGGCGGCACGCTCCTCTACCCCGTCTATAGCTGGGTAAGGCCCTCCGAGTCGTCGAGCTTTGAGATTGAGATATACTCGCTCAACCCCGAGAGCAATCCATACGCCACGCCTCTCGACACCTACCTTTCGCCAATCGCCGAGTTTTACGACCCATTGCCGAGGCTCAACGAGAATCCATTCTATTGGCGCGTGCGCTCGCTCGATGACAGCGGCAAGCCCATAGGCACATGGTCGAGCGTGGCGAGCTTCACCACCTCGCCCAATGAGGCATGGGATGTTGCGGTCTACGGCGACAGCATCAGCCACGGCGGCGGTCATCTTTCTTTTGGCCCGGAGGATTTGGAATATAGCTGGCTCACATATCTCGACTTCCCGTCGCTTAATCTTTCGCAGAGCGGCAACGTGACGGGCGACCTCGTCACCAGATTTGACGCGGACGTGGTACCTTTTCACCCAAAATATCTTCTCGTCATGTGCGGCACCAATGACCTGCGCTCCGAGGACTTCACGGTGAAACAGGCAATAATGAACACCAAGCTGCTCATCGAGAAATGTATGCAAAACGACGTGAAGCCAATATTCCTCACGCTGCCGCCGATAAACCCCGGCAACATCGAGCGGGCATTCGATGAGCCAACAGATCCGGCATGGCAAAAGAAATTCCTCGAGTTCAATGAATTTCTGCGAACCGTCCCCCATATCGACGTGGCTCGCTCATTCGCCGCCTACTCCGCCGGCGACGACAACGAGCTGCCCGAGTGGCTGGGACTCGACGGGCTTCACGAGGACGTCCTCGGAAAGCGGCTCATAGCTGCGAGGGTAAACGCCGACTGGGAGGAGGCAAAGGAGGAAGCGGACAAGGCGTACACGAGATGAGAACGCAGCGACCCATTGCTTTATTCATAAAACATAGAAATACTATTCAGAGCCAAAAATTTTCTCGAAGATAAATTTAAGAAAGGAGCATAAAAATATGCAAGCTATTGAGATCAAGCCAAACATTTACTGGGTGGGCGCAATCGACTGGTCAATGAGATCATTTCACGGCTACTCCACCAGCCGCGGCTCCTCATACAACGCGTACCTCATCATCGACGAAAAGATCACCCTCATCGACACCGTAAAAACGCCTTTCTACGGTGAACTCATCTCGCGCATTTCCTCTGTCATCGACCCGGCGAAAATCGACTACATCATCTCGAATCACGTCGAGCCGGATCACTCGGGCAGCATCAATCTCCTGATAACTCACTACGCGAAAAACGCCACAATCGTTACGAGCGACCCGCAGGGACTGAAGGGGCTCACCGCGCGATACGGAGCCTTGAAATATAAGCCCGTGAAGTCAGGCGACGAGTTGAGCATCGGCAAAAGGACGCTGAAATTTGTCGCGACCCCGATGCTCCATTGGCCCGACTCGATGGTCACATATTGCCCGGAGGAAAAAATTCTCTTCTCGAATGACGCGTTCGGCCAGCATATCGCCACGAGCAATCGTTTCGATGACGAAAACGACCTCCATGCAGTCATGGAGGAGGCAAAAAAATACTACGCCAATATCCTGATGCTCTATGGCAAGCAGGCGCAGAGCGCACTGAAGGCGCTTTCCTCGCTCGACATCGGCATAATCGCCACGGGCCACGGCATAATATGGCGCAAGCATATACTCGCAATATTAGCCTCGTACGAGAAATGGAGCGAGGGCGAGATAGATGACGCCAAGGCCGTAGTCGTATTTGACACCATGTGGGGATCGACCGAGAAAATCGCGCGGGAGATTACCGACGCTTTTACCGAGCGCGGCATCGCGGTATCGTATTTCGACCTGCGCTGCGACCACATATCCGACGTTATCACCGAGGTGCTCACCAGCAAATATCTTGCGGTAGGCTCTCCGACCATAAACAATCAGATGATGCCGCCCGTCGCCGCCCTACTCTGCTACCTGAAGGGCTTCGCGCCGAAGGGCAGGAGCGCGATCGCTTTCGGCTCATACGGATGGGGCGGGCAGAGCATAAAGCTGGTCGAGGACGAGCTGAGAGCCGCTGGCTGCGACATCGCGACGGACATGATACGCGTGCAAAACGTCCCGACCAAAGAGCAGTTGAAAGAGATAAGGGAAAAGATTATATCAATGAAATGAGATTTATTCAGTTGGAGTTTTACCTCGGAATTTAACAAAAATAAAAAACAGGCGGCGACTTTGAAGTCACTGCCTGTTTTTTTTGTTTCATTTCATACTATAACTTTATTTGCCTGCCAGCTTCTTATAGCCTTCGAGTCTCGCCTTTGCGTCGCTCGCCGTCTTGTCGTAAAGCTGCTCCGCGAGCTCAGGGAACCCGCGCTTCAGGCTGGAATACCTTACCTCGCCCTCAAGGAACTCTTTGAAGTCCGCCGTCGGCTCCTTGGAATCGAGCGTGAACGGATTCTTGTCCGTGCCGATGTCGTTCGGATTGAAGCGGTACGTGGCCCAGTAGCCGGCCTCGACCGCCCTCTTTGTCTCCGCTTGGCTCTTGCCCATGCCGATGCGAACGCCGTGATTGATGCACGGGCAGTAGCAGATGACGAGCGACGGCCCGTGATACGCCTCCGCCTCGGTTATCGCCTTTACGACCTGATTCTTGTCATAGCCCATCGCCACCTGCGCGACATAGACATATCCATAGCTCATGGCCATCATGCCGAGATCCTTTTTCTTCGTGCGCTTGCCGCTCGCCGCGAATTGCGCGACCGCAGCCGCGGGGGTCGCCTTCGATGACTGACCTCCCGTGTTGGAGTAAACCTCAGTGTCGAGCACCAGCACATTCACATCCTCGCCCGCCGCGAGCACATGGTCGAGCCCGCCGTAGCCTATATCGTAGCTCCACCCGTCGCCGCCGATAATCCATTGCGAGCGCTTGACGAAGAAATCCTTTTTGTCATAAATCTTATTGAGCAGTTTGTCGCTGCCCTTCTCCTTTTCGAGCAACGCCGCGAGTTTGTCGGCTCTATCGCGAGTGCCCTCGCCCTCGGCCATGTTGTCAAGCCAGTCCTGCATCGCAGCCTTGAGCTCTGCGCTTGCCTTGCCGGCATCCATTGCGGCCTTCACGTCGGATGCAAGCGTCTCTCGCACCGCCTTCGTTCCGAGGAACATGCCGAGACCGAACTCCGCGTTGTCCTCAAAGAGGGAGTTTGCCCAAGCCGGGCCATGACCCGCTTTATTTTTGGTGTACGGCATCGCGGGAGCCGACGCGCCCCAGATCGAGGAGCAGCCGGTCGCGTTCGCGACCATCATGCGGTCACCGAATAATTGCGTGACGAGCTTGACATACGGTGTCTCGCCGCAGCCCGCGCACGCGCCCGAAAATTCGAGCAGCGGCTTTTCAAACTGGCTGCCCTTCACGGTCTTCTTGTTCATCGGGTTATTCTTCGGCTCCACCGTGTCAACGCCGTAATCAAATATAGGCTGCTTATCTATCTGCGAGCCGAGCGGCTTCATCAGGAGAGCCTTGCCCTTCGGGGCGGGGCAGATGTCGGCGCAGTTGCCGCAGCCGAGGCAGTCCTTCTGTGAAATCGCAATAGTGAAATGAAGCCCCTTCGCTCCAATCGCTTCCTTGAACTCCATACCTTCAGGGGCGGCCTCTTTCTCCTTGTCGTCGGTGAGCACCGGGCGAATAGCCGCATGAGGACAAACAAACGAGCACTGATTGCACTGTATGCAGAACTCGCTCTGCCACTCCGGAACCATGATGGCGACGCCGCGCTTCTCATAGGCGGAAGTGCCGCTCGGGAAAGTGCCGTCCTCCATGCCCTTCGCGAACGTGCTGACAGGGAGCTTCTCGCCCTCCTGGCGGTTCATCACGTTCTGCACCTTCGTTATAAATTCGGGGATTCCCTTAGTGTCGGCAGGCTCATCCTTCGCGTCCTTCCACTCTGCCGGCACCTTGACCTCGATGAGCGCGCTCGGATCAATTCCAGCGTCTATGGCGGCATTGTTCATGTCTATGACTTTCTGCCCCTTGTTGCCGTACGACTCGACCACGGAATCCTTCAGATATTTCACCGCATCATCTATGGGGATTATGTCAGCGAGCTTGAAGAAAGCCGACTGCATTATCATGTTGAAGCGACCGCCGAGGCCAATCTTCTGCGCGATGTCAACCGCGTTGATGATATAAAATTTTATGTCATTATTCTTGATATAGCGGCGCATGAAAGCGGGCAAATTCGCGTCAAGCTCCGCCTCGCTCCATGTCGTGTTGAGAAGGAACGTGCCGCCCTTCTTGAGCCCCGCGAGGAGGTCATACATATGGACATACGACTCCTTCGAGCAGGATATGAAATCCGCCTTGTTGAGGAGATACGGGGAACGAATCGGCAGCTTGCCGAAGCGCAGATGCGACATCGTGACGCCGCCTGACTTCTTCGAGTCGTATGCGAAATACGCCTGCGCATACATATCCGTGTTGTCGCCGATAATCTTTATCGCGCTCTTATTCGCCCCGACCGTGCCGTCTGAGCCGAATCCCCAGAACTTGCACGCAGTCGTGCCCTTCGGGGTGAGATCGACGTCGCTCTTGCACGGCGCAAGCGAGAGACAAGTCACGTCATCCTCGATGCCGATCGTGAATCCATTGCGCGGCGCGTCCTTCTTCAGCTCCTCATACACCGCGAACAGCTGGTCGGGCGTGACATCCTTGCCGCCGAGACCGTAGCGGCCTCCGACAATGACGGGCTTCTCTTTTTCATCGTAGAAAGCGTTCCTCACGTCGAGGTAAAGCGGCTCGCCGATTGAGCCGGGCTCCTTCGTCCTGTCGAGCACGGCGATTTTGCCTGCCGTCTTTGGCAGCATCTTGAAGAAATATTTGAGGGAGAACGGGCGATAAAGATGAACCGACAGGACGCCGACCTTCTCGCCATTATCATTCAGATAATCGCATACCTCGGCGGCCGTGTCACATACGGAGCCCATCGCGACGACCACGCGGTCGGCATCCTTCGCGCCGTAATAGTCAAAGACGTGATGCTCGCGCCCCGTGACCTTGGCCAGCTCCGCCATCGTCTTCTCAACGAGATCGGGAATCGCCTCGTAATACCCATTGACAGCCTCGCGCCCTTGGAAATAAATATCGGGGTTCTGGCTCGTTCCGCGTATGACTGGATGGTCAGGGTTCAGCGCGCGATGGCGGAACGCCTCGACAGCATCCCAGTCGAGCAGCTTGCCGAAATCCTCGTAGTCAATCATTTCAATTTTCTGAATCTCATGAGACGTGCGGAACCCGTCAAAGAAATTGATGAACGGCACGCGCCCCTTTATCGCGACGAGGTGAGCGACGGCGGCGAGATCCATGACCTCCTGCACGCTTGTCTCGCAGAGCATCGCGACGCCCGTCTGACGAGCGGCCATGACATCCTGCTGGTCACCGAAAATATTGAGCGACGACGCCGCAAGCGCGCGAGCGCTCACATGAAAAACGCCGGGCAGCAGCTCGCCTGCAATTTTATACATATTCGGGATCATCAGCATCATGCCCTGAGAAGCCGTATATGTCGTGGTGAGCGCGCCCGCCTGCAGCGAGCCGTGCACCGCGCCCGCCGCGCCCCCCTCAGACTCCATCTCGATGAGCCGCACCGGCTGCCCGAAAAGATTCTTCTTGCCATGCGCCGCCATTTCATCGACATGCTCCGCCATCGGAGACGATGGCGTGATCGGGTAAATCGCCGCGACATCGGTGAACGCGTATGACACATACGCGGCTGCGGTGTTGCCATCCATTGTCCTCATTGTTTTGCTCATAATCTGATGATTCCTCCTTAAAAATTTTGAATAACGAGAATCATATCTATAAAATTATATAGCATGATAATTTTTTTGTAAATGTGTAAAATAGAGGCGCATATAATTTCTTTGGCAGAAACTGAGACCCATTCAGCGGGAGTCTAAAACTCCCAATGAATCCGGTCGAATTTACCCACAAGCATCGGATAAGAAAAAATCTTTCGCCACGAGCCAATGCGCGTATCACGAAAGAATCTCAATCAAAACGATATGCAGCTTTTCAACTTTTTCTCTTTTACTTTCTCGCCTTTCTTTTTCCCCTCGCACTCGGGGCAACGAGCGAGATGTCTATGCGGCTCCTGAGCTCCGTGAGATCCTGCGCCTTCTCCGCCCTCAGCACATAATCGCTGCCGCAGCTCCTGCACTCCAGCACGATGCTGTTGCCACGGATGTCAGCCGCGAGAGCGTCGCATCCGCACGGGCAAGTGATGTCGCCCTGCTCCGCCATCTCGTGGACGCGGTTGAGCGCCTCCAGCAGCACGCGCTGCTTCTCGATGAAATTCTTGCCGTCATTGGGATGAAGCGCCTCAAACTCGGCCTGATTGAACGCCATAAGCTCATCTATCAGATGATGCCTGCCTATATAGCCAAGCTCAAAACGGTCGCCCCCGCAATAAATTTTCTCAAGATGAATGTGATGCGCTTTCTTAATGGAGTACGTCGAGCGATTCACGGTGCCGCAAGTGACGCACGGAATGACAATATCAATACGCCCATCCAGCCGCTCGATGACTCCCTGCTCATGCCCGCAGCTGTCACACAAAATCGGCGTGACACGCAGCTCCGAGAAGTAAGGAACATCATGCACATGGATACTGCCGCAACGCTGACAATAAAACGCGACAGAGGTACATGACTCAATCAGCACAATCGCTCAACTCCTCTCACAAAAAGATGAACTCTTTTATACGATATAAAACGAGACTTATCCGGTCGAATTTCTCCATTGCCTTATGGACGCTAAAACTCCCACTAGCATCGGAAAAAAATTCTCACAGGAAATATTTCGCTATGAAACAAAAAAATTCCTTCTTTTTTGCAAATGTTTTTAAAAAAATTTATTTGAACCAGCTTAATGAACATTTTTCAGAGCTTCATTTCTTTGACACACCTATATGAAAAAATGCCAGCCTATCTTGATTCGATAAGCTGGCATTTTAATTTTTAGAGCATCGCCTTTAGCTCGGTCAACCGCTGCTGGGCAAGCCCGGTCTTTTCGCCAATCTCGGAAAAAGGCTTGTTCTCTTTCATCATGCGAATTGCAGTCATAATGTTGATCTCGCCCTCGTTGCGACCGCGATTTTCGCCTATGGCTTCTCCGTCCATACGCGCCTGATTGATACTGTTCTCCCATGCGTTCCACATATCGACCACATCTCCTTCCCCTTCCAGAGAAATATTGAATCCAGTCACCGTCTTTATGAAGCTGGCGGTATT
>JAFTAB010000093.1 GCA_017458745.1 Schwartzia sp. (in: firmicutes) | reverse complement strand
TCCGCAGCGCAATCTCCGCCTTCGTGTCCTTCGAGCGAATATGGGACATGACGAGGCTGCGCTGCTCGCTTGTCATGTGAGCGAACGACGATTTTCGCTTTCGCGATTTTTGACCGGCGGATTTTTTCTTTTGATTTTCTGTTTTGTCGTTCCCCTTTGATTTTCGCTTGCGTTTGTCGCCCATTGCGTCACCCCCTGCAAGACTATTTTGATTTCCGATTTTAGTAAAATCGCCCCATCCAACGATAGGATGAGGCGATTTTGAATTTTTACAGGCGATTTGCTGCCTCGCTGCCGATGATGGTGTATAGCCCGAAAACGCTCGCCGTCTGCAAAAGAGGAACAATCATAGGCACGTCTCTTTTGAAAATGCCGAACATGTGCTTGAGCATCAGATGGTCTCCCAAGTGAATCGCGAATGAATTGAAAATCCCGGCGAACAGCAAAAGCATCACCGCGCCGCTGCAAAAAATTTTATAACGGCGGCTCTCGATATCAATGTCTCGGGAATGAATAAATCTCATCCAAATTCCCCGCCAATGAAAACCGAGGTGCAGCCCCGAGAGTATTAGCGCGTAATAGGGCAGCGAGTCGTGAAGCCTGTGAATTAGGAGGCTTTTTGCCACGTTCATCTCGAACCATCCGTGTAATATAGCATTGGAGACGCAGAGCCCCGTCACAAATGTTGTCATCATGACGAGGAGCAGCAAAACATTTGTCGCCGCAGGAAAAAATCTTCGTCTGCTCCATGCCCCCTTGACGAGCGATGAAAACCACGCGCGATTCAAAAAAATATGACAGACTGTGAGAGCCAGCATCACGATGCCTAAAAGCTCGTGAAATATCTTGGGCAAAAATCGAAGGCTGATCAGCATCAAAAGGGAAATGGCCATCGCCGCGTCAAGACAGATGCGCTTCATTTTGTCGGAGGGCATGGAGCCGCGTCCGCTTTCGGTGAACGTCATTTTTCCTGTTTCGGGAGAATCCGTGAGAGCGCGGCCGTTCATCCTTTGCCCCTCCCGCGTCAGAATCCGAGGCGGGCGAGCCACGGCTCAATGTCGCTTTCAGAATTTGCCGTGAGTCCCTCTGCTATTTCGGAGTTCGGGCAGCCCTGACGTATGGAATTCATCGACTCGGAGAGGTCGCTGCCCCCGCTCGTGCAGAACGGTATGACGGTCTTGCCCGAAAGGTCGTGCGTCGCCATGAAGCTCTTTATGATCTGCGGCGCGTCATACCACCAAATCGGGTAGCCGAGGAAAACCACATTGTAATCCGAGAGGTTTTCGACGTTCGCCGCAAGGCTCGGGAGGCGTCCCTCGTATTGCTCCTGCTTCGCGACCTCAAGAACCGAATCGTAGTCCTTCGTGTACGGAGTCGACGGCGCAATCTCGAATAAATCACCGCCGACTCTTGCGGCGATGTCCTCCGCGACATGCTTCGTATTGCCCGCCCACGAGAAGTACGCCACGAGGATTTTGCCGCTCGGCGCGGCTGAGGCGACGCCCTGACCGATGGTGCCCACAGCATAAATCCCGCAAATCAAAACAAACGCCACAAATAAATTTTTCATTTCATCAAATCCTTTCTTCTGTTTTTTATTCGTAATGTTTATACACTCATATATTGAGTATATGCGGGCGCATTTAATATGTCAACGGTTATTCCATTTGCTCCCACCATTTTGAAAATTTTTGCTCGGGCAGCTTGTCCAAATGAACGGCCTCGCCAATCACAGGCGTAATCAAGCGATACGACCTTCCCTCGCTTTCCCGCGTGAGCTCGCGGTAAGGCTCCTGCCACGGGTGACGAGCGAGGGCGAATTTGCCGCCATGCGACGGGATGACAAATTTCGCTCCGACATCATCGCCGGCCTGAGCCGTTTCGCTTGGCAGCATGTGTATGCTGTGCCACGCGAGATTGTATTGCCCGTTCTCCAAAAGCGCAACGTCAAAGCCGCCGAATTTTTTCCCGATGTCAGCGAAATGAGAGCCATATCCTCCGTCGCCGCTGCAATAAATTTTTCTCCTTGGTGTTATGAAAGAGTAGCCGCACCAGAGCGTGGGATTTTGCCGCAGCAGTCTCCCCGAGAAGTGCTGCGACGGCAAAACGTGGACGATGAAATCGTCGGACAGCTTTATCTCGGTGTTCCAGTCTTCCTCGCGCAAGATTGCTTTTGGAAATCCCCACTGCT
Source organism: Schwartzia sp. (in: firmicutes) (assembly GCA_017458745.1). Taxonomy (GTDB): domain Bacteria; phylum Bacillota; class Negativicutes; order Selenomonadales; family Selenomonadaceae; genus RUG024. The sequence continues at coordinate 154 of JAFTAB010000093.1, read as the reverse complement.
CAAAATACTCGCCCACGCCGAGAGGGCAGACGATATTTTTTATCTTCGGCGCGAGCGACATTATCGTCGGATAATCGAGATGATCCCAATGGTCGTGCGTGACCGCGAGCAGGTCTATCTCGGGGAAGTCGTCCGCCGAGCAGATATTGCTTCC
>JAFTAB010000092.1 GCA_017458745.1 Schwartzia sp. (in: firmicutes) | reverse complement strand
TATGAATATGTTTTGGCTCACGCCCTCGCCGTGGATTATGAGCGGCACGACGAAACGCTCGTATGTGCCCGGTGTCTTTTCTATATTTACTCTGTCGGCATGGTCGCCCACTATGATGAAAAGGCTGCCCGGGTATTTTATTTCCGCCGAGTGGATGAATTTCGTCATTTCCTTGTCTTCATACCAGAAATGGCCGAGCATTTGGATAAGCTCGTCGTCTTTCTGCGCGTCCTTGGGCAGCATCATCCTCACATTTTCGGCATCAAATCCCTTTTTCACGACGTCGACTGTGAAGGGGGAGTGATTTGACGTGTTGAGTATCACGTTGAATGATGGCGGCGCGTCCTCGGGGATGGAGGAGAGGATTTTCGCGTACAGAAATTCATCATCCGCGCCCCAGACATTTCCATCGCCTCTTATGTCGCCCCGCCCGGTGAAGCGGTCAAAGCCCTGCGCCGTCACGAATGTTCCTATGCGCTCCCATGTCGATGGGCCGGCGTACCAAAAATGTGTGGCGTAGCCGAGGCTCTCCATCGCGGGGGCGGCGGCGGTGGCGTAGGGCGATGACAGCGCCTCCGGCATAGTGGTGAGGTAGAGGTTCGCGTCGGCGAGCCCCGTCACTATGCCCGTGACAGCGGAGACGGTCGCGGAGCCGTTTGGCAGTATCTTGCCGCAGTAGGCCGTGTCGTTTTGCGCGATTATGCTCCTCATGCCATCGGCGATGTGGATATTTTTGTATTTTTCCAGCAGAGGCCAGTTCGCGTAGCTCTCGCCGATTATCAGGAATATGTGGCGCGGTTTTTTTATCATCGCGCCGCGCGCCTCTCGCGTTAGCATCGCGGTGATGTCGTCTGACTCCTCACGGCCGGTGAGCCATGCGGCGAGCCTCCTCACGTCCTCCTCCGTGTATGCGAGCCCGTAAGACGAGAGCAGCCTTGATTGCAGTTCATAGCCGCGATACAAAGCCATCAGGTCATCGAGCATCGCCTCGTTGAGCAGGTGGTCGCGGGCGGTTCCGACATTTTCCCACGTCAGTTCATTCTGCCAGCTTAGCGAGCCGCCGAATTGCGACAATCGCGTGACGACGAGTGCCATCGCAATGAGCACGACCGCCGTGAGGGATTTTTTCAGGCGCGTGTGCGAGGAGAGATGTATGCGCATCTCCGTCATCTTCATCCAGAAATGGAGAAGCACGCAGATTATCAGCGCCATGACGAGAGCGACAATGAGGCGCGTCGTGAGATTATGGCCCGACTGCATCGTGACGATAATCGCTCCGATGTCGTCGTTTGTCGTGTTGAACACAATCTGGTTGAATGTCGAGTGAAAGACTTTGTAAAATGGAAATCGCGCGATGAAAAGGACAGTAAAGAATAAAATAAAGAGGCAGCTCATCAATTTGCCGATGAACAGGCCGCCCCTCGGCAAAATCGCCGAGACGATGGCGGAAGGAAGCCACGACATGAGCATCACGAGGCCGACTGTCTTCATCGAGAGCATCATGCCGCGCCACATGCACGCGATAATGTCGTCAAAGCCCCATGCGTCTGACATATAGTCGCGCATGATGAATACAAATGCAACGCGAAAAAGCGCGAGGAGCAGCCAAAAGAAAAGATAGAGCCGCAGCCCGCGCCCAAGGCTCGTGATTATGAGGTTAAGCGTCGGATTGATATATTTGTCGTATGCGCCCATGGTACAGTGATGTATTATTTCATATAATAATATGCGTTATATTATATGAGGGTTTTTGATTAACGTCAATAAAATGAGACTTATTCAGTGGGAGTTTTAGCGTCCGTTAGCATCGGATAAAGACTGGATATGAAAAGAGCCCCGCGATTTCCGCGAGGCTCTATAATATATTTTAATTAATACAGCTTTTGTATCACGTCGTCGTCTATGGCGAAGGAATGTGCCTCGTCGGGGAAGGTGCCTTTTTTCACTTCCTCGTCGTATGCCTTGAATGCCGCTTTCATTTGCTCGCCAAGTGACGCGAATTTCTTCACGAATTTAGGCGTGTAGTCGGAGAACAGCCCCAGCATGTCCTGATATACCAGTATCTGGCCGTCGCAGCCGTCGCCGGCTCCTATGCCTATCGTCGGTATGCGGAGTTTTTTCGTGATGATGGAGGCGAGCTTTGCCGGAACACATTCAAGTGTCACCGCGAATGCTCCTGCCTGCTCCAGCTTCAGCGCGTCATCTATAAGTTCCTTTGCGCGCTCCTCGTTTTTGCCCTGCACCTTGTTCCCGCCGAACGCGTTTATCGACTGCGGGGTGAGGCCTATGTGCGCCATGACGGGTATGCCGATGGAGGTCATCGCCTTTATCTGCGGGCATACCGCCGCGCCTCCCTCCAGCTTCACCGCGTTTGCGCGGCCCTCCTTCATGAGGCGTCCGGCATTGTGTACGGCCTGCTCGACTGACTCCTGATACGACATGAACGGCATGTCGATCACGACCATCGTGTTTGTGCAGGCGCGCGCGACCGAGCGGCCGTAGGTGATCATGTCCTCCATAGTGACCGACAGCGTGTCGGGGAGGCCGAGCATGACGTTTCCGAGCGAGTCGCCGACAAGTATGCCGTTGATGCCTGCCTCCTCCTCCAGCTTCGCCGTGGAGTAGTCGTAGCAGGTGAGCATTGAGATTTTTTCGCCCTTTTCCTTCATCTGCTGAAATGTGGCTACCGTGTTTTTCATGTGGGGATACCTCGCTTTATGATTTTTTCGATGGGCGAGTAGTCTCTTTCGGGGTGCTTGGCCTTCGCGATTTTCAGGAGGCGCATGGAAATCAGCCTGTACAGCTCGCGGTCGTCCTCGCTTTCGATTGCCGCGAGGTGCTTTGCCGCCGTGCCGGAGTCGCCGCGCTCGATGGGCCCCGTCAGCGCCGCTGTCGGTCCGACCTCCGCTATGTGCCTCGCGTTGCCGAGGAAAAGCGATGCCATCGCGTCCTTTGCCGTGCCTTCGTCCAGCCCGCACGAGGCGAGCATCTCCTGCGCCTCGGCGAAAAGCGCGACGACATGGTTGCTTGCTATCACCGCGGCCGCATGGTAGAGCGTCTTTTTCGAGCCGTCAATCACGGCTGCGTGCAGCCCGATTGATTTGAGCCATTTCCTCATCTCGTCGAGGCGCGCCTCGCTTCCCTCAATCGTAAAAAAAATATCCTGCATCTCGCGGTAAGCGGTGAATCTGTCGCTCACTGCCGAGAGAGGATGGACTGAGTAGCCGTATGCGCCTTGCTCCTCTATGCCGGGGAAAGTCTCGCCCGCGGAGAGCGAGCCTGACGAGTGGCAGAGGATTTTTCCTTTCATTTTCTCCTTGTCGAGGCGAGAGTAGACTTTTTGAATCTCGCCGTCCGGGACAGTGAGGAACAGCACATCGGAGAGTTCCATCAGCGCATCGGCATTGCCCGACGCGCGTGAGCCCGTGAATGATGCCGCCTCTTTGGCAGACTGGATGCTGCGGCTGAAGTAGCCTGTAACTTCGATTCCGCGCGTGGAGAAATATTTCCCCAGCGTGGTGCCAACCTTTCCTGCTCCTATGAATCCGACTTTCATTTCATGCCATCACCTCGCGTTACTGATAAGATGATGCGCAGTTCCTCGGAGAAAATGAATATAAAGGGTAGTACAGTTTCGTGAGAATACCGTCCATCGCGCCTAGGTTAACACATTTTTTGAAGATTGTAAATGCTTTTGTATATTGTATGTTGTTTGCAGCTATGATAAAATTTATCCGATGCTAACGGGCGCTAAAGCTCCCGCTGAATAAGTCTAATTTTATGAGCATTTCCTAATACACTCTTATTTATTTTTAGGGGGCGAAAATATCATGACGGCCATGAGAAAGGGAGAGGCGGCGCAGGAGAAATATCTGCGGCTGCTTGCTGAGAAATACCCCACCAAGGAGTCCGTGTCCGAGCGGCTCATTCACCTGTCGGCGCGGCTCGACTTGCCGAAGGAGGTCGAGCACTTCATGAGCGACCTGCACGGCGAGTACGGCACATTTTATCACATTCTGAATAATTGCTCGGGGGTCATACGCGAGAAGGTCGAGTATGTGTTCGGCGACACGATGACGGATGATGAGAAGGCGGAGTTCTGCACGCTCATCTATTACCCGCGCGAGAAAATCGAGCAGATGGAGTCGCGCAATGAGGCGACGGATGAGTGGCAAAAGACGAACCTGTCGCGCCTCGTCTCGCTCTCAAAGCTGATGATGTACAAGTACCCGCTCGCGAAGGTGCGCGGCTTTATCCCCCGGCCATTCGCCTCGGTGATTGTTGAGCTGCTCGCGACGCGCCCCGAGGCGGACTCGGCGCAGCACACCTACCATGAGAAGCTCATCTCGTCCATCGTCTCGGCGCAGTCGGGCGCGTCATTCATCACGGCGCTGACCGTGCTGGTGAAGCGTCTCGCCGTCGGGCATATCCATATCCTCGGGGACTTCTTTGACCGAGGTTCTCGCCCCGACGCGATACTGGATCTTGTGATGCGCGCCCCGGCACTGGACATCACATGGGGCAATCATGACGTGCTTTGGATGGGCGCGGCGTGCGGCAACGAGGCGTGCATCGCCAATGTCATACGCATATCGCTTCGCTATGACAATACCGATGTTCTTGAGAAGGGCTACGCCATCGGAATTAGACCGCTGACTCTTTACGCGGCGTGGCAGTATCCGAATGAGCAGCCCATAAAGGCCGCGGAGCGAGCCATTTCCATTATAATGTACAAGCTGGAGGGGGAGCTCATCCATCGTCACCCTGAGTTTGAGATGGAGGGGCGCACTTTCCTTGACAAGATCGACTACGAGAGCGGCACCGTGCGCATAGAGGGCATAGAGTACCCGATGAATCAGCGCGTATTCCCGACGATAGACCCGAAGGATCCCTATCGGCTTTCGCCCGAGGAGCGTGACATTATCGACGAGCTGCGGCAGTCATTCATGGAGAGCGAGCCGCTGCGCCGCCACATAGACTTCATCTATCGCCGCGGCAGTGTCTACAATACGTTCAACGGCAATCTGCTTTTCCACGCCTGCATGCCCATGGACTCGCGCGGCGACTTCGTGGACGCGCCGCTCGGAGACGCGAGGCTGCGCGGCAAGGCGTTCCTCGACGGCGTGGACGAGTGGGCGAGGCGAGCGTACTACCAGCACGACGAGAATGCGGTTGACTATATGTGGTACTTCTGGTGCGGCAGGCTCTCGCCGTTCTCGGGTCGCGAGTTCAAGACATTCGAGAGGATGTTCCTCGACGACGAGACGACATGGGAGGAGCCCGATGACCCATACTTCGCCTGCATCAATGACGTTGAAATCTGCGGGAAGGTTTTGAGAGAATTTGGCCTCGACGCGGAGCACGCCCATATAATCAATGGCCATGTGCCCGTGAAGAAGGGAGAGAACCCGATAAAGGCGAACGGCAAGGCGCTCGTCATAGACGGCGGATTTTGTCACGCGTACCACAAAAAAACGGGGCTGTCGGGATTCACTCTCATCTCGAACTCGCGTGGACTGCGCCTGCTCGCGCATCAGAAAATCGCAGACGTCAGAGCCGCGCTTCAGGAAAATCGTGACATAGAGTCGGTCTCCGAGACGGTGGAGCTGCAATCATACCGCGCGACCGTCGGCGACACAGACGAGGGCAAGGCGATGAAGGCGGAGATAGAGGATCTGCGCGCGCTGCTGGACGCTTACGAGAGCGGCGCGATAGCCTCGGAGGACTGAGCGGCATATTTGATGATATTGATATAATAGTAAAGTAATAATTTTCAGAATTTCGGAGGTGTTGTATTATGATGGCTCTTAATTTTCAGGCTCCAAAGCATGCCCGTATGCTCAAGGAGCGGACGAAGGACTGCACCGTGAGGCTCGGCGACAGGTCGCGGCTTTATCCCGAGGGCTCTATTGTTTGGGTCACGACGGGGCCAAAATTTCAGCCGAAAGAGAAATTGTACGCGGCTTTCATTGACAAGGTAAGAGTGAAGACCATGGCGCAGCTCACAAGCGAGGACCTCGAGCATCAGAATCCCGAGATTTCGACCCGCGAGGCACTCATTGAGGACTTCGAGCAACTCTATAAAAAACGCATAACGATGGACGACACCGTGACCGTGATATATTTCACGGAGATAAAAGAATAAAAATCCCCCGCAAGTGTATTCATTGGCTTGCGGGGTTTTTTATTAATGGCCTCCCGGGGAGAATGGGCGGCCAGCGTTACTCTATGGGTTTGTCTTGGAGGGCATCAAATCCCTCCTCGCCCGTGCGGATCTTTATGACGTTGTCGATTGACGAGACGAATATCTTGCCGTCGCCGTAGTGGCCCGTGTAAAGGGCCGACTTCGCCGCCTCGATGATTTTCCTCGGCGGTATCGCGGAGACGACGAGGCTGACCTCGATTTTCGGCAGCAGGCGCGAGGCGACCGACGCGCCTCGGTACATCTCGGTGTGTCCCTTTTGCAGGCCATATCCGAGCACCTGCGTGACGGTCATGCCGGTGATGCCAAGTGCCTCAAGCGATGCCTTGAGCCTGTCGAATCTGTCTCTTGACGTGACGATTGAGACACGCGTGAGAGAGTGGCCGTCGCCTGACGCATGAGCGGGAGCCGTGGCGCTCATATATGGCGCTTCGATGCTCGTAGACGTGAGCGGTGACGCGATGACAGGGGACGCCGCTATCGCTCCGTGCGGGAAGGATGTGCCGAGTATCTCTGTCACCGGCATGAAGTCGGCATATGCGGACGCGAGCCCGTGCTCAGTGAGGTCGAGTCCCCTGATTTCCTCCGAGGCGGTCACGCGAAGGCCAATCGTAGAGCGCAGAGCCGCGAAAACTATCGTGATGATCGCGGCGACGTAGGCAGTGACGGCCGCGACCCCTATGACCTGCACGATGAGGAAATCCGCGTTTCCCGAGTAGAGGAGGCCGTCCTTTGTCGCGAAAAGGCCGGTCAGTATCGTGCCGAGCGCGCCGCAGCAGCCATGCACCGCGACCGCGCCGACGGGGTCATC
>JAFTAB010000091.1 GCA_017458745.1 Schwartzia sp. (in: firmicutes) | reverse complement strand
GCGGCGATGCTTGTCTGGGGGCATGTGCTGGCGGAAAACGCATGGCCTAATGCCGATGCGGTTTTCGCGATTATTCAGAGCAATCCCAAGGAATCACTTAGCTACGTCAGGGACACGCTTGGGGCTCGCGCGGTGATCGCTTTGATTATTGCTGCGGTAGCTGTGGCGGCGGCGTCATGGGCAGGAGGCAGACTGCGTGGGCGAGCGGTAAGCAAAAAAACGGCGATTTCCTGTGCGCTGCTGGCGGTCGCCTGCATTGCCGGCATCAATCGCACGCGGGAGAATATAATGACAATCCCGGTGTATGAGGTTAAGGGATATGTGGCCCGCATAGAGGAATTCAAAAAGGAGCGGGCCGAGCGTGAATCGGGTCGGGTCTCGTTTTCCCTTTCCGCGGAGGAAAAGCAGGGAGGGCTTTTTATCCTCGTCATCGGCGAGTCGGCGACGAGAGATCATCTTTCGGCATTTGGCTATGGACGTGAGACTACGCCGTGGATGGATTCAATGAAAGGAAAGGATGAGTGTTTCTTTTTTGACAACGCTTATGCTTGCTACACGACGACGGCGCCCGTTATTGCCAAGTCAATGACGGCGGAAAATCAATACTCCACGCTTGATTTCGCTCGGGCACCCTCGCTGCTTGAGGTGGCAAAGGCGGCGGGGTATCATACGACGTGGCTGAGCAATCAGGTGAGGTACAGCGCATGGGATAATCTGAATACTGTCATAGCGGAGGGCGCGGACGTTCATATATGGACTAACTCGCATCTTGGCGAGACGCTGATTTCCGATTATACCGACGGGGTTCTCGTGGATAAATTGCGCGAGTTGCCGAAGGACGGCGACAGGCTCATTGTGATTCACCTAATGGGCAGTCATAATTCTTATCAGGATCGTTACCCGGGGGAGTTTGCGAGATTCTCCGGCGGCAAGCAGACCGTGGACGAGTATGACGGGAGCATCCTTTATACTGATTATGTGTTGCAAAAAATATATGAGGAAGCGAGCGCGCTCCCTAATTTCCAAGGCATGATCTATTTTTCGGATCACGGGGAGGGCGTTGACCACGGGAGATTTCACGGTACCTCCCATTTTATCTGGCAGATGGCGCGCATACCGCTCTTCATTGTGGTCTCGCCTTCATACGCCGCCGCGCGTCCCTCGGTCTGCGCGCGCCTGCGCGAGCATTCGCATTCTACTTTCACCAACGACCTAATATTCGACCTTATGCTTGGCATGATGGGACTGAAAGCCGAGGAAATATCCGAGGATAGAAATAATCTGACATCGGCGGGGTACGATGAAAACAGGGAGCGATTTATGACGCTCAACGGCAAAAAATATATTTCCGAGGACGACGGAGAATAGCGCGGCGATATTCCGCGCACGGCGGCAAAATTTTTTGCCGCTTTTTTGTTGATATATATTTTGATAAAAGATATAATGTCAAGTTGTAAATGATTTGATACTATATGGAGGGCGATGGCTTTGATTATGAATGGGGCGCGGGCTGTTCTTGAGAGCCTTAAGAGGGAGGGCGTCGAGGTCGTCTTTGGTTATCCCGGGGGCGCGGTGCTGACTCTTTATGATGAGCTGTACAAAATGAAGTTCCCGCATATTGAGACGAAGCATGAGCAGGGGGCGGTACACGCGGCTGACGGATTCGCGCGGGCCACCGGAAAGGTGGGCGTCGTTTTTGCGACCTCGGGCCCCGGCGGCACCAATCTCGTCACGGGCATCGCCACGGCTAACATGGACTCAATCCCGCTCGTTTGCTTCACCGGGCAGGTAGGCAATCCGTACATAGGCAAGGACTCGTTTCAGGAGGCCGACATCTCGGGCATAGTCACGCCGATAACGAAATACAATTATCTCGTGAAAAATGTTGATGATTTGCCAAGCGTGATAAAGGAGGCTTTCTTCATAGCCCGCACCGGCCGCCCGGGCCCCGTGCTGATTGACATAGCAAAGGATGTCTTTGCCGCGGAGCTCGACTATGAGTATCCCGAGGATGTCAGGCGCAGGGGGTACACTGGCGACTTCACCGGGGACGAGAGCCAGATTGATGATGTCGTCGCGGCGCTCAATGACTCGGAAAGGCCGCTGTTTTTCCTCGGGGGCGGGGTGACGCTCGCCGACGTCTCCGATGATGTCCGCGCCATCATCAGGCGAGTCGGGGCGCCCGTCGTGACGACGCTCATGGGGCTTGGCTGCGCCGACCCCGATGACGACGCCCTGTTCGGCATGGCGGGAATGCACGGCTCATACGCCGCGAATATGTCCATAATGGATTGCGACCTGCTCATTGGTCTCGGCATCCGCTTTGACGACCGCGTCACGGGCGTAGTGGAGGAGTTCGCGCCGAAGGCGAAGATTGCCCAGTTCGATATTGACGCGGCGGAGATAAATAAAAATGTGCGCGTCGATTATCCGGTGCTCGGCGACCTGCGCTGGTCGATTCCGATACTCAAAAAGAAACTCGACGGGAGCAAGGCGGACTACAGGGCAGGCTGCGCGGAATGGCGCAGGAAAATGACAGCCATGAACGAGGAAAAGCCTTTCTCATATAAAAAGGATACCGGCGTTATCATGCCGCAGAATGTAATAGAGGAAGTCGATCGCCTGAGCGGGGATGACACTATCATCGTCACGGATGTCGGGCAGCATCAGATGTGGGCGGCGCAATTTTATCGCGCGAGGAGGCCGCGGGAGTTCATCACCTCGGGCGGCCTCGGCACGATGGGCTACGGCTTGCCCGCCGCGATAGGGGCAAAGCTCGGGAAAAAGGAAAAGAAAGTCGTGCTTATAACAAGCGAGGGGAGCATCATGATGAACTGCCAGGAGCTGTCCACGCTTGCCGACTACGATATCGACGTAAAGGTGGTGGTGCTCCACAATCACATGCTCGGCATGGTCGCGCAGTGGCAGAGGCTCTTTTACAATCGCCATTACTCGGAGTCGGAGATGAACGGGCACACCGACTTGGTGAAGCTGGCGGACGCGATGGGCGTCGCGGGCTGCCATATCACCGAGAAAAGGGATCTCGTCCCGATGCTCTCCGATGCGCTCGCTCGCGGGGGCGCGATGCTTGTCGATATCGAGGTGCCGCCGGAGGAGGAAGTGCTGCCGATGGTGCCGGGAGGAAAGAGACTTGACGAGATGGTGCTGGGGGTGAGCGAATGATGAAAAAATATATGCTTGCTGTGCTGGTTGACAATCGCCCGGGCGTCCTGACCCACGTCTCCGGGCTGATCAGCCGCCGCGCTTTCAATATAGAGAGCATTTCGGCGGGCTACACCGAGGAGCCGGATGTCACGCGCATCAATGTCGTCGTGTCGGCGGACAATGAGACTGAGCTGGAGCAGGTGAAGCACCAGCTCGCGAAGCTCGTCGACGTAATAAAGGTCGTCAATGTGTCAGCGACCGAGCACATCACGCGGGAGCTGGTGCTGATAAAAGTCCGGGCGACCTCCGAGACTCGCGCCGACATAATCAACATAGTGAACATATTCCGGGCAAAAATAGTGGACGTGAGCCCTGCAAATGTTGTGATTGAGCTGACAGGCGGACAGAAAAAAATAGACGCCATCATCGAGGCCATCTCCGACTATGAGATAATAGAGATAGCGAGGACGGGAGCCATAGCCCTCTCGCGCGGCCCAATCCCGGCGAAGAAGATGTGACTCATTATCGGGAACTAATGATAAAACAAGGCAAGAGCAAATTCGCTCATGTCTTGTTTTTTTTATATGATTTTTTGCGAGTCATATCGTGAGCGGCGCAAATGCAAAATATTAGCGGCAAGGACTTACGGGCGTGTTTTTTCTTTTGACAGAATATATAAAATAATGATACAATATTTACATATTATTGCATAATCACAGCAAAGGGAGCGTTTGTCATGCTTGATTCGCAGATAGAGACTTTTCTCGTCGTCGCGGAGTGCGGCAGCTTTTCAAGTGCGAGCGAGCGACTTTTTCTCTCAAAGGTGTCCGTGATGAAGCGCATCGACAATCTGGAGCACAGGCTCGGCGTGACTCTTTTTGAACGCTCGACTCAGGGAGTAAAGCTCACGCTCGCGGGGAGGATTCTTGCCAACGGGGCGCGCACCGTCACGAGGCAGATAAATAATCTGCTCGATGAGGTCAGCCACGCCGGCACGGGGACCTCGCACTTGAAGATTGGCACCTCGATGCTTTTCCCATCGCAGTCACTCTTTCAATATCTGTGGAAAAGAAATATAAACACCGACAGTTTCTCGTTTGAGGTGACCCCGTATGAGACGGGAATGAAGGGAATGAGCAAGGCGCTGTCGTCCATAGGCGATGACATTGACATCGTTGCCGCTTTTCATGACCCCACGGAGAAACTCAATAATTGCCAAGTGCTTCCGCTATTTGACGAGCCGGTTCACCTCGCCATGCCGAGGAGCCATCGGCTCGCGAGCAAAAATAATCTCCAATGGAAGGATCTCGATGACGAGAGCCTTATACTCGCGAAGCGGGGAATGCTGGAGACGCCCGACAGGATTCGTGACGAGATAGAGAAGAATCATCCCCATGTCAACATCATTGACGTGGCCGATCCTTTCGAGATGAGCACTTTCAATCTCTGCAGCGAGATGAAATGCCTCATGGGAGTGATGCCGATGTGGGAAAACATTCACCCGTCGCTTGTCTCGCGCCCGATGGATTGGGAGTATACCGAGAAGTGCGTCATCATCTACAGCAGCCATCCATCGCCGGCCACACAGAATTTTGTGGACTTCGTCAAGTCGAATGTAAATAAAGGTGAAAAGATGGGGCTGGGCAATAAAAACAGAAAATAAAAACAGAACCGATTTAGTCGACAGCGATTAGATCGGTTCTGTTTTTTTCTTGCAAAAAATGGCGCAAGTTTATCCGATGCTTATGGATAAATGAGATTAGATTCAGTGAGAGTATAAAACTCTCCCACTGAATAAGTATTATAAGCAGTGGCATATAAAGTGTGCCTGCATGAAAATCTATCTACCTGTTATCATCGGATATCATCGGATAAAAAGTATATGCAATGCGAGGATAGCTCCACAAAAAAACAAGGGCGGGGATGAATCCCGCCCTTGCAGTTTTACGTGGACTATTTTTTCTTGCAAATTATTTGCTGTTAGCTGAGCATCGCGAGCATCGTGCCTGCGGCGACAGCCGTCCCGATAACGCCCGAGACATTCGGACCCATGGCGTTCATCAGGAGGAAGTTGCCCGGCGCGTACTTCTGCACGACCATCTGGCTGACGCGCGCCGCCATCGGGACAGCGGAGACGCCGGCGGAGCCGATCAGCGGATTGACCTTGCCGCCTGTCGCTATCTTCATGAGCTGACCGAAGAGGCAACCGACGACAGTGCCGCCGATGAAGGCGATGAGGCCGAGGACGATGATGAGGATCGTCTTGTAGTTCAGGAACGAATCAGCATCCATCGTGAGGCCCGTGCCGGTGGCAAGGAATATCGTGACGATGTTGATCAGCGAGTTCTGAGCCGTGTCGGAGAGACGATCGGTGACGCCGGACTCACGGAAGAGATTGCCGAGCATCAGCATGCCGATCAGCGACGCGACAGCCGGGAGCAGGAGGCTGATGAAGACGGTCGAGACGACCGGCAGCATCACGCGCTCGAACTTCGTGACCTGGCGCGGCGGGAGCATCTTGATCTCGCGATCCTTCTGGCTCGTGCAGAGCACCATGCAGGGAGGCTGAATCAGCGGGACGAGCGACATGTAGCTGTACGCAGCGACCGCGATGGCTCCGAGCAGATGCGGGGCGAGCTTCATCGTGAGGTAGATGGATGTCGGGCCGTCGGCACCGCCGATGATGCCGATGGACGCGGCTTCCTTGATGTCAAATCCGACCATCATGGCACCGGCAAGGGCGATGAAAACGCCGAACTGCGCGGCCGCTCCGAGGAGCATAGTGTCAGGCGAGGCAATCATCGGGCCGAAGTCCGTCATAGCGCCGACACCCATGAATATGATCGGCGGGAAAATCTCGTACTTGATACCGAATCCGATTGCCATCATGACGTTCATCTCGTCATTGAAGCCGGTCTTCGGGAAATTTGCCATGATGCAGCCGAAAGCGATAGGCATCAGCAGCAGAGGCTCGTACTCCTTGGCGATGGCCATGTAGAGGAGCAGGAAGCCGACTATCATCATGATTATGTTGCCCATTGTGAGGGCCTGATAACCGCTGTCATTCCATACCGATATGATGGAGACAATAAATGCATTCCATAATTCCATTACGTTTATTCCTCCTTAGCAGACCGTATTCTGTAACGCGGTGGCGCGGCCGCCGATCTTCCAGTTCGTGTTCTCGATCGGGCGAATCGTGACAATCTTGTTGCCGAGTCCGTACGCAGCGACAGCGGCGGCGATGACAGCAATGTTGACGTTGTTATCGACCTTGGGCGCGGCGGCGACGACAGGGGCAGCGGGGGCTGCCTTGGGCGCGGGCGCGGCCTTCGGTGCTTCTTTTTTCTTTGCGGTTGGGTCAATAAGATGGACTAAACGAATGACGAACGACAATGCTATCAGCACGAAGAAAACTATCGCCATGTTGATGAGCATGATAATGAACGGATTCGTTGTAACCGGATGTCCCATTTAAGTATCACCTCATAAATCTGCGGAACTGAAAAAAATTACTCCGGAATATTGCTTTTCCATTCGCCTCGCCGTCGTCGGTCGCCATAGCCCCGCTACGGCTCCCTCCCCCGACTCGAACACGAAAAATCATTTCCTGACTTATTCATTTCCAGTTCCTAATGAAAAATCCATAAAACTAAAAACGACAATTACCTATATGCTTCTACTTTTCGGGCAACGGCGCGGCTCGCGCGAATGACAAGCGGCAACGCCCTGCGCGCGGCGAAAACCATCGCCGCCACGCGAGCATGGCGCGTATCTGTCCGCTGCTCGTCGCGGGTCTCCCTGTTTACCTCTCACCTCGCTTCCTGCCTCCGTCTGGCAGAATCATTGCCTCGCCCCTCGCCGGAGGCGGCAATCGACTCATCGGCTCATGCCCGCATTGGTAACAATTTCTCGTGAGCACAGCGGCCAACGACTCACGCCTCGCCCTCATCATGTGCCCGAGAGCTGGCGGCATGATTCATCTATGGGACGCCATGCCCCTGTCGCCGCAATCGCCGATTGGCAGCCACTCCTCATTATGAGCACATAATGCGTTCTCACGCATCGGTCAATCACTCACTCATCTATCCCATCAGGCTCGAAAAGTAAATAATCAACAACCGCAGCTATGCTCATACTTAATTTATGGCAACCAGCCTTATATCCGTGGGTCATGCAAATAAAAAAGCATCGCGTTAGCTTTTTATTTACGCACCCATGACACAATATAACTCATTTTTACAATAAATGCAAGTGCCGCAAGACTTCACGGATATTGATGAAAAATGCGTGAAAGCCTTATAGCGTCAAGGTTTATGTAAATTCCATGAATACACAAAAAATATTTTTTTCAGTGAAAAATTTATTTCAACGTAAAAAATGGGCTGTCGCATGAAGGAAAAATCTTCATGCGACAGCCCCTTATTCCGATAGATATTTTGTTTGAAGTTTTTTCAATATATGATTATTGCCCTGCCACAAATTCCTTTGCTTTGGCAATTAACTTGTCTTTCCACTCAATCACGCCACGAACGGCCAACCGTGCCTCGGCGACAATGAGCGACTCCATGAAGTCCCAGTCGACATCATTTGATGACGTGACGGGGAGGAGAAT
>JAFTAB010000090.1 GCA_017458745.1 Schwartzia sp. (in: firmicutes) | reverse complement strand
TACCGATACGCGGCCTTGGCAGTCTCTATTCGCCTCGCCCTGTCATCAATCAGCATACAGAGGATTTTTTCGAACTCCCTCGCATCGTGATATATGAATCCCGTGCTGCCGTCGCGCACCGTGTCGGCATACACGGTCGGTGAGGCTATGACCACCGCGCCGTTGCCGGCCGACTCTATAAATTTCAAATCCGACTTTGTGCGATTGAATACAGTATCGCGAAGGGGCAAAAGCGAAATATCGGACGAGCGAATCGTGTCAACGTAATCTTCATACGGCACAAACTGCCCGCCATACACCCCATCTTTTTCTATGAACTCCTTATTATCGGTATGAAGCTCGGAGAAGAACTTCTTATCGGAGATGACCTTGAACCTTATCCTTGCGCCATACTTTTTGATCGCGTC
Source organism: Schwartzia sp. (in: firmicutes) (assembly GCA_017458745.1). Taxonomy (GTDB): domain Bacteria; phylum Bacillota; class Negativicutes; order Selenomonadales; family Selenomonadaceae; genus RUG024. Next base: position 4,059 of record JAFTAB010000090.1, on the reverse strand, counting down.
GTTCAGCACGGGCATGATGTCAGTCCATTCCTCGGAGCGGTTGAGCGCGCCAAAGAAAATCGTCACCGGCGCAGCCTCAGGTGGAGCGCCGTTCAGCTCATCATCGTAGTCGCGCCTCGGGGGCAGCTCCCTCAGCTCATTCCTGAATACCTTCACATACGGATTATACTCGCGCAATGTATCCGCCAATGAATCCGTTGAAGTCTGAATGGCGTGGGCCCCTATGAAATCCAAGTACCGTGATGTGCTCTTATTATAGTCTTCACTCCACAGCACGGGATTATCATCCATCTCCTGTATAAAAAGGTACCTTTTCGCCCGTAAAACATCAATAATCCTTTTCCCCTGCTCGTAATCGAGGAATATCAGCCTCTGACGAATAAAAACCACCTTGTTGAACGGCTCATCGAGTTGCTGAGTGTATTTGCCGTTCTCCGATATCGCGTCGATTCCTCTCTCTGTCCGAATAAACTCATTTGGCTCATTGACTCGCACTCTCGCGCACGCGACCGACTCCCCCACCGTGACATGCACCAGCATCCTCTCTCTGATGGCCGCGCCAGCCCTCACGGCTCTGATGAGCCAGTACCGCGCCCAAATATTTGTCTCGACATTCCAATTATTCAGCTTGCAAATCTCGACAAAAGCGGAGACAAAGTTTTTCATTTCATCCGATTCCCGCAATGATTTGTCGCCCTCGGCGTCCTGCACGAAGCTGATGCCTGCCGCAGAAAACCCTGCCTCTTGAAGAATCCCCTTCATCTCTTCCTTGGTCGGAGCCAGAAAACGGCGACAGGCTCGCTCCGCCTCGCCCCGCGCCGCCAGCGTCTCAAGCACTGAGGGCATATAGCTGCTATTCGGCAAAAGCAGCAAAAGCTCGCCGTCATCCTTCAGCATGGCGGCGAGCTTTTTCAGACGCACGGAAGTGATGCCGCGAAAATATTCACCGCTGATGATGAGCATATCGCAGCTGCCATCGGATATTCCGAATCTCCTATAATCAACTATCTCGGGCGAGGACACGGCGGCGTAGGTGACGCGCGCCGACGCCGAAAGAATATTGTCGCTGTCGGTATCGAATCCGAAATATTCCGCGGCCGGCTGGACACGCAGGAACTTCTCGCCGACGCTCCCGTCGCCGCACCCCAGCTCGACGACGCGACGGGCGCGCGGGATAATATAATCAGCTAAATTAAACATTATTACTTCAATGCCCCGTAAATCATATCAATCTGCTTTCTGATGCAGTCCTTCAAATCGAACTTATCGATTATGGACTCACGCGCAGCCTTGCCAAGTCTCGCGCGAAGCGGCGCGTCATCGAGAGCCTCCTCGATTCGGTACGCTATATGCTCCGGGTGCCGGAAATTCGCGAGAAGCCCATTGACTCCGTCCTCCACCGCTTCCACCACCGGAGGCGTATTTGACGCGACGAGGCAGCAGCCGGCCGCCATGCTCTCAAGGCACGACCACGACAGGACAAAGGGGCGCGTGAGATAAACATGGACAGTCGATGCCTGAATCAACATCAGATACTCATCGCGCGAAAGATGGCCAACGAAATGGACGCGGTTCTTATCGTAGCCGCCCTTCTCCTCCTCTAGCTGCTTCCAAGTCTTGTTGTCGCTGTACTGCGTGCCGTAGCACGTCTTGTCCGTGCCCGCGATAACCACATGGCACTTTGGTCGGCGAGCCAGCAATATGCGAACAGCCTCCATGAACTGCGGGAATCCCCTGTAAGGCTCAAAGCCGCGCGAGAGATACGTCACAATCTCATCGCAGTCGGAGAGATTCAACTTCAGCCTCTCAAAAATCATTTTGCGGCCAATCATCGGCTTATAAAAATCAGTCTCCACGCCCTCGTGGATTACCTTCATGTCCTTGCGGTACATCTCAGGGAACTGAGCCTTCTGCCACTCGGTAGGAGTATAATGCACGTCGCATGCCTGAAGGCTCAAAAGATGATGCGCGTTTATAGTCCTCACCCTGCACATATCATCTATTTCCACTTTCTCATCCGGCCAATACGAGACATCACTGCCGATAGAGTGATAGTACCACTCAAAATAGCCTATGAGCGGGACATTCGGCAAAACGTCCTTGACATAGAGAGTCGAGCCCCATCCGCTGTGCCCCACCACGACATCGGGCACAAAATTTATTTGACGGCGCAGCGCGTCGATTCCCTTTATGACAGCCTGCCCTTCCAGCACGGCCTCCTCGGCCAGCTTGATATAATGATGCACGCCCTTCGTCGCCTCGCGGGAAATCTTGTACTTTGCCACCTGCACGCCCGGCAGCTTTGAGCCGTTCTCATCCCTCGAAAGATATACCACGTTGTGGCGGTTCAGCGTGGCCAAGTAGAGGGCAAGCTGCAAAAACTGCCCCGGATAATTCGGATGAAGAAAGAGGATATTCATTGAGAAACTTCTCCTTTATTTGTTTGCGATTCGATTATTCCGGCAGCGGGGACTACTCCTGCGACGCGTAGAGATGATAATAATATCCCTTTTTCGCCATAAGCTCCTCGTGCGTTCCCGTCTCCATGACACGGCCATGATCCATCGCTATTATCATGTCGCAGTCCTTCACCGTCGAGAGGCGGTGGGCTATGATTATCGTCGTGCGTCCCTTGGCTATCTGGTCAAGATTCTCAAGTATCTGACGCTCGCTCTCCGTGTCGAGCGCGCTCGTCGCCTCATCAAAAATGAGTATGCGGGGATCGAGCAGCAGCGCGCGAGCTATGGAGACACGCTGGCGTTGCCCTCCCGAGAGCAGAGTCCCGCGCTCCCCGACAAAAGTGTCATACTTCTGCGGCAATTCCTGCACGAAATCATCCGCGCCCGACAGCTTCGCCGCCTTCATTATACTCTCATCGGGGGCGTTCGGCATGGCAATAGCTATATTCTCCTTTATCGTGCCGGCAAAGAGGAAATTCTCCTGAAGCACGATGCCGATTTGCCTGCGAAGCCAAGCAGGCTCCACCTGCGCTATGTCCACGCCGTCTATCAGGACGCGCCCCGAGCCAGGCACATATAGCCTCTGTATCATCTTCGTCAATGTCGACTTGCCCGAGCCGGAGCGGCCGACTATGCCGAAACGCGATCCCGCCGGTATATGAATCGACACATCGGTCAGAACATTCTTGCTGTCTTCCTTGTACCTGAAATTCACATTGTCGAGCACCACGTCGCCGCGAAGCCCCTTCAGCGTCGTGCGGTTCGGGTCAAACGCAGGCTCGCTCTTCTCGTCCATGATGTCGCCAAGCCTCTCAATCGAGACCCTTATCTGCTGGAAAGACTGCCACATATTGACGAGGCGCAGCATCGGGGATATGACCTGCCCCGCAATCATTTTGAAAGCAATGAGCTCGCCGACAGTCAGCTCGCCCTCCATGACGGTATATGCGCCGATCCACAAAATCGCAAGATCAAAAGCAAGCTGCAGGAACATTCCGATGCTTGACGCTATATTCTGGATATTGGCAACGGAAAGACCCGATTTCAGCATCCTTGCCAAAAGCTCCTCATAGCGTCGCGCGAAAGTCGGCTCCACGCCCATCGTCTTCAACGTGCGCATGCCCGTCACCGACTCTATGGTAAAGGAATTATTTTCGGCGCCGAGCAGGAACCTCTCGTTAATGCGGTGCTTGAATATAGGCGCTATGAGCGCGTTGAGCAGGACATAAATGGGTATCGTCGCCCACACTATGTAAGAGAGCGTGGACGAATATATGAACATGACGACGATAGAGACAATGGCGAAAAACGCATCAAGCACGATAGTCAGAGCTTGCCCCGTGAGGAACCCGCGTATCGTCTCAAGCTCGCCCATGCGGGACACTATGTCGCCCACCTGCCATTTGTCGAAATACTTCGTCGGCAGCTCTGTTATCTTTTTGAAAAGATGCTGCGAGAGCGTCACATCAATCTTGTTCGTCGTGTTTATAAAAAGATATGTTCGCAGCGCAAGCATCCACTGGCTGAAAATAGAGACAATGACCATGCCGAGTATCAGCACGTCCATAGTCGAAACGCTCCTGTGCACGAGCACCCGGTC
>JAFTAB010000089.1 GCA_017458745.1 Schwartzia sp. (in: firmicutes) | reverse complement strand
CTGCCACCGACGGGCGGACTAGGCATAGGAGTGGACAGACTGGTAATGCTGCTGACGGACAGCCCGTCAATAAGAGACGTGCTGCTTTTCCCGACGCTGAAAAGCGTGAACTAAGAAAGCTAGTGTTTATGCGGCTTTGCAAGGTGTAAAAACGTATGCCATATGCCAATCGTATGCCGATGCAGAAATGAGCAAAAAATGATCTTTGGGAAATAAGCATTATGATGATGATGCCCTGCTGTGAACATGGGAAGCTCGCAGCAGGGCATCTTTTTTGCTTGATTATATTCCGATAAATGAATACAATTTAATATTCTCAAGTTATTTCTGATGGACAAAAATGCGGAATCTGCAAAAATGTCGATTATATTGTTGAATGTCCATTTTTCATGAGGTATAATCGTATTGGACAAAAATGCGGATTCCGCATTTTTGTCCAATAAACAGTGAGGCGGCAAAAGATGGAAATACGTAGAGATATATATTTGAATAAGCTTATTTCTAAAAGACATAACGGATTAATCAAAGTCGTGACCGGTATGCGAAGATGCGGGAAATCATATCTTTTCATTGGCATAGTTGAAGGTACAGATTGAGCTGGCGACTGAGAGATTGAATAAGATATAACTTTTGGATAATAGATCAAGACAAAATCTCGTTTGTTGAACAGATTGTTTTTCAGTATAATGTATTATCGGAAGGGGCGGGGTCATGGAATATATCCAAGTGACAAGAGATAATATAAAAGAAGAACATATTTGCTGTGCAATATCAAATAATAAGGATGTGCAGGTTGCCTCAAAGAAAGCATGGCTTGCGGACAGATTCGATGAAGGGCTGGTTTTTTTGAAGAGCGTGGAACGCGGTAAGTGCTTTATCGAATATATACCGGCGGAAAACGCATGGGTTCCGATCGAGGCTGCCGGATATATGTACATTGATTGCCTGTGGGTGTCAGGCTCATTAAAAGGGCATGGTTATTCTACGGATCTGCTTGCTTCCTGCATCGAGGACAGCAAGAAAAAGGGAAAGAGGGGGCTTTGCATCTTGTGCGCTGCAAAGAAAAAGCCTTTTCTGGCTGATCCGAAGTTCCTGAATTACAAGGGATTTGCCGTTTCAGACGAGGCGGACAACGGCATTCAGCTATGGTATCTGCCGTTCGATAAAAAATCGGAGGCTCCGAGATTTAGAGAATGTGCAAGGCATCCCCATATAGATGAGAAAGGATATGTTTTGTATTACACGAGCCAGTGTCCTTTCAACGCAAAGTATGTTCCGATCATGGAACGGACAGCCAAAGAGAATGATATTTCGTTCCGGGCGATTCATATAGAGAGCAGAGATGAAGCTCAGAATGCTCCGACTCCGATTACGAATTATGCGTTATTCCTTGATGGTGAGTATATTACAAATGAGCAGATGAACGATAAGAAATTCCTGAAACTAATCGGAAAGTGATGGTTGATTAATTGAAAGGCAAAAGTCAAATGTGACATTGTATGGCTGGAGAATCTGAATCTCAGAGGAGGCTTCAAAGCGGATGTCATGAAATATATCGCCGATAAATATCCAAAATGGAAAGCACAAGATGGGCAGCAAACGGATGAATAATTACAGCATTAAATAGAAATGGAGTGTTTTAAGTGAAAATAACAATGCTGGGGACGGGCAACGCCTTGGTTACATAGTGCTACAATACCTGTTTTATCATAGATGATATCGGAATTGGAATATATCAACAATCGTATTGAATTTATGAGTAATTTACCCAAAAGGGTGGACACAAATTAAGTCACAATATGTGCGAGCATTTTCCTAAAAACACTGAGGCATTATTTTAAGATGAAGAAAACAGAATGAGTAATAAAGGGGCTGTCCATGAAGAGTTTTTCCTTCATGCGACAGCCCCTTTTTGCCCGAGTTGACGATTTGTCACAACGTGACATTTACACTTATTTATTGAAACTTACTTGATAAACTTCAGGTCCTCGCTGTAGTCTTCCTTTTTGTTCTGCCAAGTCAGCGTGCCATTCCGCAGGACGAAAACGGCACTGCCGTCATTATAGACTTCTTTGTTCGTCATGCTTCCTTCTTCCGTGCAGACATAGTCGACGCGCCTCCCGTTGCTTCGGCTGTTGCTGAATAGGACAGCCGCGTCGTTGTCATAGGTGCAGTGATAGATCCACTGGCTGCCCTCGGCGGCACTGCTGGCCCACTGGATTTCCACGAGATACCCTGAACCTTCCCGGCTGATTACGGCGGAGCACCGGCCGACGCTCCAGACTCCGAGATAATCGTCCGCTTTTACGCCGCTGCTCGTCGCATGGTAGTCGTTTTCCCAAAAGCGCACGAAACGCATGGCGCCGTCCTGCCCGGAGATGAGCTCCGTTTGCGTCGCCACATTCCCGTCCTTGGCGAACGCCGCCCACAGTTTGTTGGCACTGGTATAGGCAGAGTACCAAGGGGATGGGGAACCGGCATCTTCCAAGGTCAGTCCTCCTTCTTCATAGAAAGAGTACCAAAGGGACTTTGTGCCATCGGGGTGTTCCTCGATGGTCACCTTGACCATGCCGAACGCTTTGCCTTCCGGGTAAACCAGTTCGTAGGAGCCATCGGAATAGATCGTCAAGGTGCGCGGCTCCGGGTCGCCCGCCTCGCGCCAGACGCCGGCGATGGGCTGGAGGCTGCTTTCACTGACGGTCAGCGATTGGGTAGAGACGTTGACGGCGGTGTGGGCGTCAGATGTGGCGGATGATGCTCCGGCAACGCCGCCGAAAAGGCAGACCGCCAAGCCGAGCGCCAACGCCGGACAAAATTTTTTCCGCAAAATTTCATGTATGCTCATTTGCAAAATCTCCTTTCGCCTGTCGGTACCGGCTCAACCGGCAGCTTTTTCCCAGTGCGTGTTGGAGTGGTAACGATAACGATATTTTCCGTGGTATTCGGGAATATCCGGATTTTGGACATAGTAAGTGTACGCGATGTATTCGCCTGCGGGAACGTAGATGTCATCCACATAATGGCGGATCCCGGAATCCGCCCACATTTCCTGTCCGTTGTCGGCAATCAGCGTGAGGTCGAGTTCCGTCCATTTGACGTAAGCGTCTTGATCGCCGGAATTCTCAAAGTAGCCGACAATTTCAGCCTCACCCGCTTCATGCAGATAAACGTGCTCGATTTGGAACTTTATTACCGGTCTTGCCAGTGCCGCCGTCGGGAAAGCCGCCGCGCAGAGCAGCGCGAAAACGAAAAACATGAAAAACTTTGAGGTGAATGACTTCATTGGTATTGCCTCCTCTTTTCTGTCAAAATACGCTTCATAATAGAAATTTGCTCATCTTCCTGTCATGCCGGTCGTGTCTGCCTCCCTGAATCGGCCGCCTTCGGCACCGCTTTTGCCAATATCGCAATCCACACAATATTTGGCATTATCAGTTCCTTAGGATTGCCGCTGCCGACATCTTCCTGACCTCCCTTCGCAACATTAAATTATGGGACTATTGCCCACTACCATTATAATTCGGGGGAGGGGGGAGATGTCAAGAGTCGGATTTAATCAACCGAGGCATGACGCAGCTTGCCTAAGAGCCGGTGACGGAACGGAGATTTACGCGGCAGAAAAAATGCTTCATCATGTGAGAAAACGGCTTGCGGGCAACGCGGCATTATCTGATGAGTCAAAAAAACAGGGAGGATCTGTTTTAGCTGAACAAATTCTCCCTGTTTTTTCACAACTATTTTTTACAGCGTTCCGAATATCCTGTCTCCCGCGTCGCCGAGTCCCGGGACTATGTAGCCGTGCTCGTTGAGGTGGTCGTCCACTGCCGCCGTGTAGATTGGCACGTCGGGGTGATCCTTGTTTACCACCTTGATGCCGTCCGGCGCGGAGACGAGGCACATAAGAATCAGGTTCCTCGCGCCGTGTTCCTTTAGGAGGGTCAGCGCGGCTGAAGCCGAGCCGCCGGTGGCGAGCATCGGGTCAACAACTATAAGAGTCCGCTCCGATACATCGGGCGGCAGCTTGCAATAGTATTCGACAGGTTTCAGCGTCTCCGGGTCACGGTAGAGGCCTATGTGGCCGACTCTTGCCGCGGGAATGAGGGCGAGCATTCCGTCGAGCATTCCCAGCCCTGCTCGGAGTATTGGCACGAGGCCGACTTTTTTGCCCGCGATTATTTTTGACTTGCATGGCGCGACCGGCGTCTCGATGTCAATCTCGCGCAGGGGGAAGTCCCTCGTGACCTCGTAGCCCATCAGCATTGCGATTTCTTCCAGCAGGTCGCGGAAATCCTTCGAGCTTGTCTCCTTCATGCGCATGAGCGTGAGCTTGTGCTGGATGAGGGGATGGTCAATCACATGAACTTTTAGTCCTTTTTTGTCAGCTTTTCCTGCCACTTGGATCACCTCATAGATTTTCGTAGATTGGGAATGTTTTGCAGAGAGCGTCGACGCGAGCCTTCGCTTCGTCGCGCGCTTTATCGTCGTTTGGATTTGAGAGCACGAGCGAGATGATGTCGGCGACCTCGCGCATTTCTTTTTCCTTCAGCCCCCGCGTCGTGAGAGCGGGCGAGCCGAGCCTGATGCCGCTCGTGACGAAGGGCGATAGAGGCTCGTTAGGTATGGTGTTGCGGTTAGCAGTGATTCCCACGGAGTCGAGGAGGTTCTGCGCCTCTTTGCCGTTGATTTTTTTGCTGCGCAGGTCGACGAGCATCAGGTGGTTGTCGGTGCCGCCCGTGACGATGCGGAATCCCTTGGCGGCCAGCTCGTCAGCGAGCGCCTTTGCATTTTTCAGCACCTGCTCCTGATATTCTTTGAAAGAGGGCTTTAGTGCTTCGCCGAGCGCGACAGCCTTGGCGGCGATGACGTGCATCAAAGGGCCGCCCTGGATGCCGGGGAAAAGCGCTTTGTTGAACTGCTTCCCGAATTCGGCATCGCGGCACAGTATCATGCCGCCGCGGGGACCACGGAGCGTCTTGTGCGTCGTGGTCGTGACGACATCGGCGTAGGGGATGGGGCTGGGGTGGAGGCCCGTCGCCACGAGCCCGGCAATGTGCGCGATGTCAACCATCAGATATGCCCCGACTTTTTTCGCGATTTCAGCCAGACGAGGGAAATCTATGATTCGCGCGTATGCCGATGCGCCCGCGACGATGAGGCGCGGCTTGCACTCCTCGGCTTTTTTCTCCAGCGCGTCGTAGTCTATGCGCTCCGTCTCCGGGTCGACGCCATAGGGCACCACGTTGAAATACGTGCCGCTCATGTTGACGGGGCTGCCGTGCGTGAGGTGGCCGCCGTCGTTGAGGCTCATGCCCATGAATGTGTCGCCGGGCTTCATCAGCGAGAAAAATACCGTCATGTTCGCCTGCGCGCCGGAGTGAGGCTGCACATTTGCATACTCCGCGCCGAACAGCTTCTTCGCTCGGTCGATGGCGAGCTGCTCCGCCTGGTCTACAAATTCGCAGCCGCCATAGTATCGTTTGCCGGGGTAGCCCTCGGCGTATTTGTTGGTGAGCACGCTTCCCTGCGCTTCCATCACCGCGCGGCTCACGATGTTCTCCGAGGCTATCAGCTCCAGCTTGGTCTGCTGGCGATTGAGCTCGCGGCCTATTATCGCCTCCAGCTCGGGGTCGGTCTGTGAAAGTTTGTCCATCAATGCCATTAGATAAATCACTCCTAAAAAATTTATTATAATATAATGTTGTATAATACTACTTGTTTTCCAGCGCCGTGATTTTTCCGACGCGCCTAGCGTGGCGGCCTCCCTCGAATGATTCCGTCATGAAAGCCTTGACGATTTCCCCGGCAGGTCCCGGGCCAATGACGCGCCCGCCGAGGGCAATCACGTTGGCGTCGTTGTGGCGGCGAGCCATTTTCGCCGAGTAGACGTCGCAGCAGAGAGCAGCGCGAATGCCGCGTATCTTGTTGGCGGCTATCGAGATGCCGATGCCCGTGCCGCATAGCAGTACCCCACGCTCAGCCTCGCCGCTCGTTATCCTCGCGCAAAGCCTTTCCGCGATGTCGGGGTAGTCCACCGAGTCCTCGGTGAACGTGCCGATGTCCTCCACCTCGATGCCGGAAAGCTCCGAGAGCACATTCTTAACCGCGGTCTTCAGCGCGAGGGCGCCGTGGTCGCAGCCAATAACAATTTTCATCAAAATGCCTCCCAAATTATTTTTGGATTTGCCCACTCATTCTATCACAAACTTGCAATAAGTGAAACAATGAATAAGTCCATTTTGCCATTTGCAGGGAATCTGTTGCGTGCGAGCGACCTATGCGCTGCTGAGACGGTGAGTGTATGCCTAATCGTTTCGCAGGAAAAAATCGGATATTGAAGATAAAGCGGATAAGAAAAAATTATGATTAATGGCAAAAAATATAAGCAAATCAAATTGTTTTTTTGTGTATTTTGTATACATTCATATGATTTTCATTATTTTCCTAGACATGATATGAAATATCAAATATAATAAAACTGATATAGTTTTAATCTTTTTTTATCATTTTGAAGGGGGTAAGGAAATGAGCTTATCTGTACAAATTTTTATTGCGCTCGTGGCGTCCGTTATTGTCGGGCTGATCGCGGGCCCGGGGGCACTCGGCTTTGTGAATTGGTGGATTGCCCCGATTGGTACAATATTCATCAACCTGATTAAGATGATGATTGTGCCGGTTGTGTTCACGTCGCTTGTCGTCGGTATGACCAGCCTCGGGGACACAAAGAAACTTGGCCGCATAGGTGTCAAGACGGTTGTCCTTTATCTTTTCACGACGGCTGTCGCTATCATCATCGGCTTTGCAGTTGCGGGAATTGTTCACCCGGGGATGGGTCTGCAGCTCTCATCTGATGCCGCTGTCACTGCGAAACAGGCGCCTTCCATCATGGAGGTTTTTGTGAGCATGATTCCTACGAATCCCGTTGACTCCATGGCAAAGGCTCAGATTCTTCCTATCATTATCTTCGCGTTGTTCACCGGCGTCGGCATAACGCAGGTAGGCGGCGAGAAAGCGCAGATACTTATAAAGTTCTTTGACGCGGCGGCCGAGACCTGCTACAAGATCATCGGCATAGTCATGAACTTTGCTCCGATCGGCGTGTTCTGCCTGCTGCTCCCGGTCGTGTGCAAGAACGGGCCGTCGGTTTTGTTGCCGCTGATTTCGGTCATCGCGTGCGTCGCCGTTGGCTGCGTCATCCATGCCGTGGCTGTTTACTCCACGCTTGCGCGTGTATGGGGAGGACATAGCCCGCTTGATTTCTTCAAGGGCGTGTCCGAGGCAATGATGCTTGCTTTCACGACCTGCTCAAGTGCCGGCACGCTTCCCGTCACCATGAAGAACTGCCAGGAAAATCTTGGTGTCTCTCGTGAGATTACGAGCTTCGTCCTGCCGCTCGGCGCGACGATAAACATGGACGGCACGGCTCTTTATCAGGGCGTGTGCGCCCTCTTTATCGCAAATGTGTTTGGCATTGACCTCACAATGGGCCAGATGGGCATGATTGTTCTCACCGGCACGCTGGCGTCAATCGGCACGGCCGGCGTCCCGGGCGCGGGGCTCATCATGCTCGCGCTTGTCCTCCAGACGGTCGGCTTGCCGATGGAGGGGCTCGCTCTTATCGCGGGCATCGACCGCGTCCTTGATATGTTCCGCACCTGCCTCAATATCACGGGTGATGCCGCTGTCTCGACGGTCATCGACCAAACGGAGAAAAAATACGCCGCATAATTTATTGGGCGGCGTTTCCTTAAAAATTGAGCAATAATTATTTGAAATAAAAATCTCGTCCTAGCATATAGCGGGGACGAGATTTTTTTGATAAAATGATGATATGACGGAGGAGGAGAAACTTGCGCAGGAAAATTTTTATTTCTTTTTTGATGCTGCTGATGATTTTTGTGGCGGCGCCAGTTATGGCAAAGATGAATCTGGTTTCCCCGACTAATGATTTTTATGTCGCCGACTATGGCAATGTCATCACGGAGGCAACGAAAGAGCATATCATCGGTGTCAATAAATCACTTCGCGATAAGACGGGGGCACAGATTTGCGTGGTCACGCTTGACTCGCTTGACGGGGCAGCGGTGGAGGACTATGCCGTGGCCCTGTTCCGTAAGTTCGGCATTGGTGACAAGAGCAAAAACAATGGCGTCCTGCTGATGATTGCCGTCGGGGACAGGAGGGCGCGCATCGAGGTAGGCTACGGCCTGGAAGGGCGACTCAATGACGGCAGATGCGGCAGCATAATGGACAATTATCTGGTGCCGTATCTGAAGAAAAATAATTTCGATGAAGGCATTTTGAACACATTTGATGCGCTTGCCTCCGAGGTGAGCGCGGAGTACGGGGTGACGGTCGATGGAGCGCGGGATCCGGTGCATGGCGGCGGCTCTGACGACAGGGGGCACGCTTCGGATAGTTTGAATGAGGAGGAAGAAGAATACTACGAAGTTCTTGGCGGCGGGATTGTGTTCGCGGCAGTGTGCGGCGTCATAGACCTTCTGCTTGGCATATTCAGCGAGCCGAAACTTTCAAAGCTCGTGCTAATAGTGTCAGGCTTGACCGGTATATATGGATTGATTTTCGTCGGGATTGTTCATGCCATCATCGCGGCCGCGAGCATTTTCGTTGTCTATCTTGTCATACGCTCGGGCATCATGG
>JAFTAB010000088.1 GCA_017458745.1 Schwartzia sp. (in: firmicutes) | reverse complement strand
TGAGGCCGGGGAGACGGTAATACAAATCGAATCATTTCAGATTCCCACCGATGATTTTAAAAAAATATTTGCGAGGTTTGAGGAGGAACTGCCGGGGGCAAAGGTGGTCGGAATCTCGGCTACGATGCTGGACTATGGGCTCGGCAAGGGCGACTGGGCTCTCCGCGTGAACTGCCTCTTTTTCGACAAGGCGAGGGCAAAAGTGTGGGTGTTTGACGGAGCGGATGCGCGCGACTGTGAAAAGATGCGCGCCGTGTCAAAGGAAATAAGCGAGATACCTGACGCGAAGGGCGCAGAGGTTTTTTTCGGGCCGGACGATATTCCTGCCGGCATATTTTTTGACGCGGTTTCATCTGAGGTGCCGGAGCTGCCATTCTTTGGAATGGGAGCCGGATTCGACATGATTGATTTTTGCAGCGAGCATAGATTGACGACCGACAGCATATGCAAGCTGGTGAGCGGCAAGAAAAAATTCGTCGCGGCATTGGGGAAAGTATTTGCCAGCGGGGCAGCCATCGTGGTCTTTTACGGGGAAGAGCTTATCGTAAATGTTGATTGGGAACTGGGCTGGAACCCCATCGGCAAGGAAATGGAAATAACAAAGATGCGCGGGGATAAGATTGTCGAGACGATAGACGACCGCCCGGCAGTGGAAATTTATGAGAAGTATCTGGGGGTGATTCCCGACGAGCATTTCCACGAGAATATACCTGAATTTCTGCTCGTCATCGAGAGAAACGGTTTTCCTTTCAGCACGATTCCGATGTCGTACTGCGGGGGAGATCTTTATATGTTCGAGGAAATGTTTGAGGGGGAAAAGCTGCGCTTTTCATATGCGAAATCCAGCGAGCTTTTGGATAGGACGTGGCAGAAGAGCGAGAAAATGAGAAAATTCTGCCCCGAATATGTCATGATCTTTGTTTGCCTGAGCAGGATGAATTTCCTGAAGGAAAATTTCACTGATGAGCTCAATTTCTACAGGCGGCTGGGAACGCCTTTCATGAATTACATGGGGATGGGCGAGATTTACAGGCTGAAAGGGCAGGGAGGATTCCTCGGGGGCACAATCGTGTCGGTCGGGATGAGGGAGAATGAGACTAAGCTCTCATGCTGCCTCGAGAGAGCAAAAAAGCCCATCCCGCCGAAAATAATACCTCTCTCGACGAGGCTCGCAACTTTCCTCGCGGCGACGACCCATGACCTTGAGGAGTCAAACGAGAGTTACAAGGAGATGGCGCTTCGCGCCGAGTCCGCGAACAGGGCGAAGTCGCAATTCCTCTCGAATATGTCGCACGAGATACGCACGCCCATAAACGGAATACTCGGCATGAACGAGATGATTCTCCGCGAGTCGCATGACCCTACGATACGCGGGTACGCCGCCGACATAAAGAGCGCCGGCCAAAGCCTGCTGGCAATAGTGAACGACATACTCGATTTCTCGAAAATAGAGGCGGGCAAGATGGAGATAATCCCCGTCGAGTACGCGACAAGCTCGGCTCTTAATGATGTGATCAATATGATTGGTATGCGCGCGAGGAAAAAAGGGCTTGATTTTGATGTGAAAGGCAATAAGGATATGCCCACGGAGCTTTTCGGCGACGAGATAAGGATAAAGCAGATTCTGACAAATATCCTGACGAACGCGGTGAAGTACACCGAGAAGGGCGGCGTGACGCTGACCATTGATTTCAGCAAAGCGGACGATGAGCATATAATGATGCATTTCGACGTGAGCGACACGGGGATAGGGATAAAAGAGGAGGAAATGCCGAAGCTGTTCTCGGCTTTTGAACGTATCGAGGAGAAACGCAACCGCACCATCGAGGGGACCGGCCTCGGAATGAATATAACGCAGAGGCTCCTCGCGCTGATGGGCAGCAAGTTGGTGGTAAAGAGCAAATACGGCGAGGGATCATCGTTTTCATTTGATGTCAAGCAAAAGGTGATAAACTGGGAGCCTATCGGGGAGGAAGGCGCGGCATACTGGAAATACGCGCAGGAAGTGCAGGAGTATCATGAGTCTTTCACTGCCCCGCTGGCGAGGGTGCTGGTCGTTGACGACACCGTGATGAACCTGAAGGTCGCCGAGGGACTGATGAAGCCGACGAAGGTGAGGGTCGACACGGCGACGAGCGGACGGGAATGTCTGGAACTCGTAAAAAAGATAAAATATGATATAATATTCCTTGATCACAGGATGCCCGAGATGGACGGCATCGAGACGCTGAAGCGGATGAAGGACTTCGAGCATCTGAATTCGTCTGTGCCGGTAGTGGCGTTGACGGCAAACGCAATCTCCGGGGCCAAGGAGCAGTACATCGCCGCGGGATTCACCGATTACCTCACAAAGCCGATTGACAGCAAGAAGCTTGAGGCAATGCTCATGAAGTACCTGCCGGAGGAAAAGGTGACGCCCGTCTCGCTGCCGGTTGATGACTCGCAAGAGGCGCAAGAGGAGCCTGTCCCTGATTGGCTGAAAGGGCTGCAAGGGATTAATGCCGAGAGCGCCATAAAGCACTGCGGCTCGGTGGCGGCATATCTGGACGCGCTGCGGCTTTTCCGCTCGTCGCTCGTGACCACATCGGACGAGATAGAGAAATATTTCGTTCTGAAGGATTGGCCGAATTACACGATAAAGGTTCACGCGCTGAAAAGCACGGCGAGAATCATCGGGGCAGAGGAGCTGTCCGAGCTGGCCGCGAGAATGGAGGCGGCAGGCGACGCACTGAAAATCAGCGAGATAGAGGAAAACACGGAAAGGCTGCTCAAGATGTACCGTGGCTACAGGAAAATACTGGAGCCATGCGAGTGCTGCGAGGAAGGGCAAAGCGACAAGCCGGAGATATCGAGGGATGAACTTTATGACGCATACGGGGCAATAAAAGAGTTTGCCGCGTCGTTTGATTATGATAATGCAATATATGTGCTGGACACGCTGAAAGGGTATAAATTGCCCGACGATGAAAAGGAGCGCCATGAGAAATTGAGGAGCGCGGTTGAGACGCTTGAATGGGAAAAGGCGAATGATATTTTAAAGAATATTTGAGGGGGACGGGAGCATTTATGAAAAAGAAGATACTGCTGATAAGCCAAGGGGCGGCATTCATGGTGGGGACAATCAACAAGAATTTCAAGGACGCGGGCTACGAGGTGGTGCCAGTGCTCCCGAAGCTCGACGATATTGACGCTCATCAGGGGGAGGCGGAGCTTTTCGTCTTTTATCTTGGCGATTTTGTCTCCGACATCGCGGAAACGCTCGTTTTTTTGAATGACCTGTGCACGGAGCGCGACAAGCTGCTCATCCTGATTGGCAATCCCGCCGAGCTCTCCGTCGTGGAGCAGTATATCCCGCAGGCCGTGGCGGCGGCGATATTCGAGCGGCCGCTCGATGTGAAGAGCCTCATAGCCGAGACTGAAAGGCTGATGGAGGCAAACGATGACAGCGAGAGACGCAAGAGCATACTTCTGGTCGACGACGATGTGACATTTTTGAAAATGATGAAGGGCTGGCTCTCTATGAGCTACCGGGTGACTATCGTGACGAGCGGGGCTCAGGCACTGATGTACGTCGCGGACAATAGGCCCGACCTGATACTCCTTGACTATGAGATGCCGGTGACGAGCGGGGCGCAGGTGCTCGAGATGCTCCGAGCGGAAAAGAAAATAGCGGGCATCCCCGTCATATTCCTGACGGGGAAGGACGACCGAGATAGCGTGTTGAAGCTGCTTGCGCTGAAGCCAGACGGCTACCTCTTGAAAACGCTGCCGAGGGAGGAAATACTGAAGAACGTGGAGGAGTTTTTCACGAAAAAGAAATACAGCGAGCTTCATGGCGGCTCGTGAGCCGCAAAGTGGCCGTCAAAAAAGCGATTGCATTTTGTTTGCAATCGCTTTTTTATTTATCGTCCGATCAGTGCCATTTTTCGTCTTCGTCATTGCCCTTAGACCTTGGATCGTTGTTTATTATTGTCTTGCTTTCGGGCTCGTAGGTCATGAGCGGCGTGCCGTCCTTGTCAATCAGGTCAATCGGATGCAAGATCAACTTCTTGTTTATGATGCTGAGGGCATCTGTCTTAAGTGACAGTCCTCCCAGATCTATGACCACGTCATAAAAATCCAGTTCCTTGTCGACGTTTTTGCACCGACCGCTTATGGACTTGAAGGGAATCATGTTGTAATGGCCTTCGCCTGACAAAAAATCCCCGCTGTATGTTGTGGTCTTTACGCTGCCCTTTGAGTCAATATTGACATTCAATTTTACGG
>JAFTAB010000002.1 GCA_017458745.1 Schwartzia sp. (in: firmicutes) | reverse complement strand
CACGCCGAGAGGGCAGACGATATTTTTTATCTTCGGCGCGAGCGACATTATCGTCGGATAATCGAGATGATCCCAATGGTCGTGCGTGACCGCGAGCAGGTCTATCTCGGGGAAGTCGTCCGCCGAGCAGATATTGCTTCCATCAAAGGCCCTGTTTATAAAAAACAGCGGCGAGGCGTAGCCCGAAAAAACGGGGTCAATCAATATTCGATGACCGCCCGTCTGCAAATAAAACGTGGAATGACCGAGCCAGATTATGACGTCCTCGTTCCTCGCGAGTGATGAGATTTTTGTCTTTTTGGAAATCATCGGCGTTTTTGGCATCAATTCCGATTTGTCGCCGAAAAGAAATTTCCAAGTGGCGACGATGCGGTTTTCGCCGCCCTTCGTCATGACCTCCACCGGCACGAGATTTTCAAATTTTCCGTTTTTATAATGAGGCGAGGATAAAATTCTTTTCAGTCGCTCCCCCGAGGGAGCCTGCCCGAACTCGGGGCGGTTCACGAACCAAGCCCCTCCCGCTGCGGCCGCTCCCAAAGCTGACAGCCCTCCCAAAATGAAATTTCTGCGGTTCATAAAAGCTCCTAAAATTTTTTCATTCAATAATATCAATCCCGCATCTCTTCAGTGTCTCCTTGTCGATGTCGGGGAACGCCGTTATGGGCGCGGTACTTTCTTCGTGCTTTTTTATGATTTTTTCCATCCATGCCATGCTGTACCATCTGCCGAATTTATATCCGCATTTGTTGAATTTGCCGGTCAGCTTGTAGCCCATGTGCGCGTGAAAATCGGCGCTGTTCATTGTGAGGTATTCGTCCTCTTCGTCGGGGTAGCCGATGCAGGCATAGAGATTGGTGATGCCCTGCTCGCGGGAGATATTCTCGATGGCGCCGTACAGGCGAAAGCCGATCCCCCTTTTGCGGGAATCTTTCGCGATGTATATTGTGGTCTCGGCTGACCAGTCGTATGCCGCCCTCCCTATGAATTGATGCGTGCAGGCATAGCCAAGTATATTGCCGTCATCCTCGGCCACGAAATAAGGGTAGCGCGTCATGATTTTCTCCATGCGCGAGCGAAATTCCTCGATACTCGGCGGAGAGTACTCAAATGAGATGGCGGTGTGCTCCGTGTAGTAGGCGTAGATGGCGAGCAGCCGCGCGGCATCATCGAGCGCAGCCACGCGGATTTTTATCTTTCTTGTCATCATTTTCCCCCTTGATTATTTACCCATTGCCTTGTGGGCGCTTATCTCCCGCTAAAAAAGTCTCATTTTATAGATGATTCAAATACTCGTCAATTGCGTCGGCGACGTGCTTGGCATTTTTCACTGCCTGCACCACGTTCCTTGCCCCGTACGCGACATCGCCGCCGGCAAAAATGCCCTTCCGCGTCGTCTGGCCGCCCTCGTCCACTTCAAGCAGGCCGTTCTCATTTATAGCGATGCCCGTCGTGCCCCGATAGATTTTGTCCTTGGCGACTTGGCTCACTGCTATGATGGTGCTGTCTGCCCGATGGAGCGATGGTTTTCCCTCGCTCACGACGGTGACCCCGTCCTCGGCATAATTTATCTCGCATAGCATCGGACCCTGCGGCGTTATCTCGACGATGTCCTTGTTGTACTCGAAGTCGACTCCGTCCGCTTCAGCGTACTCAAATTCTCTGACGCTCGCCGTGGTCTTTGGTGTCCTCGCGTAGACGGTGACAAATCGGCTGCCTCTCCTTATGGCGGTGCGGGCAACGTCCATCGCGGAGTTGCCCGAGCCGATGACGGCGACGCGCTCGCCGAGGTGGCAGGAGTCGGGGCTCTTGAGATAATCGACGGCGAAGAGGCAGTTGCCGAGGCTCTCGCCCTTTATCCCGAGGCGACGGGGGCGCCACACGCCCGTGCCGATGAATATCGCCTCGTAGCCGTCATCGAGCAGCGTGTCAAGAGTCAGCGCGCCGCCGATGGTGGTGTTGGGGCGGATATGTATGCCGAGCTTGACAAGTTTTTTTACATAGCGGTCGATTATGCTCTTCGGCAGTCTGAAGTCAGGGATTCCGTAGCGCAGCATCCCGCCGATGTGACTGAGCCGCTCGAATATCGTGACATCGTAGCCCCGCTGGCGCAGCTTCACGGCGACGGTCAGACCGGCAGGCCCCGAGCCGACGACGGCGACCCGTTTGTTTTTGGGAAGGTCGATAGTGAGGTTCGCTTTATCGAGATATGTGTCGGATATGTATGACTCAATCGAGGAGATTTGCACGGGGGAGCCTTTTCGTCCTTGGATGCAGTGGCCCTCGCACTGCGCCTCATGGTCGCAGACGAGCGAGCAGAAGACGCTCATCGGGTTGTTTTCAAATAGCATCGCGCCCGCGTCGTTTATCTTGCCTGTGAGAAAAAGGCGAATCATTTCGGGGATATTCGTGTGCGCGGGGCATCCCTCGATGCGGCACACGGGATTTTTGCACTGGAGGCATCGACGCGCCTCCTTGATAACATGGACGGACATAAAAATCTCCTTTCTTGTTTTCGCCCGCTGGGGCGTGTGATGGCGTGAGCGGTCTTTTTGGAAAGCGGCTCATTGTTAAAATTTTTCCTTATCTCATCACGCGTATCACTTTGACATTTTTGCTATAGAAACGGTACGCCGCCGCTATCATCACGCTTGCGCACAGCCAGCTCACCGGGTAGCAAATCATCAGCGTGTCGAATGCTCTGTGAGCCGGGAATATAATCCAGACCCATGCGAGCCTCACGCCGCATATCCCTATCAAGGCGAGCAGAGCCGGCGGCAGGCTGTAGCCGTAGCCGCGCATCGCGCCCGAGAGAATATCCATGACGCCGTTCAGCATCTCAAAGCAGACGACATAGAATATGCGAATCATGCCGAGGCGCACGACCTCGGGATTATTATCAAAGAGAGACAGGAGGTCGTCGCCCAGAATGTAGACCGCGACGGAGGCGATGAGTATCGCCGTGTTGCCGATGGCGAAGCTGATCCATGTCGCGCGCCTGCAACGCGGGAGATTTCCCGCGCCGTAGTTCTGCGAGACGAATGTCGTGGTGGTCTGAGAGAATGCGTTTATGATGCAGTAGATATTTATTTCTATGGTGAATGCCGCGCTGGATGCCGCCATGACATCGGCGCCTAGGCTGTTGATGGCTGACTGTATGATGACATTCGAGAAGGAGAAGACCATCGCCTGAAGAGCTGCAGGCAGGCCGACTTTCACGACCTCGGACATCCTGCCGCTGTCCCATCTCATTTCATGAATCGAGATGCCTGTGATGCCGCTCGTCCTTTTCAATGCGACGAAAAGGATGACGGCGGAGAGCGACTGAGCCGTGACGGTGGCGAGCGCGACTCCGGCGATGCCCCAGCCCAGCACCGAGGTCGCCATGAGGTCGAGCACGCCGTTCACAATGCTCGCGATGGATAAGGCGATGAGCGGCGTCTCCGTGTCGCCTCGGCTGCGGAATATCGCCGACTCCAGATTATAGAGGGCGAGCATTGGCATACCGAGCAGATATATGCTGAGGTATGTTTTGGCGAGGTCGTAGACTTCTTCCGGCACATCGAGTATATTCATGATGAAGTTGATGCCTAGCTCGCCGATGACTGCGAGCGTGATGCCGGCCCCTGCGGCAAGCATGAAGGATGAGTGCACCGTCGCCCGCGCCTTTTTTTCCTCGCCGCTCCCGATGTAGCGCGCGATCATGACATTCGCGCCGAGTGACACGCCGAAGAAAAGATTGACGCATAGCCCGACGACGGGGACATTCGTGCCGACCGCGGCCATGGCATGCGAGCTGATGAATTGCCCGACTATGGCGGTGTCGATCGTGTTATACATTTGCTGGAGGAAAACGGTGAGGGCGAGAGGGAGAGCGAAGATTATCATTTTGTCCCATAGGCTCCCGTGAAGCATGTCGATTTCCTTCGCCTTTATCATCCTTACATCTTCTTTCAAAATAATTTTCCTATTATTATATAACTTTTACCGAAATAGAAAAAGATGGAAAAATATGGGCGCATGGGGAGCGCGGGATAGAAATATATGGTATAATTGGGCGTTATCAATTTTTGGAGGCGCAAAATGAAGATACTTATTACCGGCGGCGCGGGATATATCGGCAGCCACACTAATAGATATTTCACAAGCATGGGGGATGAGACGGTGGTGCTCGACAATCTCTCGTACGGTCACAGAGAGGCGGTGAAGTGGGGGAGGCTCGTCGTCGGCGACATAGGCGACAGGGCGATGCTCGACTCGCTGATGGCGGAGGAGCGTTTTGACGCCGTGATTGATTTTGCCGGATTCATCAGCGTCGGCGAGTCGGTCGAGAACCCGTCAAAGTATTATGAGAATAATGTAGTGAAGATGAAGGCTCTGCTCGATGCGGCGGTGGCGCATGACATAAAATATTTCGTGTTCTCATCGTCGGCAGCGATTTTCGGTGAGCCGTCGCGCGTGCCGATTGACGAGGAGCACGCAAAAAATCCGATTAACCCGTATGGCAGGACGAAGCTGATAGGGGAGATGATGCTGGAGGATTATGGCAGGGCGCACGGACTTGTTTCATGCCCGCTGCGCTATTTCAATGCCGCGGGCGACTCGTCAGATGCCCTCATAGGCGAGGCGCACGACCCCGAGACTCATCTCATACCTCTCGTGCTGCGGGCGACCCGCACGGGCAAGCCGATGAGGGTTTTCGGCGATAACTATGATACGCGCGACGGGAGCTGCATACGCGACTATATACATGTTGAGGATTTGGCGGAGGCGCACTATCTCGGATTGAAGTATATCATGGAGCATAAAAAGAGCGAGGCTTTTAATCTCGGCAGCAGCGACGGGATGAGCGTGCTGGAGCTGATAGCCGAGGCGGAGCGGGTGACGGGGAAGCCCGTACCGCACGAGATAGTCGAAAGGCGCGAGGGCGACCCCGCCGAGCTAATAGCGTCAAACGGCAAGGCAAGGAGCCTGCTCGGATGGACGCCGAAAAAGAGCAACGTGGGCACGATACTGCGCGACGCATGGAACTGGGAGCAAAACAGAAAATATTGATGAAAAAATTTTTTCGATTGGCAGATTGGCGGTCGCGATATGAGCGGAAAAAATAAACTCGCTGTACTCATTTTGACGAGGAACGAGGAAAAAAATATAGAGGACTGCATCAAAAGCGTGTCGTGTGCCGACGAGGTCATAGTCATAGACTCGGGGAGCACGGACGCGACGAGGAGCATAGCCGAATCGCTCGGCGCAAGATTTTTCTCTCGCGGCATGGAGGGCGGATTCGCGGCGCAACGTAATTTTGCGTTGACGCTGACCGACGCGGAGTGGGTGTTTTACCTCGACGCAGATGAGCGGCTCACGCCCGAGGCGAATGATGAGCTTCGCTCCATCGTGAGCGGCGGCGATAAAAAAGCGTATGAGATAAAGCGGCTCAATGTAATATACGGGCAGACGATGATGCACGGCGGTCATCGCCCCGACTGGTCGCTTCGGCTCTATCCCCGCGGCGCGGTGACATGGCATGGCGAGGTACACGAGAGCGCGAGCGTCATCTGCGAGAGGGCGAGGATGAGATCGCCGATGCGCCACTACACATACAGCGACTGGGAAAGCTACCTCGCCAAGCTCAATCGCTATACGACGATGGCGGCTGATGAGCTTGTCGCGAAAAAGGGTCGCCCGTCATTCTTCGCGGTCGTGGCGCACCCCCTCTGGGGATTTTTGCGCGACTACATATTTCAGGGCGGGTTCCTCGAGGGCAAGCTAGGATTTTCCATGGCGGGGCAGAGGGCGGTCTATCTTTTTGAGAAATATTTGAAGGCGTATTATAAATGAAACGGAATAATATGGGCATATTTTTTTCGGCGTTGCCGGATAAAGGGAAGCTCTCTGACGGAACACAAATCGCAAGCCGATTTGACATATCGGAGCGCATCGGAGCTTATCTGAACAAATCAAGAACTCTTGAACATTGCATCTCGCTGTATGAAAATCATCGTCTGGCTTTCATCGCGATTTATCTCGTTGCCATATTTGCCGCCGTGCTTTATCTTACATGGCGCACGCCGCTTGTCGCCGATGATTTTTGGAAAGCCGAGTCAGCTTTTTCCATACACTCGTTGGGTGACTTCATGGCAATTTGCAGACATTTTTATATGTCATGGGGAGGACGAATATGGGGAGAGGCTTTGACTTGGCTATTTCTCCTGATGCCGAAAAATATTTTCAATGTATTGAATTCGTTTGCCTATGTCGCTCTGGTTCTGTTGCTCTATTTCAATGCGCTTGGGCGATTCAGGCTTTCGCTTGGCCTTTTGGTCGCCGTGAATTTTGCATTGCTTGCCTGCCTCCCCGCTTTCGGGCAAAATATCCTGTGGCTCAACGGCTCGGCGAATTACATGTGGATGAGTCTTTTTCCTCTGTCACTTTTAGCGGCGTTCAGATTTTATTATGAAGGGCAGTGCAAAAAATTCAATCATCCCGTTTCGCTTTTCGTTTTTTTCTTCATGGGCGTTTGCGCGGGCTGGGGCATCGAGCTTTTATCTGTCGGGCTCATAGCGGTATGCGTGGGCTATATTATAATCTATCGTGATAAGTACGGCTCTGTCCCGCTTTTTTCAAAGATAAGCCTGGCGGGCGTTTTAGTCGGCGCGTCGCTTCTGTGGTTCGCGCCCGGCAATTTCGTGCGCGCCGCTGTGGAGCACTTCTCGCCTCACATATCGACTAAGATTTTGCGCGTGATCAGGAATGTCCTTGTCATGGGGTGGCTCGACTCGAATCTGCTGCTGTGCATGGCCTTCGGCATTCTCTGCTTCGTCGTCGTGTCGAGCAGAAAGACGCTCGCTTTCATCTACGTCGTCGGGGCGATGGCGTCGGCCGCCTCGCTTGGCGTTGTGGAGCCGATGAAAACGCGCACATACTTCGTCCCAGTCATATTCATGGTAGTGGCGGCAGGAATCATGTACGCCGAGATGTCAAACGAGCCGACGACGCAAAAAATAGGCATCGCCACGCTTCGGAGGCTTAAGGCGTTCATTTTGATATTTCTTGTCGCCGGGAGCATCGGGCTGTTCTGGGAGGCGCGTGAGGGCGTAGTGGACTACCTGTATCAATGGCGGGAGACGCTCGCAATCATAGAGGAGCAAAAAGCGGCCGGCAACCTCGATGTCGTGGTGAACGACATACCGCCGCGCAATAAATTCTGCGCAGAATGGCGGCTGTCGTATATTCACGACGACCCCGAGTTTTGGACGAACAGGTATATCGCCAAATATTATGGCCTGCGCACAATCAGAATAGCGCAAGTGAAACCGTCGCAAAAAGTTCAAAAGGTATTATGATATTATCGTCATGGAATGACGCAAATAGAAAACGGCTCCCCGCGAAAAATTTTTTCTTGCGGGAAGCCGTTTTTGATTTTCAAATTTTTTGTTTCTTATTGTAAATGCTTTTCCATCATTTTCGCGAACTCGTCCATCACCATATCGACTGTCAGCTTGTCATAGCAATCGCTTTTATTGCACGTCTTCATAATGCGGCAGTTGGCTCTGCCCGTGCAGGGCACTCTCGCGCTCGCGACCCTGCAATTCTCGCCGCAGGCCCGGTACACGTCGGGCCACGCCGAGGTGCATATCGTGAGCACGGGGCAGCCGGCCGCGCCTGCTATATGCGCCGTGCCCGTGTCGCAGGTCACGAGGGCGTCGACCCTGCGGAACAGGGCTATGAGTTCGGGCAGCGTTGTCTTGCCTGTCGCGCTGATAAATCTTTCGATATGATGCGTGCCGTTTATTATTTCATCGGCGCGTTCCCTGTGCGCCTCGATGCCCGTCATGACAAATGAGGCATTGTATTCCTCGGCTATCCTGTCACAAAGCTCGCTGTATCGTTCGGCTCTCCACTCCTTCAGCCTGTTGTCGCCGGTCGTCTGCACGCATAGGGCGATGAGAGGCCCGTCATGCGACGCGTTTTCCAAAAGCCGGTCGACGGAGTCGAGATCTTTCTCCGAGCTGGGCTTCAAGCGCGGAGGATAAAAAGTCTTGTCGTCATCGTGAAAATATCTTTTCATCGCCTCCTGAAAACTTTCGGAGCGGCGATGGCTGAAATAGTCCCACCCCGAAAGAGAGACGTCGGTCGTGTAGAAATGTCTCTCCCAGCCGAGCTTCCAGCCGAGCGCCTCCTCCACGGTCACGCGTATCGGTATGCCGGCGAGCCACTTCATGAGCGTGACGCGCTCCCTCGGGTCAACCGATATGCCGATGTCAAAATGCTCCCGGCGAAGTTTCTGGGCCATGCGCCATACGCCGAGCGCGCCGCCGCCGCTCTTGTACTCATACGGTATGACGCGGTCCACGTCGTCGAGCAGCGAGGCCGCGGGGGCGAGCGCAGCCTGAGTGAGAAAAGTGATCTCCGAGTCGGGGTGGTGCTTTTTCAGCACAGGGAATATGGAGGCGGCTATCATTATATCGCCCAGATGCATTATGCCGTCCACGAAAATTTTATAAGCCATGAGTAGTTGTCTCCCCAAAAATTTTGAGCCGGAGGAAAATAAACTGTGCGGGCAGCGCATGGAAATTCACGCAGGCTGAATTGCAGTTTATTTTTCGGCAGCCCTTTATATCACAAAGTCGCTTGTCAAATGCAGTATATTACATTATACTACTCGCTGTTAAGATTTTTAAATCTTTACAGCGAGTGCATGAGACGTCAGATGCGCCAAAGGCGCAACTGTAGCCTGCGAAGCAGGCGTATCTCAGGTCAAAATTTTTATTTAAAATTTTGGTCTGAGATAAGTATTAGAATTATACCATATTTATACAAAGTGGAAGGAAGATATTTACTTGGGTATTGACTTAAACGGCAAGCGCATATTTTTTTCCTGCTGCCTTGCTCTTGGCGACGTCGTCACCTGCACTCCCGCGCTCAGGCTCGTAAAGAAAAAGTATCCCTCCTGTGTTTTGACAGTCATGACAAAAACACCGTACACGCCTCTGATTGATGGGCTCCCTTATATTGATGAGGTCGTCGGCTTCAGGCGTCACGAGTTTTTGGGGCGGGCAAAGCTGTTCCAGAAATTGCTTCGTCAGGACATGATCGCGCTTTTGGACTGGAACCCTCATGTAGTCGCGATGGCGTACCTCATGCGCGTGCCCATCCGCAACGGAGTGGTTTCCGGGGGAGGCGGGCATTTCGCAAAACGCTGGCTCACCAAAATCGTCGAGCGGACAAATTGGGAGCGAGGCACATACGCCGGAGCGCAGAGAGGGAAAACGATAAGCGAGCTGTTTTTCTTGCCTTTCATGCCTGACGAATTGATGCATTGCGATGTGGCCGAGCCAGATGAGGCGACTTATGATGAAGTCGGCGAAATGCTCAAGGCCATCGGGATAAAGGAAGACGAGCCATACATTTTG
>JAFTAB010000015.1 GCA_017458745.1 Schwartzia sp. (in: firmicutes) | reverse complement strand
TATCACAAACTGAAAAATAAATGAATACTTTTATTAAAAAAGCCGCCGCAATTTCCAGATTGCGGCAGCCCGTATATAATTCAGTCTTCCTCTTCTTCGTCATTCATCCGCTCTTTTTCCCAGTGCTCGGGCGCGAGTATCAAGAGCACGGGGAGATTCGAGGCTCCCGGCGGCGAAAATTCAAATGCCAGCTCTCTTGACCCTCGCAACAGGCCCATGTCCGTCAGCTCCGCCGCCGGATAAAGTACCGTGTGCCGCTTGTCCTTCTCGGCGCTTGCCTCGCCTCCAGCGTCGCCGAAAAACGGCAACCCGCTCGGCGTCATGACCATCACGGACTCTCCCGCGCGCTCCTCGACCCGCATCGCTCCCGTATATACCCCGCCCAGCGGGCAGAGGAAAGCATGGAGCTTGTCACGCGATGATCTCGCCTCTATGCGATAGAGCACGCCATAATTGCCCCTGTTCTTGGTCAGGGAGCCATCGGTCGCGTCGATGCCGTCCTTGAACTTGTCGTCAGAGTCGTCTGCGAGGCGTATGAAAGCAAAGCCATCGCCGGGGTCATATTTTTCAACGCGCACGATGCGATCCATGCCGATGAATGTGCCGCGCAGCCTATGCTCATCCTTTGGCAGAACGGGCAGCTCGCTCATTGCCTCAAGCGGGTTCGCCGACGCCATGCACATCATCACCGTTACCCTCACGGGCGCGGTGGATGAAAAATCAACGACGCCATAGATTAGCTCATCGGGATTGACTATCGTCTTTTCCATCTCCGGGAGCAGAAGCCGCTTGTCACCCGGCGCGATATACATCGAGCCGCGCCCCTGCTCGTCATCGAAATAGCTGCGCTGCGTCGCGCGACCCACCGCGAGATAATCGGCCGAGGGATTGCTCGTCCCGCGCCGCGTGACATGCACGACGGCGTATGACTCCGACACATTCTCCAGCGCCACGACTACCTTCGCCTTCTTGCCGCTCGTGTTCACATGATAATAAAGCACCCGCGCGTTGCCGTTCACCTCATCGCGATAAAGTATGCCCGGCTCGCTCACATACTCGGGGCTGTCGGAGAAAAGAAGAGTCCCTCCGACATCCATCGAGTCGGTATCCAGCTTTTTCATTCTCACGGGCGCATTGACATGAAGGCTTTTCCCTGTCTCCTTGGGCAGGGCGGACTGCACCTTCTCATTTATATTTTCCCGTGCCCGTCGGAGATACCGACGCAGGATGCCCTCTTCCTCCTTGCCCTCGCTTTCCTTGCCGCTCATCTCGTCCATCGCCTTTGCCTCGTCCTCATTTTCATCGCGCGCCTCACGAGCGTACATCTCATTTGAAGCCGCATCATGCTCACGGGGGACATAGTCGCCGCCGTCCAGCCTCTCTCTCAGGCGCGGCCTTCTCTCGGGGACGACATCAATTTCCTCGACTTCATTATCATAATCGTCCTCCTCATCATCAGGCACTTCCTCCGCCGCCCGTCGCGCCTCCGCCTCCGCGGTTTCCCTTTGAGCCTCGGCGCGTCTTTGCTCCCGCTCGCGATTCCTGCGCTCTATCCTCTCAGCCTCAGCCTTGGCCTCTATGGCCTCGCGCTCCATTCTCTCAATCCGCATCTCGCGCGCGTGATTTTCCGCCGCATGGCGGGCATCGGCAATCGGAGCCGCCCCTATCAAAAGACCGGCCGCGATCACCGCAATCAATTTTTTATGTCTCATAAACTCCTGCTCCAATATAACGGAACCTCAAAAATACACTCTTTCTTATTATCTTAAAAATCCGTCATATAATCTCAATGTTTGAAAAGCCCAAGCACGGCGCACAGCTTTGCCTTGAACAGCCTGAACCTGAACTCCCAGATTCCAAGGTGCGGCCTCGGTATATTCACGCGCTGCAATAGATAAGGGTTCGTCTCAAAAGTATTGAGCCCCGGGTCGCCCGTCACTGCCGCAAGATACTCATTCCTTCTCAGCATATCAGGCATATAGTCGGCGTACTTCCCGTTCGGGTACGAGAGCGTGAATATCGTCTTGAGCCCGTTCCATTCCATCAGCAGCTTTGACTTCTTCACTTCGTCTTCCGCCTCCGCAGGCGGCATAGAGGTCAACGCCAGGTGATTCGCCGTGTGGCTTCCTATCTCTATATTGCGCCCCTGCATCTCCTTCAGGTCGTCCCATGTCAGATACCCCGGCAGGCCAATATCATTCGTCACCATGAAAACCGTCGCCTTCATCCCGCGCTCCTCAAGAATGGGCAGCATGTCGGTCAGATTGTCCTTGTAGCCGTCGTCAGCCGTGATTATGATTGCCTTCTTGGGAAGCTCCTGCTTGCCCTTCTTCGCGCGCAGGAAATCGAGTATTGAAATTGTCTCATACCCCTGCGCCCGCAGCTCGTCCATCTGCGCCGCGAAATCCGCCTTTTTCACCGTATACTCGTCATCCGACCAGTCGTTTATCTTGTGATACTCCAAAATCGGCACTCCCTCGGGAGGGAAAAACGTCACCAGCCCGGCAAGGCCGCCTCCCAAAAGCAACACGATAATAAAAAGCCCGAAAAAAAACTTGAAAATGAACGAGCCGCTCCCATCACGCTTTTCACGATACCCGCCATAACCGTTAACGTATATCTTAGACATTATAAAATCCCTTCAAATTTTCAAATTATCAAATTCGGCAATCGAAAAAAAGCTAATCGTATCCGATTATCACTTCGCCATCTCGCTCAGCTTTTTCAGCCTGTGATAAGTGCCTGAGCGCGACGCCCCGAGAATATTGGCCAGCTCCGTTATCGTCGCCTCGGGGTGAGCCAGCCTCGCCATCGCCGTCGCCCTAAGCTCCGACGGCAAAGACTCGAAATCGTTTTTCTCCGTTATCCTCTTTATGTCGGCAATCTGGCTCGCGGCCGCCCTCGCGGTCTTGTTGAGATTGGCCGTCTCGCAGTTCACGAGGCGATTCACCTGATTGCGAACCTCCTTGACATTGCGCGTCACCTCAAAAGACGACACCGCATTCTCCGCGCCGAACATGGACAGCACGTCCACGATGGCGTCGCCCTCCTTCAAATATACCACATAGCTGTCCTTTCTCTCCGCCATCCCCACGGGGAACTCCATGCGCCGCAAAAGCGACTGGATAAGCTCCGCGAATTGAAAATTCTCGGTGATGAACTCCATGTGATAATCAGCGGCCGGGCGATTGACGCTCCCGCCCGCTATAAAAGCGCCGCGAAGGTATGCCACCTTGCAGCAGTCGCGGCGGATAATCGCGCCGTAGTGCGACGCCGTCGCCGCGGTCTCGCTCGTCAGCCCCATTACCTCGGAGAGAGCGCCTCCATCGGACGACGGCGGCACGCGCACCGAATAACTCGTTGCCTTATTGAGCCGCCTTGAGCGCAGCGCGACAGTCTCTGTCCCGACATCAAGCGTGTCCTTTATGAGCGTTATGGCCTTCCGCGCGACAGCCGCGTTCTCCGTCACGAAAGTCGCCCCAATCGAATTTCCCGGGCCTATCGTCATTGCCCCGCCCATGCGCAGCAACCCGGACAGCTCGGCCACACGGCAACATTCTTTGTCATACATCAGGCGCGCGATTTCATTCTTGACCTCACTCGCAAACGATGCCACAGCATTCCCTCAATTCCTAATCAACATCATGCCCGCGCGACTTCGTCATCTTCAAATCATAAATCATGCTCATGACCTCCCTCGTGAGCTTGTCCGGGTCATGATGCCCCGCGTCCGTCGCGCTCACAATGTCGGCGCGGACAAAACCCACCCCAAGCGCATGGAGAGCCTCGGGATCTACGACCACCGGCGACGACCCCTGCGCGCTGTACGCCTCCGACGTCTCGGGCGGTATCGGCGTGCCATTGACGATGCAGTAATCCACCGCCCCGCGCCCCGCGTGATCTATGATGGCCTTGACGTGCATTGACGCAGTGTACCCGTCGGTCTCCCCCGGCTGCGTCATCACATTGCAAATATATATCTTTATTGCATCGCTTTTTTTAAGAGCGTCAGCCACGCCATCGACAAGCAGATTGGGAATGATGCTCGTGTACAGGCTTCCCGGCCCCAGCACGACGGCGTCAGCATTCATTATCGCGTCAATCGCCGACTTCACGGCCTTCACATGACGCGGGAACAGTCTCACCCTGCTTATATTTTTCCGCGCCTCGGGTATATGCGACTCGCCCTCAACGATAGTGCCGTCAGTCATGAGTGCATCGAGGCGCACATGGTCGTTGCTCGACGGCACGACATTTCCCTTGACAGCGAGGACCTTGCTCGACTCCTTCAGCGCGGTCTCCATGTCGCCCGTGACCTCGCTCATCGCGGCTATAAAAAGATTGCCGAAGCTGTGCCCTGCCAGCTCGCTGT
>JAFTAB010000087.1 GCA_017458745.1 Schwartzia sp. (in: firmicutes) | reverse complement strand
TCGCGGAGGCAACGGGGATAGATGACGCTGTGTTCTGCCACAAGGGAAGATTCATGGCCATATTCAGGTCAAAGGAGTCAGCGAGAAAAGCCTCGGAGATGATAATATGCATGAGAGATCATCATATAATTTGAGATAAGTATCAAAAAACCCTCGCATTTTTGCGAGGGTTTTTTAGGGAAACGACGAATAAAAGTCTCATTTTATGAACAGTTGCTTAGCAATAAAGGTGGTCGAAGCGGATAACCGCGCGGTAGGACGGGTGACTTTGGGTTATGTGGTGCTCCACTATGTCGTGGATTTTTTTGTCCTCCAGCTTGCAGTTTTGAGGAACGATGATGTCGAATATGATGTCCTTGCCGTTCTCGCTGTTTGGCGCAAGGTGGAAGTCGTGAAGCGACAGCCCGGGGTGCGTCGCCTGCAGAATGTTGTCGACTATGACGCGCAGCCTGTTTATCTCGGGATCGTCGATGTCGATCGGGTCGAGGTGCGCTGTCACTTCGATGCGAAATCTTTGCTCTATGCGATGCTCAAGGTCGTCGATTATATTGTGCGCCTCTTTCAGCCCCATGTCGGTCGGCAGCTCCGCGTGGAACGAGCAGAATGTGCGCCCGGGGCCGTAATTATGCACTATGAGGTCGTGCACGCCGATTATGGGCTTCGTGTCGAGCACCATCGTGCGGATATTGACCACCAGGTCCGGGTCGGGCGCCTCGCCCAGAAGCGGCTGGATGGTCGACTTGGCCGCGTCCCACCCGCTGTACAGTATGAAAAGCGAGACGACCACGCCCGCGTGCCCGTCGATATTTATCCCGGTCGCGGCGTAGACGATGATCGAGACGATGACCGCCGCTGTGGCGATGCAGTCGGTGAGGCTGTCAAGGGAGGCGGCGTTTATGGCGGCCGAGTCGATCCGCCTGCCTATAGAGCGATAGAAAAGCGCGAGGAAAATCTTTGCCATTATCGACAGTGCAAGAACGGCGACGGTCACATAGCTGAAAGTCATAGGCTCCGGCATCAATATCTTGTTGATTGAGTTTCTCATAAGCTCGATGCCGACCAGCATGATGACGATGGCGATTAGCAGCCCCGTGAGATACTCGGCCCTGCCGTGCCCGAATGGATGCTCGTCGTCTGCGGGACGGGCGGCTATGCGAAAGCCCCACAGGGTCACTATCGACGTGCCGGCATCCGACATATTGTTCAGAGCGTCAGCGACTATGGCGATGGCGCCCGATACCATTCCGATGGTGAGCTTCGCGGCAAAGAGCATGAGGTTTACCGCGATGCCGATAAATCCGGCGAGCCGAGCGTATCTTTCGCGCACGTTTACGTCGCTGATGTCGGCATCTTCATCGACGAAGCGATTGACTATGAAATCCACGAGCACCGTCTCCTTAAAATGAAAATGAATATTCATATTGGTTGCAATAAATACGAGAAATGCCTTCCCGGATTATCGGGAAGGCAAATGAATTTCGGATAAATAAATATTATGAGGCTTGGGCTTATTATACATTATCGCGGGAAAAAGTCAAGCGTCGGCGAGGAAGGCCATGTAGCCCTTTTTCACCTCGTATATGTCGATCTTGCTCGTGACCTCCCATGGCGCGTGCATCGAAATGACGGCGACGCCGCAGTCTATGACCTGCATGCCGTACAGCGACATGATGTATGCGATGGTGCCGCCGCCGCCGAGGTCCACTTTGCCTAGCTCTGAGAGCTGATAGCTCACGCCGTGCTTGTCGAGGATGCCGCGCAGCTCCGCGATGTACTCGGCGTTCGCGTCATTAGAGCCTGATTTCCCCCTGCTGCCCGTGAATTTATTGAACACGAGGCCGCGACCGAGATAGGCCACGTTCTTCGTGTCAAAGGCTTCCTTGTACAGCGGGTCGTAGCCGCTGCTGACATCCGAGGACAGCATCTTTGAGTTGGCCAGGCACCGGCGCATCGTCAGCTCCGAGTATTGGCCTATGCCGTCGAGCACATCGGCGAGGGCGTTCTCAAAAAATCTCGACTGCATGCCGGTTGCCCCGACGCTGCCGATTTCCTCCTTGTCAACGAGCAGGCAGCACGCCGTGCGCTCCACCCTGTCGGTGTCGAGCATCGCTCGCAGCGACGTGTACGCGCAGACGCGGTCGTCCTGGCCGTAACCGAGGATGAGGCTGCGGTCCAGTCCCATCTCCCTGGCTTTCCCCGCCGGAACGAATGTCAGCTCCGCCGAGTTGAAATCCTTCTCGTCGATGCCGTACTTATCGCTTAAAATTGTGAGGATATTTTTTTTCACGGCGTCTTTTTTGTCGTCGTCGCCGTCATTCTGTTTGAGCGGCAGCGTGCCAATCAGCACGTCCAGCTTTTCGCCCTCTACGACCTTGTTGGCTTTTTTCTCCATCTGCTCCTGCGCGAGGTGTATTAGCAAATCTGTCACGCAGAAAGCCGGGTCGTCCTCGTCCTCGCCTATGACGACATCGACGACGCTGCCGTCCTTTTTCGCGACGACCCCGTGGAGAGCGAGCGGCACCGTCACCCACTGGTACTTCTTTATTCCGCCGTAGTAGTGCGTGTCAAAATACGCCATGCCCGTGTCCTCATAAAGGGGGTTCTGTTTCAGGTCGAGACGGCACGTGTCGATGTGCGCCCCGAGAATGGTGAGACCTTGCTCTATAGGCGCCTGCCCTATGTTAAAGAGAGCGATTGTCTTCTTCATGCCGACGACGTACACTTTGTCGCCGTCGCGCAGCTTCTTCCCCCCCATAGTGGCCTCACGCAGATTTTTGTAGCCCGCGGCCTCGGCCTGTGCGATAATCTCTTTCACGCTCTCTCTCTCCGTCTTGCAGGTGGAGAGAAAATCGCGGTAACCTAAGGCCAGTTTTTCAAGCGCCTTTTTCTCCTTGTCGCTATAATTGTTCCAAATCATCCCGTCTTTTTTCGCGTTTTTTTTGGCCATGCGCGTGTGACTCCTTCCGAATGTTTTATCCGATGCTAACGGGCGCTAATACTCCCGCTTCTTTAAGCGGGAGATAAGCGCGCCCATAAGGCAATGGGTAAATTCGACTAAATTCAGTGGGAGTATAAAACTCCCACTGAATAAGTCTCATTTTATGTACGTCTCTCATTTTACTTCAACGGAATAGATTTTACAATGAAATTAAAGGCAATATATCTCCTAAGAAATATCCTGTAAAATTTTGGTGCAAATTACGCGGGATTTTTGGTAAAATAATAAGGAATTATGATACCGGGCTAAAGGCTGGGGGGATATGAAATGGCAGAATCTTTCAAAGGCGGTAATGCTCTTTTCTTATTGACGGAGGAGGAAAAAGCGAGAATAGAGTCGATTTACGGGCCGCAGCCTCTTTTTGACCATGCGCTTTTTTCGAGCTGCGAGATAAATTCAGTGAATTTCTTGACCTCGGCCGAGGAATGGTTCTTCGAGGATGATACTTTAGTGTCGCCTTATTTTACCGTGCAGACGGTGTATAAATTTTGCGGGAATTTCACCCCGATAAAGTTCAATCTTGAGCTGGGGCGCCTCATAGAGCGCGAGCCATTCCTCAGATCGAATTACATAAGGCTCGGGGGGCTCACCTTGCGGGTAGTTGTCAACAGAAAATCGGCGACCAGCATTTTTTATCGAAACATCTCATCGCAGACCGCCAAGGAGATAAACAGCAGCATAAATATGTTCGTGGATACCGACATGCGCCGTGAGTTTGACTTGGAAAAAGGCGAGCTTTTCCGCATTGCTGTTTTCCGCACGGGGGAGGATGAGTACGCTGTCGTGCTGACCATACTGGCAATGATCAAAAAGCATTTTGATATGCACGGGCTGCTTTTGTCTCTTGCGGGGGCCGATTCGACCGCCGCAAGAGACAAGGCGGGAGCCGCCTCAAAGGGAAGCGGCGGCTTGCCAATAACCGACGCTATACGCGAATACTGGAAGAATCTGCTTCGGGATTTGCCCGTTATGCCAAAGCTCCCTTTTTACAAGGAGAGCGATGGCGCTTTCAAGCAGGGCGCCTACCATGTTTCGATACCGGAGGAGGACATCTCGCTTCTGCGCGGAAAATCAGAGTCAAACCTTCAGCTTCTCATGTGCATCCTGCAAACGGCATGGGGACTGTTCCTTCAGCACTTCAACGACTCATACGATACATACTGCTGCGTGATGATGCCGAAGCGAAACGGCACCGCGAGAACGGATGGGATCACCATGCTGCCCGTCCGTTTCACTGCGGACGGCTCGACCACCATTGCCCGGGCGGTCAATCAGCAGTTTCGTCAGCTCGTCTCCTCATGGCCCTACAGTTGCCTCATGCAGGACAGTATCTTCGAGATAATGGGGAGTCCCAAAAAAATTTTTGGACACTTCCTATGCTTCGACGGCTTCGGTGAAAAGCAGATGGCATATTCACAGGTTGAGGCGAGACCGTTCGGGGCGCTCGCCGCGAGGAATCTGTGGGACGCTCAGGGGATACCGCTCGGCGTATATTTCCGTCCGACGAACGAGTCAGTCGCGGTGACATTCCTTTACAATAAACTATCGTTTGAGAACGGCGGTATTCAAAAAATCGCCGACAGGTTCCTTTCGGTGCTTCACGCCATGCTGTCCGGCTGGAATTATACTTTGGATGAGTTCCGCTTGGCCCTCGATGCCGAATTTCAAGGCGCGAAGGAGATACGTTACTCTGCGGGTCCGAATGAGCTCATTAAAATCCCGCTGCTTGAAAATGTCCGCGTTTCGAGCATACGAAATCTTTGGCGTTTCTTTGCGACGGAAACATTCTTTGAGGGCGACTACATTTCTCTTTCCGAAAAAGAGAATATGCTCTGCTTCCTTCTCGACGGGACGGCGGCGCGCCTGATGGAAAATCGAAGCGGCTGGCTGAACATGCTGGACTTCGTGAAAAAAGGCACATGGCTCAATGAAAATGTTTTCCTTGAAAATAAACCATCCAGGATTTTCCTCGAGATAATCTCCGAGAGCGCGGTGCTGGTCGAGATTCCTAAAGAGACAATGGAGAATCTGATTGATGAGGAGCCGTTCCTTATGCGTCGGATGTTCATGCACGCCCTTTCGGAAATGGAAAAATACAGACGATTCTGGATAAACAATTGATGACTGCAGAAAAAATGGGGCAGTTGCATGTGGGAAAAACCGCTTATGCAACTGCCCCATTAGGGAATAGATTTTTCTTTATTTATCGTGATAAAATGAGACTTATTCAGTGGGAGTTTTATACTCCCTACGATGGACGCTTTCGCGTCCCCATGCATACAGGAGCCTCTAATTCGCTTTGCTCATAAGAGGCTCCAATAACTGAATTTAGTCGAATTTACCCATAAGGCAATGGGTAAAAAGATGCAGAAAAATGTTTATCAATACGACAGGGCAAAAGAAAAATCCCGCCTCGGCAGATGCCGGTGCGGGATTTTTAGTCCAATGAAACTTTTAGGCTGTCGCGCGGTGAACTGCGCGCGGAGCCATGAGGGTATAATCAGAATTTGAAGTGCGACAGCGAGGCTTGCAAATCCTGCGCTATGTGGGCGAGCGCGTCTGACGCGGAGGCGATTTCCTCCGCCGATGCCGACTGCTGCTCTGTGGCCGCGCTCACGGACTGCATCTCATCCGAGACCAGCTTGCCCTGCTCGTCGACTTCCGCGATTTCGCCGGCAATCATCTGAGCGGACTCGGATACTTGGCGCACCGACTGGGCGATATTGGTTGCGTCATCGGATATGCGCACCACGTCTCTAACTATGTTCTCGAATATTTCTTTCAGGCCCTCGACCGTGGCCGCGCCTGCCTTGACTTTCTCGCGTCCGTCGCGCATCGCGATGACTGCCTCGTCCGTGTCTGTCTGTATCTCGCTGATGAGGTTGGCGATGTTCTTTGCGGCATCTCCGGACTGCTCCGCCAGCTTTCGGACTTCCTCTGCGACGACGCTGAACCCGCGTCCGGCCTCGCCCGCGCGAGCCGCCTCGATTGCCGCGTTGAGCGCGAGGAGGTTCGTCTGGTCGGCGATGGTGGAGATGGAGTCGACTATCATGCCGATTTCCTTCGACCTCTGGCCGAGCTTGTCAACTATCGCGGCGCCGCTCTCGACTGTCCTCTCGACTCCGCGTATTTGCTCGACAGACTCGACGACGGCCTTGCCGCCATCTTTTGCCGCCACCGACACGCCCTTTGCACTCTCGGATGCCTGATGGGACTCTGCCTGTATCTCTTCGAGGGACGCACTGACAGTTCCGATGTTCGACGCGCTGTCCTGTATCTCGGATTGCTGCTTCGTGACGGACTCGGATGTGTTGGTCACGCTTTGGGCGACCTGCATCGCTGCCTGTGCCGTTTGGTTGGAGCTGGCGGTCAGCTCCTCGGATGCCGCCGCCATCTGCTGCGCGTCCTCGGATGCCGAGACCAGCACGTTGTGAATGCTCTCTTTCATCTTGTTCATTGCTTTGCAGAGATGACCTATCTCGTCCTCGGAGGTGACCTCCACATCCTCGGCGAGCATGTTGCCCTCGGCGAGATTGTCAGCTAACGCGGTGGCGGCGATCAGCGGCCGTGCAATCTGATTCGCGACCCATAGCGCGATGACAAGGATTATGACTGCGAGGATTAACCCTATTATCAGACCGGGAATAGCCTGACTGAATGCCTTCTCCTTTATTAGGCTTTGCGACTCCGCAGTGGCTATGACCCATCCCGTGACAGGCTCCTGACGATACGAGACCAGCGTCTCGGTGCCGTCGAGATCGACTACGTCGCTGCCGGACTGACCCGAGAGAGCCGCCTTGACGAAAGCGTGCTTGCTCTCGTCCGTGCGATCCTCGTCAGTTTTTATTTCGCGCCCCGAGTGGGCGATGACTTTGCCTTTTGAATCGAGAATGACTACGGCTGTCTCGGGCGTGGCCTCGCGCTTTACGACCTCGCCCAAAAACTGGAGACTGTAATTTCTCTGAACCAAACCGATGGCCGTGTTGCCGTCCATGACCGGCGTGACAATCATGGAGACCAGGCTGCCGGTGAGCTTGCTGTGGGAAGGGTCAGACACGTACTCCTTGCCGCTCATTGCGGCAGCAAAATAAGCGCGCTCCTTCGTGTCAAGGAGCTGGTTGTTGTCGCTTCTGGCGAGCTGCTTCCCGTCTCTTCCGGTGACATTGCTCGTGTTGTTGTCCTTGAAAAGCTCGGTGAGATGCTGCATATTGATTTTCATCTCTGCTGTCCCTTGTGGGGTGGGAGCTTTGAGGTAATTCACCGTGGCAGGATCCTCTGCGAGAATGCGCATGGCCATGAAATTGGACGACATGATACCGTTGATGTCGCTCGTGACAATGGCGGTCAGTTTCTCGTTGGAGTCATGAGCTTCCTCGATGGCATCATTGATCGAGGTCCTGACGTTCATGATGATCATGATGATCATTGGTATCATGCTCACGATAAGCATCACGGCAGCGAGCTTCATCTTGATAGATTTCATACTGAATCCCCCTTTTTAATTTATATTTAACACTCCGCATGACTTTCCCCGTTTTTCACGATGATGCAAGCACTTTTGCTAATCGTGAAGCGATGCGAGAGGTACGTCGTGGGATGTGATCTAATTTGTAATATATCGCTTTTTTAATCTAAAATCAAGAAAAGGAGGATATATCTTTACAGGGAATTTGTTTCTTTCAGCACGCCGTCCGCGTATTTTTTGTATTCATCGGGCGTGGCGGCGCCCAGCGCATGATCCAGGAGAT
>JAFTAB010000086.1 GCA_017458745.1 Schwartzia sp. (in: firmicutes) | reverse complement strand
TGACGCCATCTTAACATCATGCACCCTCACAATATTTGCGCCGCGCTCTATGCCCATCACGCACGTCGCCCCGGTCGCCTCGTCGCGCTCGGACACATCGAGGTCGAGTGTCTTTCCGATGAAGCTCTTGCGGCTCGTGCCCAGAAGCAGAGGATAACGCCTGCCGTCAATGCTCGTCAGCTCGTCAAGGCGGCGAATCACTTCTATATTATGCTCAACCGTCTTGCCGAATCCTATGCCTGGGTCTATCATAATGCGATTTTCGTCTATGCCCGCGCATCCGGCGATGTCAAAAGAGCGCCTGAAAAACTCCTTGATTGCCTCAATGATGTCCCTGTCATACTCAGTGCCGTCCTGATTATGCATCAATATGACCGGGGCGCGATGACGCGCGACAACCCTCGCCATCTCATTCGGCTCATGCGCATACTGAAGCCCCCATATATCATTTATCATGTGGGCTCCCTCAGACAATGCGAAATCCGCTGTCCTCGCCTTAAAAGTGTCAACCGACACGGGTACCGGAATATAATGTATAACGGCAGCCAGAAAAGGCCTGAGCCGCTCAATCTCTTCCTCGGCACTTATCGGCTGAAATCCCGGTCTTGATGATTCCGCGCCGATGTCTATGACATCAGCCCCTTCCTCCACCATCTCACGCGCATGACTCAAAGCCGCGTCTACATTGTCCCACATTCCGCCATCCGAAAACGAGTCGGGCGTCACATTGAGAACCCCCATCACCAGCGTCCCGTTGCCAAACGTGAGCGACCTGCCATCCGAAAAATTCCATTTGCCTGTCATTCTGCACCACCCGAAAAATAAAATGAGACTTATTCATTGGTAGTATCTGACCCCCAATGAATCCGGTTGAATTTACCCACGCCTTATAGGAAACGGAAAAAATCTTTCCGAAAATATTCCACGCACCCTAAATATTGATTATATTATAGGCATGTGATATGATTTTGACAAATAAGGAGTGATTTTTTATGAAAACAATCGGAATAATCGGCGGCATGGGGCCGCTCGCGGCCGCCGACCTCTTCAAGAAAATAATATTGAAGACCGACGCGAAAACCGACCAGGATCACATCCGCATACTCATCGACAACAACACCAATATCCCCGACAGGACCGCCTGCATAAAAGGCATGGGGCCATCGCCGGTTGATGAGCTGATAAAGTCGGCCAAGCTGCTTGAAAACGCGGGCGCCGACTTTATCATCGTCAGCTGCAACACGGCTCACTACTTCATGCCTGAGGTAACGCCTCATATCGGCATACCTTTCATGAGCATGATTGACGAGACAGCCAAGGCCTGCAAGAGGATGGGAACGGACTGCGTCGGGCTGCTTGCCTCTGAGGGCACGAGCGCATCCGGGATATACTGCGATGCGCTGGCGCACCAGTACATCGACATGGTCGAGCCGGAGCCCGATGACCTCCACGTCGTGCATGAAATCATATACGACGGCATCAAGGCAGGAAACACCTCATTTGACACGACGGAATTTAGGCGCGTTCTGAAAAACATGCAGGAGCGAGGCGCGAAGCAGTTCATCCTGGGCTGCACCGAGCTTCCCATCGCGGTCGAGATGTTTGGCATCGAGGGCAACTTCATCGACCCGACGGAGATACTGGCAATAAAGGCGATAGAATTTGCCGGAGCAAAAGTGATAGGCTAACCGTCGCATTAACGAAGCCCCGGAAATGGCAAGAGAAACTTCAAGAGGAACTTATTTATCTTTTCCTTAAAATCAGCGTATCATATCAAAAATCTGCTTGCCTATGAGTATCGTCGTCACCGCTATGAACAAGGGCCGCACATATTTCGCTCCATTTGTGATCGCTATTTTGGTGCCCACGATTGCACCCGCCACCATTGCGAGCCCCATCGGAACAGCGTACCAGTAATTCGCTATGCCGAGCGACGTGAACAAAATGAACGCCGCCAGATTACTTGCGAAATTGAGTGCGCGCGCATTTGCCGCCGCGCCGATGAAGTCAAAGCCGATAAGCAGAAACGCGAACAGTATGAAAGAGCCTGTGCCGGGACCAAAAAAACCGTCATAGAAGCCAAATACGAATGCTACCAAAAAGCAGAAAATCATATTGCGCTTTGTCATGCCACGATACGAGGATTTGTCGCCCCAGTCCTTTTTCATGACGCTGTAAACGGCGACGGCGATGAGCATCACTATGACAAGCGGGCGCAGAAAATCCGGGGGTATCATCCTCACTGTGAAAACCCCCACCGCGGAGCCGACGAACGAGAGCGGGAAGAGCTTCTTTATAAGGCTCACATCCATCCTGCCCGAGCGCATGAATGACACGAAGCTGGTCACCGCGCCCATGACAGCGGCGGCCTTGTTCGTGCCAAGCACCGTGAGAGGAGGCAGCCCGGTCCACATGAGCGCCGGTATTGATATCAGCCCGCCGCCTCCGACGACGGAATCAATGAACGAGGCTATGAACCCCATCACGACGAGAAAAACTATTGTATAAACGTCAGGCACCAGCCCGCCCCCCAGTCTCTCCTGCTGCGCTCTTTGAATAAAAAATCTTTCAAGAGAGCAGCATCGTATCAAATCAACAATAGCATCATGTTCTGATTGTAATTCATTATTTATTAAAAAGCAATGCAAAATTAAGCCAAAAGACACAGCTTTTATTATTTTCAACTAGCAGGAAAATTGTTTTTTTTATCGAATATTAGACATGATAGTTGATACAATGAGAATTTAATTTGTCAAGGAAACTATAAGACGAGGGGGAGTTATCTTGCGATCTTTATCTGTAGAGGACCTGAAGCCCGGCATGATATTGGCACGTTCCATTATCAACGACGACATGATTGTCGTGCTGTCGGAGGGTACTCTTCTCACGAAGGCCCACATCACCCGCCTGGGATTCCTGGATGTGCCGACAGTATACATAAAGGACGAGTACGAGCTATCGGAGGCTTTTCAAAACGTCTCGGCGATGTTTAATCCCAGCACGGCGTTTGTCACCGAGTACAAGAGCGTCATGTCCACCGCCAAGGGAATATTTGACGAGGCGGGGAAGAGCGGAAAAGCCCCTGTTGAAAAGTCAAAGAACATGGTGCATGATTCCATCGCGCCAATGGCAAAGCAGAGCGGGGCAATCGACTACCTCGTGGAGGTAAACCATCTCGCCAACGACGTGTACAATCACTCCGTGCGCGTGTCGATACTTTCCGGCGTCATCGCCAAGTGGATGAGGAAGAGCGCGGCTGAGACGCAGGACATCATACTTGCCGGATTTCTCCACGACATTGGCAAGACCAGATTCCCGCAGCGCCTGATCGACAAGCAGGTGGATTCTCTCAGGGGAGATGATCTCGAAGCATACATGCAGCACACGATGGACGGCAGCCAAATTTTGAACAGCAGCCCGGATTTGTCCGAGGGCGTGAAGCTGACCGCGCTCCAGCATCACGAGTGCATGGATGGGACAGGATTCCCATTCGGCGCCATGGGCGAAGAAAACATCCATCTCTATGCCCGCATAGTCGCTCTTGCCGACCTTTACGACAACGTGACGACTGAACGAGAGGGACAGAGAAAGCACACGCCGTTCAAAGCGATAGACCTGATCACCTCCGACATGTACACGAGACTCGACCCAAAGGTCTGCGTGCCGTTCCTCACCCACATCAAGGAGGCATTCCTCGGCTCGCGGGTCATGCTGAGCAACGGCATGATTGGCATCATCGTCCGCTATACCAATGACTTCATTTCGAAGCCGCTGATCCGCATCACGGAAAGCGAACTGATAGACCTGAACTTGCATCCCGATCTGCAAATAGTCGAGTACAATCCAA
The DNA here is from genome assembly GCA_017458745.1 of Schwartzia sp. (in: firmicutes). Lineage (GTDB taxonomy): Bacteria > Bacillota > Negativicutes > Selenomonadales > Selenomonadaceae > RUG024. Next base: position 14,074 of record JAFTAB010000086.1, on the reverse strand, counting down.
AATAAAATAGACTTATTCAGTGGAGTTTTAGTGCCCGTTGGCATCGGATAAAATGATAACCAAATAAAAAATGGGGCTGTCGCACGTTTTAAATTACGCACGACAGCCCTTTTCCTTTATTAGAGTCCTTTGTCTCAGAAATTTCCCTGAATTCCTTGAGAAGCCAATGTAATTCGTTCCACGATGAAAAATGCTTGCCGTCTTTCAATAACTCAAACCGATGATTATTATGCAATCTTGCTTTCCAATCAGAAGCTACGGGGTAATTGACCATGATTTTATAGATATGTCCATCCAAATCTCTCGTCTCAAAAGACGGCATTTTGTCATCGGCGTCCGATACATCCCTCCATCCTTTCAAGGCTTTAATGATGTCCTCATCATCAAAATCTGGAAAAAGCTTCTGAAAATTATGGTCTTTGATATGCAAACATATTCATTGCAGCAATTTTTTCAATTCCTTCTTTAATGGCTTTATCATAGGAAATATCCTCATAAAGAATTTTTTTGGTAACTGTATTATAATCATTTTCAAAGTAATGATTTTTAATTATTTCTTCCAAAAGGTTTGATATATCATATTCAGGTTGTGCAGATGGATTATTTTGAGATGTCATTCTTTCATTGCGAACCTCGTTAATTAAACGATATAATGATTTATCAACTGTGATATGAGGTAAAATTTTAGCAATATCATATAGATGTCGGGAATTTCTTTCTTGACGATTTTTTAGCATATAATCGCAAATTGCAAAAACTTTGTCTATAAGTCCTCGTTCAAGAGATTGAATAAGCATGGTTGTATTAATTGCATCAAATGGAACTGGCAGATTAATTTGATTATCTTTGCAATAATTTCCCACAAAACTATTTACAAGCATTTTAGAACTAGGAAAGACAGGGTGCATATAACTGGTTTCTACGATGAATTCCATTGCCGTATCATCAAGAATTGATTGGTATGAAAAGTAATAACGGTTAAAATCACGTCTGGATTGAATATCTTCTGCATTTTTTAATTCAAAACCTAATTTATCTGCAACCGATAAAATGTCTGTTTTTGATTTTTTTCGTTGTCCCACTGTTGGTTTATGATCCATAGAAATGTCAATATCTTCAGAAAATCTATCAATGATTCCATAAGCTTTAGATAGTGACGTTCCTCCTTTAAAAACATAGGAAGCATCTTCTTGTGCAAGTTGATATAGAAACATAGATTGAACAACGTCTTTTTCAATCATAAATGGTTCACGATTTATTGCTCTTGCAACAGCGAGTATTATTTCTTCCCATTCGTTTGCATAATTATTATGCCACGCCATCAAATTTTACATCTCCAAGATATAAGTATTTATAAATTTTTTCAGGGAAAAGAGAAAGATAATTTTTTAATAAGGATAGATTCACATTATTTAATAAAATAAATCGTTTAATTCTTTCTTTTAGTTCAATTCCTTCTATTTCACAGAATTTATCTAAAAGCGACAAAAGATCAAGAAATTGTAATGTAGATACATTATCATTTGTGATTTCTGTTTTTGGTTTATAAATAATAATACGAATCCCATCAACGACATTTATTCTTTGCCTTGATGTTGCTTTATTTGAACAGACTTCGATAAATGCAGAATTTTGTGAAGTAAAGCCAGCTCTATTTACAAGTTGGAGTCCAGTTGTGTACCCAAAAATAATGCCTTTGGATTTTTTATATTTTTTATCAACGTATTTTAAAATTGACATGCCTCCCTCGGTTCCCAAAATTGTTGTATATGGAAGATAGTACACTCCATTATACACGCGCTTAATTTTACCTTCATCTACAAGCTTTTTAATTTCATGCCGCAAATATCCTTTGGATGTGCAAGGCAAATCATTAAAAAAAATCGGATCACCTTTCCCATAGTTTTCTTTAATATAATTATAAATCATATTTTATCACATCACATTTTTGTTTTTGTTTGTTCAAAAATATGATACAATAAAATATAAAAAAATCAACCATTAAATTAGGCTCTGTTAAAAAGTTTGAATTAATATCATTTTTGGACAAACAAAGGGGCTGCCCATGAAGATTTTTTCTTCATGCGACAGCCCCAATTTTTTTACTTCTTTTCAATCTTAGTTATATCGGCGGCAAACCACTTCTCAGAGATACTCTTCATGGTGCCGTCCTTTCTCATCTCATCGAGAGCCTTCTGCACCTTGTCGCGAAGCTCTTTGTCATCCTTGCGGAATCCGACCCCGAACTGCGCGGACGGTCCCACGGTGACATCGACAGCCTCTATCTTATTCGGATGCTTGCTCATGTAATAGCGACCGATAATCTCATCGCAGACCACCGCGTCGATGCGGCCGTTCTCCAAATCCATGAAGGCCGACAGATAATCCTGATACTTTTTGAACTCCTTGAATTGCTTCGTCAGCTCAGGCTTTCCGTCAAGATAATCCTCTATCGTGCCGCCGCCGCTCTGCGTCGCAACAATCTTGCCCGCGAGCGACGCCTCATCCTTTATATCGTCATTCTTTCCTGCCTGACGGAAAATGATGAAGCGATTGTTCATATACGGATCGCTGAAAAGGATATTCTCCTTGCGCTTCTCGGTTATGTCAAGACCGTTCCAGAGCATGTCCACTCTGCCGCTCTTCAGCTCCGCCTCTTTGCTTGCCCAGTCAATCGGCTTGAACTCCACCTTGCCGCCCATGCGCTTTGCGGCCTCGGTGGCGAGGTCGATGTCAAACCCTACAATCTTGTTGTTCTCATCGACAAAGCCCATCGGCGGGAAATTGTCATCAAGGCCGAGGACAATCTTCTTTTGCTCCTCTGCTTTCGGCTTCGTTCCGCCGCCGCCACCGCATCCGACCAGAACGCCCATGGCAAAGAGAGCCATAATCACAACCGCAAAAACCTTTTTCATTTGCTTTCCCCCTTAAACATAATTTTGTTTCAATCCGCGCCTGCATCGCGTGGATTGAAACTAATCCTCGACCAAAATCAAAATAAAAATTTGACCGAGGATTTCCTATATTATCCCGCCGAAAATGAGAGCCCGTCCAAAGACATCTCACCCTCGCAGGGAAAATATACGTCGGCCGAAATATAATTCTCGTCGCCGATTTCAACCTTTATAGTGCCGCCCGGCTGACCAATCTCAAAGCGGCTGCCATGCCCCTCCCTGCTCAGCCATGCGCCCAGCGACAAGCTGCCCGAGCCGCATGCCTGCTCAAAAACACGGCTGCCAGACGAGGGCACATATACATACGGGCAAATCGTGTAAAAATTTCCGCTCTCGCGGTGATAGGCGATTACCCCATACGCGTCAGACTCAACGCGACTCGCCAATGCCTCAATGAGCATATCGAATGTCGATACCGTCGGCGCCACTGCCGCCTCAAAAAGGAAATGCGAAATACCCGGCACATTCACTATGCCGCCCGCGTACTCCTTGTCAAATGCCAAGAGCTTGGCGTCGCTCATCTTTTCCCCGCCAATACCCGGCATCGAGCAGCGCACGCCAAATCGTCCATTGCCCTTCTCCTCCACCGTCGCAATCAGAGGCGACGCCTCGCCGGAGCACTCCACCTTCACCTCATCGCCGGGGCGGGCCATCCCTCGCCTCACCGCGAGGGCCGCAAGCGCCAGCGTGGCATTTCCGCAAAATTCTCCCCCCGCCATTTCAAGTCGCAGGAGCGAGAACGAATTATGAGGACGAGCCAAAAAACCGACCTGCTCGACTGCGAGATAATCGGGCTCCATGGCGCGCCGGGCGATAAACGAATATCTCTCCTCATCGACATCGTCATCAAAAAAAGCGGTGGTATTTCGGCATGTGCTTGCCTTGATAAAATTCATCTTCATTTTCTTTACCTCGTTAAAGTGATGAGGTGAACATAAACATATTATAAAGGGAAAATTATTTTCATGCAACATGAAATAACTCTTGCAAAAAAAATCCGCCGACTTTTCGCCGACGGATTTTTTTTTACAATCTGTTACATTTTTTAGGAAACCTCTAAAAACTCAAATCTTCGTTTGAACCCCTACGCCCTTCGGGAGAAACACTCCACTGGACTGTTTCTCCCCTTTCAGGGGAGGCAGTAATCTCAGTCCTCCCATGAAAGGGAATGCGGTGCAAAGTGCCGGAGTGGTTTTACAAAAAGCAGTTTTTAGAGGTTGCCTTTTTTATCAATCCTGCGGATTGTCGATCTCAACGGCCGGCACTTTCGCGCGGATAAAAAGGCACACTATCGCGAGCATCACGATTCCCACCGCGAGACCGGCAAATCCGTTATTCGTGAACCCGTCCACTATGTAGCCAACGAATGAGCACATTACCACGAGCAAGACATAGGGCAGCTGCGTTGAGACGTGGTCGATGTGGTGGCACTGCGCGCCCGCCGAGGCGAGAATCGTCGTGTCAGAGATTGGCGAGGCGTGATCGCCCGCGACTGCTCCAGAGAGGACGGCGGCGACCGCGAGCACAAGGCCATTATAATTCTCTATGCCGACGACAGCGACGGCAATCGGAATGAGAATGCCAAACGTGCCCCACGATGTCCCTGTCGCGAAAGCCAAGAACGCGGCGACTATGAAAAATATCGCGGGCAGGAAGAGGCCAAGCGATGCGTTGTCGCCCACCAAATTCCCTACATATCCGCCCAAGTTCAGATATTTTTCGCTCACGATGCCTGACATCGTCCATGCAAGGCACAGTATGAATATCGCCGGAACCATGGCCTTGAATCCCATCCCAAAGCACTCGCAGAAGGAATCGAACGAGATGACGCGGCGCGGCAAATAGAGCAGGCCCATGAACACGAAAGCGATGAACGAGCCGAGCGCAAGAGACTTCGCTGAATCGCAATCAGCGAAAGCATCGGCAATCGTTTTGCCCTCGTTAATGCCGCCCGTGTATAACATTCCGTAGACGCAGGCCGCTATCAGCACGAGTATCGGAAGCATAAGATCAATGATTTTTCCATTTCCCTTCTTTGCTTCCTCGGTCTCTTCCTCCTTGTACTCCTCGGAAATCTTGAAATGCTTGTTGTTCTCCCGTACGACCTTGCCCATGGTAGCGAAATCACGCCCCGTCAGCGCGATGAAAAGCATAAAGAGCATCGTGAGAATCGCATACAAATTTATTGGAATCGTCTGAAGGAACAACCCGAACCCGTCAATACTGCTGCCCTCGGGAAGAGACGAGCCAACTGCCGCCGCCCAGCTCGACACGGGCGCGAGGATGCAGACAGGCGCGGCGGTCGCGTCGATTATGTAGGCCACCTTCGCGCGCGAGACCTTGAATTTGTCGGTAATCGGGCGCATGACAGTTCCGACCGTGAGGCAATTAAAATAATCGTCGATGAATATCACAACGCCCAGCAGGGCCGTGAGAAGCAGAGCGCTCTTCTTGCCGTGGATCTGCCTGCTCGCCCACTCCCCGTATGCCGCCGTTGCCCCCGAGCGCGATATGGCCGCGACGATTATGCCGAGCATTACGAGAAAAACTAAAATATTGACATTGCCGCCGACCTTTTCCTCCATCACTTGGAACATCGTGAGGATGGAATCGACGATATTGAAATCCGTGAGCAGCATCGCGCCGGAGAATATGCCGATGAGAAGCGACATATACACTTCCTTCGTGGCCAGCGCCAACGCTATCGTGAGAATCGGTGGAAAAAGAGCCCATACCGTTTGTGCCATCAAAAAACCACCCCTTATAAATTTTATCTTTTATTATTCTACCGTGACGGACTTCGCCAGATTGCGCGGCTTGTCCACGTCACAGCCGCGAGTCAGCGCGGCGTAGTAGGCGAGGAGCTGGAGCGGCACCACGGCAAGCAGAGGTATTAAAAGCTCGTCCGCTTCCGGGACATAAATCACATGGTCGGCATATTTACTCAATTCCTCGTCGCCCTTCTCCGCGATGCCAATGACGATCGCGTCTCGAGCCTTGACCTCCTTGATATTGCTGAGAGTCTTCTCATAGACGCTCCTCTGCGTCGCAAGGGCTATGACCGGTATGCCCTCCTTTACCAGAGCCAAAGTGCCGTGCTTCAGCTCCCCTGCCGCGTATGCCTCCGCGTGGATATAGCTTATCTCCTTGAGCTTCAGTGCGCCCTCAAGTGCGACATCATAATCGAGCGAGCGGCCGATGAAGAACACGTCCTCATTGAACCCATACCTCTTCGCGAATGTCTTTATAGGCTCAGTGTCCTCCAGCGTCTCGCTGATCTGCGCCGGAATATTTTTCGCGCCCTCGATCAGCTCACGGATTCGCGCCTCGGGCATTGACTTTTTGAGCTCCGCCATATAAATGGCAATGAGAAGCATCACTATAAGCTGCGTCGTGTATGCCTTAGTGGACGCGACCGCTATCTCGGGTCCCGCCCATGTGTAGACGACCTGATCTGCGTCGCGGGCAATCGACGAGCCTACGACATTGGTGACGGCGAGCGTGCGCGAGCCGAGACGCTTCGCCTCCTTCAGCGCGGCGAGCGTGTCGATTGTCTCTCCCGACTGGCTCACCACGATGGTGAGCGTGCGGTCATCGACAATGGGGGAGCGATAGCGAAATTCCGAGGCGATGTCGCACTCAACGGGAATACGCGCCATCTTCTCGATATAATATTTGCCGACGAGCCCTGCATGATACGCCGTGCCGCACGCGACTATGAATATGCGGTCAATCGACTTCAAAAAATCAACGTTCCATTTCAGCTCATCGAACACGACAGAGCTGCCGTCCTTTGCGAAACGGGATGAGAGCGTCGCGCGGACTGCCTTCGGCTGCTCATGTATTTCCTTCAGCATGAAATGCTCGTAGCCGCCCTTTTCCGCCGCCTCGGCATTCCAGTTGACCTCGAAGACCTTCTTCGTGACCGGCTCGCCCTGATTATTAGTCACCCAGACAGAGTCCTTTTTAACGACGGCAATCTCGCCATCGCTCATTATATATGTGCGACGCGTATGATTGATAATGGCGGGAATATCGGACGCGATGAAATTCTCGCCGCTGCCGAGACCTATTATGAGCGGATTATCCTGCTTGGTGCATATAAGGACGCCCGGGTCGCGCCTTGACATGAAAACGAGCGAATAGGAGCCCTCTATCATCGTGACGACTTTTCTGACCGATGACTCAAAATCGCCGTCATAGACCTCCTCCAATAGATGCGGGAGCACCTCGGTGTCAGTCTCCGAAACGAACCGGTGCCCCTTCTCTATCAGCTTTTCCTTGAGCGTCATGTAGTTCTCAATGATGCCATTGTGCGCGACGACAAAATCACCCGCACAGTCAGCGTGGGGATGCGAGTTCGTGTCGGACGGGCGGCCGTGAGTCGCCCATCGCGTGTGGCCTATGCCGCACACCCCCTTCGGCATATCGCCCGCGATTTTCTTCTTCAGCTCCGACAGTCTGCCCACGCTCTTCTCGATGCGAATTTTCTCGCCGTCATAGACGGCAATCCCCGCCGAGTCATAGCCGCGATACTCCAGCCTCGTGAGTCCCTCCAACAGAAAACGCGCAGCCTCGCCATCGCCAACATAACCAACAATGCCACACATAAAAAATCCTCCCGTATATTCACTATAAATATATCCCAATAATAAACATGGCAAAGAAACCCTATAGCTCCTTTGCCATATCGCCCCAATTTTAATTGAATTGAAAGTAATAGTCAAGATATATTTATCTGCGTCATGCAACTTCTGATTGCTCATGTTCCGTGAATAGCGTCCATTGCATGGGATAAATGATGGGGAACAAAAAATGGCTGTCCTGCCTTTTTCGTTCCCCATTATTGCTCATTAGTCAAACAGATATTCAAATCTCTTGCCGAACTCTTCCTTGCTCATCTTGTACTCTTTCGCCAACGTCTCATCTTCGAGATCCTCGGGCTCCAGGCGTATCATGAATCCTCTCGCGTTGCGGTAGTGGACTGAGTTCACGTCGACTCTCCTGACAGCCGTCTTGCCTGTCTCGGGGTCTCTGATATCCTCAAAGTAGAGCGGCACTGCCAGCTCATTCTGTATCGAGATCATCGCTCCCGTCTTGCCCCTGCGCAGGAACCTCACCGCCTCATAGCCGAGCGAGCGCGCATAGTCAATGTCAAACGCTATCGGCGGGGCGCAGCGCAGCTCGTAGCCTATATCCTTTGAGACGATCGTCGGCTTCTTGCCATACTTTTTCAGTTCCGCCTGCACGGCATTTTTCAAAATCTCGCCAAAGTTCAGCTCCGCATAGCGAATGTGCCCGTGCTCATCCAGCTCCACATTGCCCATCTTCTCGAGATCCTTCTGCTCGATTTTCTCGATTACGCCCTCGGCGACAATCGCGACGCCGAAGTCCCTGCCGTTGCTCCACCGCTTCATGATGGAGCCAGTGATTATGTCGACGACTTCTTGTAGGCTCACCTTGGGCTTTGCAAATTCCTCGGGGATTATCGTTATCATCGCGCCGGAGGAACGCCCCATTCCGAGGGCGAGATGGCCCGCCGTGCGTCCCATCGCTATCGCAAAGTACCAGCGATTCTTCGTCGTCCGCGCATCCTCGACGAGATTCTGCACCTCCATCGCCCCGACCTGCCTCGCGGTCTCAAAGCCAAATGTCGGCACACCGTCGGGCAATGGAAGATCATCGTCGATCGTCTTCGGCACGTGCACGACATTGATTGAGCCGCCATGCTTCATCGCATAGTCGGAGACAGCTGCCGCAGAAAAAGCAGTGTCGTCGCCGCCGATCGTGACTAGGTGGGTGACGCCGAGCGACTTCAGCGTCTCATATACATTCTTCAGGTCATCCTCGCTCTTCGTCGGATTGAATCGTGACATATGGAGTATTGAGCCTCCGAGCGTGTGAATGCGAGCCACGTCATCAAAAGTCAGCTTTATGAATTTCTTCTCGCCCTTTGCCAGATGAGAGAAGCCGTCATATATGCCCAGCACCTCCCAGCCGTGCCTGTGCGCCTTTACAGTGACAGCCGCTATGACCGCATTGATTCCGGGCGCGGGGCCTCCGCCGCAGACGATGGCGATTGTATTTTTCTTTACCTCATCGCTCATTTATGTTCCCTCCTAATAATTATTCATTAAATGAGACTTATTCATCAAATATTTATTTATTCTACATAAGACAAAAAAATCCTGCCGAAAAAAAGAGAAAAATCAAATGCAGCGATTATTTTTGCGCGTCTACTGAAATCACACTTCCTTGCTGAGCATCCCCATCTTCATCTTGTAATACTCGGGGGTCATGTCCATGAAATGCTTGTGCGGGTTCTCGAATCGCTGCTCCTCGTCCCATATCTCGTTTGAGAGCTGCTCCTTGACGAAAGCGGCTATATCCTGCACCGACGGTTTATCATCAATTCGTTTACCGCCCCTCATCGCCATAGTCTGTAGCTTCTTCGCCGTGCATTTTTGGAAATGGCGCACCTTCCACGGGCGGTCGGTGTCTATAAATTCGTCGGGGGACGACAGATTTATCTCCTCGCCTTTCTTTGCAATGAGCTCAGCCGTCGCCCTGCCGTTCTCGTCATATATGCGGTAGACCTCCTTCAGCCCGGGGTTTGTCACCTTCTCTATGACCTCGGAGACCTTGATGCGCGGCATCATTACGCCGTCATTCTCAACGGCGCACATCTTATAGACCGCCCCGAAAACCGGGTCGGTCTTCGACGTTATCATTCGCTCGCCCACGCCGAAAGAATTTACCTGCCCGCCTTGGCTCAGGATTGAGGTTATCGTGTACTCGTCGAGGCTGTTCGATATGACAATCTTCGCGTCCTCAAATCCCGCCTCGTCGAGCCTCGCCCTCGTCTTCTTGGTGAGATACGCGAGGTCGCCGCTGTCTATTCTGATGCCGTAGTTTTTGGACTTCACGCCGCTCGCCCGCATCTCCTCGAATATCTTTATGGCATTTGGAAGCCCCGATTTCAGCACATCATACGTGTCGATGAGCAAAATGCAATTATCGGGATAGAGCCTCGCGAACTCGCGGAAAGCGGCCAGCTCGTCATCATAGTACATCACCCAGCTGTGCGCCATCGTGCCGCCGACGGGAATGTCGAAATACTGGCCCGCCGCCACCGTCGCCGTGCCGACAACGCCACCGATATACGCCGCCCTCGCCCCGTAAATCGCGGCGTCATTGTTATGCGCCCGGCGAGCGCCAAAATCAGACACGGGGCGACTGCCTGCGGCGCGGACGATGCGTCTTGCTTTAGTCGCTATGAGCGACTGATGATTTATCTGCGCCAGTATCTCAGTCTCGACCATCTGAGTCTCGATGAGATTACCCACGATGGTGAGTATCGGCTCGCCGGGGTACATGACACTGCCCTCCCGGAAAGCATAGACATCACCGCGGAATCTGAAATCGGCAAGATATTTCAAAAAGCCCTCATCGAACAGATTGAGGCTCCTGAGGTACTCAATATCCTCCGGGTCAAAGTGCATATGCTCAAGATAATCAAGCACCTGCTCCAGCCCCGCGAAAATCGAGAAGCCGCCCCCCTCGGGATTATTGCGGTAAAACACGTCAAACGCGACGCGCTTGTCCTTGTTCCCCGTGAGATAGTACCCATTCGCCATCGTCATCTCATAGAGATCCATCATCATGCTTATATTCCGATGCCTGCTGTCATTCTTGTGCTTCATTCCAACAATCGCCCCTATAAAAATTTATCATGCACTCTATGCAAAGACTTAAAACTTAATCATTCATAGAGCAGTTGTCAATCGCTTCCATGGCCTGCTCGCTCGTCATCAGTATCTCGCGCGGCTTGCTCCCCATGCTCGGCCCCACTATTCCCAGGCTCTCCATCGTGTCTATGAGTCTGCCCGCCCGCGTGTAGCCGACATGAAATTTTCGCTGTATGGAGGACGCCGATGCCTGTCCCGTCCCCATCACCAGCTCGACCGCCTTCACGAGCAGATCATCCATCGGCGGCGATTTCTTTTTCTCCTTCTTTTCTTTCTTGTCCTCTTTTTCCTCCGCCTCCTGCTCGGTGAAGCTGATTATCTCCTCGTCAGGCTCCGGCTCGTCGCACTGCGCCCTGATAAAGTCAAGCAGCCTCTCAACCTCCTCGTCGCTGATGAATGCGCCCTGCACGCGAGTCGGCTTTGACGCGCCGACCGGGCAAAAGAGCATGTCGCCCTTGCCGAGCAGCTTCTCCGCGCCCGACATATCGAGTATGGTTCGCGAGTCGATCTGGGACGACACCGCAAAAGAGATGCGCGACGGGATATTTGCCTTTATGATGCCCGTGATTACATCCACCGACGGCCTCTGCGTCGCGAGCACGAGGTGCATCCCTGCCGCCCTCGCCTTTTGCGCGATGCGGCATATCGCGTCCTCTACATCATGGGGAGCGACCATCATGAGGTCAGCCAGCTCATCAATAATCAGCACGATGGAAGGGAGTTTTTTCTCCGCCTCTGCCTCCATCTTTTGATTGTAGCCCTCGATATTTCTGACCCCCGCCTCCGCGAATCTGGAGTAACGCTTCTCCATCTCCTGCACGGCCCAGTTGAGCACCGACGCAGCCTTGCGCGAATCCGTCACGACCGGCACCATCAGATGAGGGATTCCGTTGTAATTCGACAGCTCGACCATCTTCGGGTCAATCAGGATGAATTTCACCTCGTCCGGACGCGCCTTGAAAAGAATGCTCGCGATAATCGTATTGACGCAGACGGATTTGCCTGAGCCGGTCGCTCCCGCGACGAGAAGATGAGGCATCTTGGCGATGTCAGCGAATATCGCCTGCCCGCCTATGTCCATGCCGAGGCCGACAGTGAGCTTGGACTTGGCCGCCGCAAACTTTTGATTTTCGAGCACGTCACGCAGCATGACGCCCTCCAGTTCTTTATTGGGCACCTCGACGCCGATCGCCGCCTTGCCCTGTATCGGCTCGATTCGCACCGCTGACGCGGCGAGAGCGAGCGCGATGTCATCCGAGAGATTCGTTATCTTGCTGACCTTGACCCCAGGGGCTGGCTCCAGCTCATACCGCGTGACGGCGGGGCCATGGCACGCGTTCACGATATTCACTTTGACCTTGAAATTTTCAAGCGTCTGCGAGAGCGTCTGCGCGTTCTCCTGTATCTCCAGCTCAAGAGCAAAATTCGACGATTTCTTATGCTTGTCAAGTATCTCCGTGACGCTCGGCATCACGTATTCTTTTTCCTGCTCCCCATCACTCTCATCGCCTCCACGCTCCGTCGCGGGAGGAGCAGGGGCAGCGGCGACAAGAGGCGGCGCAACAGGCGCAGCGTTCTCCTCATTATTATTTATAGTCTGCGTCTCAAAAACGTCTATGAGCCCCTCCGTCTTCTCCGTCTTTCGCGGCGAATCAATATCATATTCCGGCAGGCTTGTCTGAATATGACGAGCAGGCGGCTCATGCGTCTCATTCGTCTTGCTGCTCGAAGCATACTCTATCGGGAAAGGAGCCCCCGCCGATGTACCCGGGCCATCATTTACGGCATTTTCATTGCCGTCGCCATGAATCATTCGCGAGTCCTCGCTTCCTGCAAGCGATTCCTCGCCCGATACGATTTGCCCGTTATCAAATGCAGCCTGAGCCTCACTGCCCGCAGACGCATTGCCCTCATCGTTATCGTTATTCGTTGCAATGCTCTCACGTTGCTGCTCCGCCTCAAAATTATAGGCGGCGTTCTCCCTTGCGTATTGCTCGATGTACTCATCATAGCCCTCGTCATGATATGGCTGCGGCTCGCCCTCGATGCCTATTGCGCCGGCGAAATTGTCATCCTTCTCTTGGTCGTAGAAAAGCTCGCTCCTCTTTTTCTCGTCAATCTTCCTCTCACGGTTACGCTCATATTTCTCATACGTGTTCTCAATAGTCTTCTGCGCTATGGCGATTCCGCTCTGCGCCGTCTCAGCCGTCTTTTTTATGCCCGATGCCAAAGACCACTTCGTCGCGAGCAGCAGCGATCCGAGCGCGCCCGCGCCGAGCACTATCAGCCCGCCATCCACGCCAAAAAATTTTCGTATTACGAAGAGCACGCCGCCCCCGAGCAGCCCCCCTCCCCCGGCGAGGCTGTGAGGCAATATCTCCTCTCCCGCCGGCACGACCGAGTGATGATATATCGCAAGACAAAGACAAAAGAACACAAAAAATCCCGCGCTCTTTCTCGAAAGCTCGACTCCCTTGTGGCGCGCTATGAAGCAAACGCCCAATGCAAAAAGCGCGATGATCGCAATCCATGTGCCTATGCCAAGAAAATACTCAAAAAAACGTGCAAAGTAAATCCCCACGAAGCCCACGTTGAAATCGAGCAGCCCGCAGGCCGATATGACCGCGATGACACAAAGCACAAGCCCAATCAATTCCTTCACTCGGACATTCTCAGGCTCCCTGCTCTTTCGCGATGACCTGCGTGAAGCGCGAGCTGCCCTCGTCGTTTTCGCGGACTTGGTATTATTATTTTTGCCTCTTTTCTTTATTTCCAAAAGAACTCACCCAAATTGTAATCCAAAACATTTGAATCTAAAAATCCCTTTTCAATCGGTATCATTGAGCCTTTAGTGTATCATCTTTTCTCATTCTTTTCAACCGTTTGCATATCGCAAAAGCCGCCGAGGTTTACGCGCATTATCTCTCGCCGTTTTTCCGAAGGCGAGATAATATAACGAGATAATATAAAATGAGACTTATTCAAATTGAGTCTAAAACTCTCATCGAATAAGTCTCTTTTCAAATTTGCTATCAATATTTACCAAAAACGAAAGTCATATCTGACAAGCGCAGAAATCACGCCGATATTCTTTTCGCCGCTTCTCTAGCCTCGAAAAGAATTTTTTCCTCGTCCAATGTCTTCAGCTCTTTTTTCTCCATCAGGATTTTTCCGTCGACGATCACCGTGTCAACATCGTGCGCGCTCGCCGAGTAAACGAGAAGAGAAACAAGGTCGAACTGCGGGCACCATTCCGCGCCGCTCATGTCAAATAGCACTATGTCGGCCAGCTCGCCCTCTTTTATCTCGCCGAGATTTTTCACGCCCACCGCTTTTGCGCCGTACACCGTCGCCATTCTCAGTGCCTCAGCC
>JAFTAB010000085.1 GCA_017458745.1 Schwartzia sp. (in: firmicutes) | reverse complement strand
GTCCGTCCGGTGCTAGCGTTCCGTAAAGCCGCCGGAAGCTCCACGCTTATTATCTTTGCCTGCGCCCCGCTCCGAGGCGCCCGGGCGGTTCTCTTCCTCCGCCCTTCTCATATTATATCCCATTTTTTTCTGCCTGTCACAAACTATATCGTATTTTTTTTCAAAATCTTAAGCTGTTTTTTTATCTTTTTTGTGAATTGAGTCTTTTTTCCTAATATATTTTATTGCTCAACTATTATTTTCTTTCTATCTTGCTCTGCTTTATGCGGGACTTTTTTATTTTGTGTTCTCAGCTCTGTCCTCTTGCGGAATGGCTTTATTCGGGTTAGGGAATACCGTGCGTTTTCCATCTATGTGCTCATGTAAATCATGCTTTATGGGGGCGTGCATGGAATCCAAGATGAAATCAACGCCTTCCCGTCTTGCCAATTTTGCGGCAGGAACAAAGTCGCTGTCTCCTGCAATAAGGATAATCCGTGAGGCTTGCTTTTTGTATGATACGGAAGCAATATCGATACCTATCCGCATATCAACTCCTTTTTGTCGTGCTGTGAGTTTGTAGTCCTCTTCTTTCAAATCATCAATAGAAATTTTGTGCGTGTAAAGTTCCTTGATTTTTGTAGGGCTGATTGTCCACGCACAATTTGCCTCGTCAAGCGTCCCCATTCGCAGCGCCACTTTTCGCTTTTCGCGCAGTGCTTCATGAAACGCCAACCGCCACAATGCACGATCCGAACGAGCAAAATCAATACATTCTTTTGTAACGGGATGGTGCATCTTCTTTTGAGGCGGCGGGCAATCATAGAAGAAAATGCGGTACAGATGCTCAAGGGCATACTGAAAATCCAATCTTTTCTGTTCCTCTGTCTGTTCTTCCTTGCTCCGTCTTTCGGGATAGACATGATAAAGGCAATGCTTCCAAAGAAGTGCGGCAAGGCGGTCAGGTTCCTGTTCTCCAAAAATATGCAATGCCCTTTTGATAAAGAAAGCGCCATCCACAAAAATCGCTGTCTTTTCCACTGCCATATTCCTCCTTATAGAACAAAACCCCCTGAGTTCGGCACTTCCAAGACAAACTGGAAAGCGTACAGTCAGAGGGTAGACAACGAATATTCAATATATGGTTATTATATCCACACTGTTTGGATTTGTCAATCATTTTTCCCTTTTCTCTTTAGGGCGTGTCGATTTTTTTATCGTGACTTTCCCCTTACTGCCGCTCAACCAATATCCTTTTTCTTTCCCTGAAAGTTACTATCGTCAGCTCACATTCCCTCGCAAATTCTTTTGCCTGCTCAAAGCCGTCCCCTATGGCATCCGGCCGATGAGCGTCAGAGCCCACCGTCACGAATCGCCCTCCCATTTTTTTGTATTGCTTGAATATGGGGACGAGTTCTTTCATCGCCAGCCTATCGCAAAATCGTCTGGTGTTTATTTCAAATGATGTGTCCGTCTCAATGATTGCCCGAAGGACGGCCTCTATCTCCTCGCGCCATGACGCGAATGTCAAATTCGGCTCGTCATAAGGGGCATAACGCGCGATGTAGTCGATGTGCGCGAGCGTGTCAATATATGGATGCTCCCTCACCATTGCCGCCATGAGCCTGAGATAATTTGAATAGAGCTCGTGCTGCTGCCGTCCCTCGTAGCAGTCCGGCTCGTAGATGTCCTTCCCGTCGATCAGGTGTATCGCCCCAATCACTTCATCAAACGGCACCCTCGCTATGAATTCCCGGCTCATCCGGCTCTTGCCCGGCTCCAATCCCATCTCCACTCCCAGCGATAAATTTTCACCGCGAAGCTGCTCGTATGTTTTCCAATATTCAATCGGGTCAAATAAGAATTTCTTCTCGCCCACATATCCATAGTCTATGTGCTCGGTGAACACAAGGCCAATCCCCTGCCTCCTCGCTGCCTCAATCGCGTCCTCCGCCCTCATCTCCGAGTCGGCTGAAAAACGCGTATGAACATGGCTGTCAAAAAATTTCACGCCCATCAAAAATCACTTCCCAATAAAATAATTACACGAAAAATAATAACACAAAAACAGCGACCACCGCAAAAATAATTCGATAGTCGCTGTTTTTATATTTTTAATATTTATTTGGATATTTATTTGAATATTTTTTTGAGCAAATCCGTGAAGCTCTTTTGCTCCGGGTTCACATTCTCGCCGCCAAGCTCGGCGAATTTTTTCAGGAGTTCCTTTTGCTCGCTCGTGAGCTTTTGCGGCGTCAGCACCTTCACCTTGACGTGCTGGTCGCCGCGCCCCTTGCCCCTGAGGAAGGGTATGCCTTTGCCCTTGAGGCGCAGGCTCGTGCCCGACTGAATGCCGGAGGGTATCTTCATCTCGACTTTGCCGTCAAGCGTTGGCACCTCAATCGTGTCGCCAAGCGCAGCCTGCACGAACGAAATCGGAACCTCGCAGAGCACATCCGTGCCGTCACGCTGGAACAGCCTGTGCGATCTGACGAAAATATAGACGTAGAGATCTCCAGACTCGCCGCCGCGGGTGCCGGCCTCGCCGCCACCCGCAACTCGAATGCGCGAGCCCTCATCGACGCCGGCAGGGATCTTCACGCGAATCTTGCGGCGCACCTTCTTCTTGCCCGTGCCATTACATTCGCGGCAGGGGTTCTTGACAATCTTGCCGGTGCCCCGGCATCTGCTGCAAGGATGCGAATTGACGATGCGTCCGAGCGGTGTATTGTGCGCCTCCTGCACCTGACCAGTGCCGTGGCAGGTCGGGCATGTCTCCGGCTCCGTGCCCGGCGCCGCGCCCGTGCCATGACAAGCATCGCAGCTCTCCGTGCGCGGGACGGTGATCTCCGCCTCTTTGCCAAACGCGGCCTCCTCAAACGCAATCTCGAGGTCATAACGAAGGTCGGCGCCGCGCTCGGGGCCCTGCCTGCGCCCGCGTCGTCCGCCCATGCCGCCGAAGAAAGCGTCAAAGATGTCGCCCATGTCTCCGCCGAAACCGGAAAAGCCGCCAAAGTCACTGAAGCCCCCAAAGCCGGCTCCCGCCCCTGCTCCGCCGCCGCCATTTTCAAACGCGGCCGAGCCGAATTGGTCATACGTCTGCCGCTTCTGCGGGTCCGAGAGGACGCTGTACGCCTCATTGACTTCCTTGAATTTTTCCTCTGCCGCTTTTGGGTTATCTCGATTGAGGTCAGGATGGTACTTTCGCGCCATCTTTTTGAATGCCTTTTTTATTTCGGCATCTGACGCCCCTTTCTGCACGCCGAGCACTTCATAGTAATCTCTTTTCTCGCTCATGTCGTACCTCCCTCCCTCGCTCTAATATCATTTCCATTATTTCTTATCGTCTTTCACTTCCGTGTACTCGGCATCGACCACGTCATCATCGGCCTTCTTGCCGCCCGACTGCTCGCCCGCGCCCGGCTGCGCTCCGTCCTGAGCCGCCCCCTGCGCGCCTGCTGCGCCAGCCGCGCTCTGCGTCTGCTGATACGCCGCCGCGCTCATCTCGTAGAGCGGCTTTTGCAGATCATCGGTAGCCTTCTTTATGGTCTCGGTGTCGCCGCCCTTCAGTGCCTCTTTCAGCTTGTCGATGGCGGCCTTCACCTTGTCAACCTGCTCCGGCGTTGCCTTGTCGCCGAGATCCTTGACCGACTTCTCCGCCTGATAGACGAGATTGTCGGCGGTGTTCTTCACGTCGATGCTCTCCTTCTGCTTTTTGTCCTCCGCCGCGTGAGCCTCGGCCTCCTTGACCATGCGGTCAATGTCCTCCTTGCTCATGCCGCTGTCGGACTGAATCGTGATCTTCTGCTCCTTGCCGGTGCCGAGATCCTTCGCGGAGACGTGGACGATGCCGTTGGCGTCAATGTCAAATGTGACCTCGATGCGAGGCACGCCCCTCGGCGCAGGCGGAATATCCGACAGCTCAAAGCGGCCGAGTGTCTTATTGCCTGCTGCCATCTCACGCTCGCCCTGAAGGACATGGATGTCAACCGACGGCTGATTGTCCGCTGCCGTCGAGAATACCTGGCTCGCCTTTGTCGGTATGGTCGTGTTGCGCTGGATAATCTTCGTGCATACTCCCCCGAGCGTCTCAATGCCAAGAGAGAGCGGCGTGACATCGAGCAACAGGACATCCTTGACATCGCCGACGAGGACACCGCCCTGGATAGCGGCGCCGACGGAGACGCACTCATCAGGATTCACGCCGTGGCTCGGCTCTTTATTGAGATAATTCTTTATTGCCTCCTGCACGGACGGGATACGCGTCGAGCCGCCGACGAGTATGACCTTGTTTATATCCGACGGCGACAGCTCCGCGTCGGCCATCGCCTTTCTTACAGGCCCCATCGTGCGCTCGACCAAATCATTCGTCAGCTCGTTGAATTTCGCCCTTGTGAGCGTGAGGTCAAGATGAAGCGGGCCGTTCGGGCCGGCGGTGATAAACGGCAGATTGATATTCGTCTGCATCATCGTCGACAGTTCGATCTTGGCTTTCTCCGCTGCCTCAATGAGACGCTGCGCGCTCATCTTGTCAGCCGCAAGGTCTATAGCATTGTCCTTCTTAAATTCGGCGACCATCCAGTCCATAATGCGATGGTCGAAATCATCGCCGCCAAGATGAGTATCGCCGTTCGTCGCCTTGACCTCAAAAACGCCGTCGCCAAGTTCCAAAATGGAGACATCGAAAGTACCGCCGCCGAGGTCAAAGACAAGAATCGTCTCGTCGTTGTCTTTGTCAAGGCCATACGCCAAAGCCGCCGCCGTAGGCTCATTTATGATGCGAAGGACATCGAGCCCCGCGATTTTTCCTGCATCCTTGGTCGCCTGACGCTGGCTGTCGTTGAAATACGCCGGCACCGTGATGACCGCCTGCGAGACAGTCTCGCCGAGATACGCCTCCGCGTCGGCCTTCAGTTTTTGCAGCACCATAGCGGAAATTTCCGGCGGCGTGTAGCTCTTGTCGTCCACCGTCACCTTGTAATCCTTCTCACCCATGTGGCGTTTTATCGACGCAATCGTGCGGTCGGGGTTGGACACGGCCTGACGTTTTGCAAGCTGGCCGACGAGCCTCTGCCCGTCCTTCGTGAATCCGACAACAGACGGAGTGAGCCTGCTGCCCTCGGGATTAGTTATTACCGTAGGCTCTCCGCCCTCCATGACTGACACAACCGAATTAGTCGTGCCGAGGTCGATACCAATTACTTTTGCCATTTTATTTTCCTCCTATTAATAGTCATAAACAAAATACTTCATATATAATCGGCAAATCTGATAATTTATTCTCAGGAACTGTCACGAAATAAGCTATACATTCTGCTTTCCCGAATCCCCATGGGCTGCGGCTCCTTCCTCAGCCTTGCCCATGAAAATTTGTTCTGCGCCATTTGCACAACTCATCTCATTCCGTTCCTAATTTGCCACCACCTGAACCATTGACGGGCGAACCACCTTGCCCTTGACCATGTAGCCCTTCTGCATCTCGGCGACTATCGTGTCATCCTCCAGCTCCGGGTTCTGCACGCGCATCACTGCCTGATGGAAATTCGGGTCAAATTTCTTGCCCTCGGTGTCAATATACTCAAGGCCATGCTTTTTCAGCGTCTCGGCAAGGGAAGTGTATATCATCTCCACGCCCTTGCGGAAACCCTCCGCGTCCTTGTCGGAGGCGAGAGCACGCTCAAAATTATCAAGGAGCGGCAGCATATCGGTGACAATGGACTGCGTGACGACGGTTGCAAGGTCATCCTTTTCCTGCGACGTGCGGCGACGGAAATTTTGAAACTCCGCCTGCTGACGCAGCAGCCTGTCCTCCAGTTCCTTGTTCGCGGCCTCAAGTTTCTCGTTCGCTGCCAAAAGCTCATTCGCCTTGTTCGCGGCGAGCACCGTCTCGGCATCAAGCGGCTCCCCTGCGGCTCCGGACTTTTCCTCGCCGCCGACGAAGTCCTCAAGATTGCCGTCAGCCTCGGCAATCTTCGCCTCGTCGATGGCCTCTTTCATATCTTCCAAATTCGCCTCATCCTTTGCTTTCATTTTATCTTTCATGAACTGCATTTTATCGCCTCCCCAGTTGCTACCACCTGAACTTTTGAACCACCTCCGAGAGGTGACCGTTCATGTAATCAAGAAGCGCCATCGCCTTCTCATACTCCATGCGCGTCGGCCCCATGACCGCAATCGTTCCTATCAGCTCTCCCCCCAGCCTGTAAGTCGCCGTTATTATCGAGAGATCCTTTGCGCCCTTGTAATCATTTTCCTGACCGATTGACACCGTGAGGCCATTCCCGACATGAGCATGGAGTATGTCTCTCATCAGCTCTTCTTCCTCCAGCATCAGAAGGATTTCCTTCACCCTCTCCACGTCGCGAAATTCCGGCTGCGAGAGCATCTCCCCTGTGCCCCCGAGATAAAGGCGCTCCTTTTTCTCATTGTCAAGCGAGCGATTGATTATCTCAATGGCCGCCTGATAAATTTCCTCGTCGCCAATCTCCGCGCGGATTTTTTTCAGCGAGCCGGGAGGCAGGGCATCCAGCGTCACCCCGGCGAGCGTGTCATTTATGACCCTCGCCATGCGCTGAAAATCCTCAAATGATGCCCCGTCAGGGAGCGGCACTATGCGGTTCTCGACGAATCCCGCGTCAGTCATCAGCACCGCGATTGCCCTGTAATCATCGAGAGGCAAAAACTGCAGGCAGCGAAAAGCCGCCTTGTTCATCTGCGGGGCAAGCACCATGGAAACGTTTCCGGTAACGCGCGATATGATTCGAGCCGTTTCCTTGAAAACTTCATCAATGGCCTTCACCTTCGCGCGATACCACTTGTCGATGAGTGCTTTCTCCCTCGCGCCGAGAGGGCGAGGCGGGAGCAGGTCATCGACATAGAATCTGTAGCCCTTCGACGAGGGTATTCGCCCGGACGACGTGTGGATATGCTCCAAATAGCCGAGCATCTCCAAATCCGCCATCTCATTGCGAATCGTGGCGGGCGAGACCCCAAGGTCATGCTTTCGTGCGAGAGTGCGCGAACCGACAGGCTCCGCCGACTCTATATAGTCCTTGACAATCGCCTCAAGGATTCGCGTCTTTCGCTCATCCACATCCATCACCCGCCACATCAAATGAATCACTTTTTACATCTGTTAGCACTCTATGAAAAAGAGTGCTAACTTCTGATTAAGAATATACTACCCTTTATATAAAAAGTCAATAAGTCAAACCAATAAAAATTTATATTATTTGAAAAAAAGAAAGCAGAATACAGTAACTCTGCTTTTTTGACATTTCACATTATGTTTTTGATTGCCTTGTCGTATGGCGGGTACAGTATTCCCCGCTCCGTGATTATCGCGGTGATGAGATCCGAGTCCGTCACATCGAACGCGGGATTAAAGACCTTCACATTCTTTGGCGCCATTCGCTCGCGATACCACATCTCGGTGACTTCCTCCGGCTTGCGCTCCTCTATCACGATGTCCTCGCCTTTCCTCGTCGCGAGGTCGATGGTCGATGACGGCGCGCAGATGTAAAACGGCACGTTGAATCTTTTGGCTGCGATTGCGAGCGGCAGCGTGCCTATCTTGTTCGCGGCATCGCCATTTGCCGCCACTCTGTCGCAGCCGGTGATGACTGCCTGCGCCAGTCCCTTCTTCATCACGGAGGCCGCCATTCCGTCACACATCAGGGTCACGTCCACGCCTGCGCTCATAAGCTCATACGCCGTGAGCCTCGCCCCCTGCAAGAGCGGACGAGTCTCATCGCAGAACACATGGAAACCATATCCGCGCTCATGCCCGAGATAAATCGGCGCTGTCGCCGTGCCATGCTTGCTTGTCGCAAGCTGCCCCGCGTTGCAATGCGTTATGATGCCGTCGCCCTTTTTCAGAAGCGTGAGCCCATACTCTCCTATCTGGCGGCATGTATCTATATCCTCCTGCTGAATCGCCCTCGACTCATCAAGCAGGAGCTCCTTTATCCTCTCAACGCCAAGCACCATATTCATCTCCACGATGCCCTTCATGCGCTCGAGTGCCCATGTGAGATTTACCGCGGTCGGCCTTGACGACGCGAGATAATCTTTTGCTTCATTGAATTTGGCCAAAAACTCTTTATAATTGTCAGTCTTTATATTTTTCGCCGCGAGGTATATGCCGTAAGCCGCCGCCACGCCGATCGCGGGCGCGCCGCGCACCTTGAGAAGATAAATTGCGTCATGGATTTCCTCCTGAGTGGTGAGATGAAGTATGCTCAGCTCATTCGGCAGTCTCGTCTGGTCGATGATAACAAGCGCGGAGTGCGCGTCATCGAGCGCAACGGTATCATAATCAAGAATATTTGTCATAGGAAACCTCCCCTTGTACTGCTCTCTGTTAAAATTTTGGCATGAGAAAAATATTAATATTTTTCATCACACAAATAATCTTATTGCGTGATGAAGTGTCTCGACCCTCAGCGGCAGCATGGGCCCGCGCTCGCCGTCGAGGTCGCTTTCCACCTCGCCGTCAGTGGACACATCAATACGCGATGCCTGTATATAAAAGACATTCTTATCATCCGGCCTGACATGACCGCCTATGACCTGAGCCGCAAGCGTCACGAAATCTTTCATCGAGCACTCGTGCACCGCCAGCATGTCGAGTTTTCCGTCGGCGATGTCCGCAAGCGGGGCGGCGTTTTTCATGCCGGCCGCTATAGTGCTGTTGACAATGATAAAAAAATACGCCGACATCTCATATTTTATTTCATCGGCTATGACGCTCAGGCTCATCGGGTGAAAGCTCGGCAGCTCCCCGATGCCCCGCAGATAGTACGCCGCCTTTCCCATGGCGTGCTTCAGCCTCGCATTGACCTCGTGCGCGACAGATGTGAACATCCCCGCGCTCGCGACATTTACAAAATACTCGTCATTCGCCTTGCCTATGTCGCTCGGCTCTGTCTTTCCCGCGACTATTCTGTCAAAGTATGATTCGATGTCGCTCGTCACTCCAAGATGATTGGCGAAGTCATTCGACGTGCCGCTCCCGATAACGGCTATCGGCACGTCAATCTTATTCGACACGATTGTCGTCACGACCTCTTTCAGCGTGCCGTCCCCGCCCATCGCCAAGACCCCCGACGGGGCCGCCTCACGAATGAACTCCGCCATTTCCGTGTCATCCAGCCTCGTGCGATAAGGGATGGTCATGGCGCCGCGACGCTCAAAAGAGTCAATCATGTAATCAAGCTGCTCCTTGACTCTCGAATGACCGGATATAGGATTATATACCAAAACATATCGTTTCATGTCACTTGAATACTCCGATTCTACGCAAAAATTTTATCGACGGCCTGCCCAGCATGGGCACCTGCTCCATGTCACGCTCGCCTATGCCGCCAATCGCTATCATGGCCGCGATGTAAACGACGCACCCGAAGAAGACCGCGCCGAAAGTCGAGACCGTGCCGATGCCCCACCACGAAAGAGTGATGTCATAAAAGCCCTTGACAGCCGCCGCCATCACCGCCGACGCTCCCAACGCCTTGAACAGATGTCCCCACTCCATGTGATAGCCAATATATTTTGCAATAAAAAACATATTTATTATCGCCGCCACTCCCA
Source organism: Schwartzia sp. (in: firmicutes) (assembly GCA_017458745.1). Taxonomy (GTDB): domain Bacteria; phylum Bacillota; class Negativicutes; order Selenomonadales; family Selenomonadaceae; genus RUG024. The sequence goes on along the minus strand of JAFTAB010000085.1, from coordinate 3,424 downwards.
TGTCGGCGGCAGTCGCGAACGATGCGCCGATAATGCCAAGCGACGGCATCGCCGTGAGCGTCCAGTTGAGCACCACCTTCGCGACGGCGGCGATGACCATGTTCACCATCGGTATGGTGGGATGCCCCAGCCCCTGAAGGATGCCCGTCGAGACCTGATGAAGCCCCAGCAGGACGATTGAAAACGAGCACGCCCAAACGGCGGGGCCTGCCCCCGGCGCATTGTAGATGAGCGACGAGATGGGAGTCGCAAGCACGCACACGACGACGAAAGCAGGGAAGCACACAAAATTTGAAATTCTGATGCCCTGAGCCGTGTTCTCATAGACGCGCGATGTGTCATTGAGCGCCTTCGCCTCGGAGAGCGCGGGAATAATCGACACGGCAAGCGAGGCCGTGATAATCGTCGAGAGATTTATGAGGGGCACGGCCATTCCCGTCAGATAGCCGAAAAGCTCCGTGGCCTCGTTCACGGTGTAGCCAGCGACTTCAAGCCGCTGCGGCACAATGGCGAGGTCGAGATTCGACACGACGGGCAGCATGATGCTCGCCGCCGAGACAGGCAGAGCCAGCTTGAACAGCCTCTTTATGATGCTCTGCCACGACTCACGGCTCTCGTCCGCTTTCGGCAGCAGCTCATCCGGCGTATAGTCACGCGCTATGTCGCGGTCGAGCTTTATGTGATACCATACAAGGACAATAAGTCCGGTGACCGCGCCCGCTCCCGCGCCGAGGCTCGCGCCCGCTGCCGCGTACTCAAGGCCATACGGCAGGAATAAATCCGCGAGCGCGATCATCGTGATTACCCTGAAAATCTGCTCGACAATCTGCGACACTGCTGTCGGCGTCATGCGCTGCCAACCCTGCAGATAGCCGCGCGAGCTGGCCAAAAGCGTCACAAAGAACACGGTCGGCGCGAGCACCACGACCGACCAGTACGCCCTCGGGTCGCGGATAAAATGATACTCGATGAGCCACCCCGCCCCGAAATATGTCAGGAGCGAAAAAAACAGGCCCGTGATGAACATCAGCACCATTGATATATGAAAGACACGCCGCGCGCCGAAAATATCTTTCACCGCGACACGCTCGGCCGTGATAATCGAAATGGCGACAGGCACGCCCGCCGTCGAAACCGAGAGCGCAAAAAAATAAATTGGGAAAGCCATCTGATAAAGGCCGATGCCCTCGCCGCCCAATATTCTCGACACAAATATCCAGTTGAGCGAGCCGATGACCTTTACCACGAGTCCCGCGACCGTGAGTATAAGCGTGCCCTTCATCAGCGACTCGCCCTTGGTTTTCGGCTTGTCAATATTACGTTCAGTTGGCATTTCGTCAGCCACAATCTCACCGCCACGATTTGAAATGAAATTCAAATCATTATATAATGTAAACAGAATAATGAATGTGTTGCTTGGGAGCCGTCAATAAATAAATTTTAAGACATGACGCATATGGTGAGTCAAATCTAAAATTTATTTATTAGCATTTCCCTGATTATCGTTTCTGAAAATTTTGCAGTATTGCCATTATATCATTTATGCGCAGACTATTCTACCACATATTTTAAGGAGATTTTTTCATGGAGATAAACCTCATTCGATATGACTTCGCTCTCGGCCGCAAAAAGCCCGAGAACATCGTGAACAGTGAAAATTCTTGCCCATTCTGCGACGCCGACAATCTGACGAACATCGTCGACCGCGAGGGCGAGTTCATCTTGCTGCGAAATAAATACAACGTGATAAAAGGCAGCGATATGTTCGTGCTAATCGAGGCGAGTCGCTGCGGCATTGATATGCCGGACTACACCAGGGAGCACATGAGAGGCCTGATGAGATTTGCCGTGCGCCACTGGGCGCGGCTCGAATCGGAAGGCAAATACAGCGCCGTGATACTCTACAAAAATCACGGCCACCTTTCGGGTGGGACGATGCGCCACCCCCACATGCAGATAGTCGGCCTCCGCGATGTCGACCCGTCGCTCATGACGGAGCGCGGGTCATTCGACGGCATCACCGTCGCTGAGAAAGACGGCGTGACTCTCAACGCGGCGACTCGCCCGCGAATGGGATTCGGCGAGTTCAATATAATAGGAAACAAAGAGCATCTGGACACTATGTCGGACTACCTGCAAAAAGTTGTCGCTTTCCTCGTCAGCCGATTCAAGAAAAGCGAGGACAGTTACAACATCTTCTTCTATCACTTGGACGATAAAATAGCCATAAAGGCAATGCCCCGCATGGTAACCTCGCCGCTCCTGATCGGATACGGGATAAGGCTGCTGCCCGAGACACTAGAGAAGGTAGTGAAAGAAATGCGAGAAACACTGTAAAATACAAGAGAGGGCATCGCTCCAAAAAGCAATACCCTCCCGTCTGTATATTTGGTTATCCGTTTGTTACGGATTTGATTGGCGAATTCAAGCCGCTGGCAATGGCACACATTGCCATTTGATTCAGGCTCACTCCCTCCCGTTTCGCGGTCAAGGCCAATGTCCTGTGAAGGCTCTTTGGAATACGCAGATTGAACTTTCCGCTGTACTCGTTTTCATCCTGCGGTTCCGGTATCTCGATGCCATCCTCCAAAGCTGCCTCTAACCAGCAAGCCTTAGCATCTTCCAGCATATCCAGTATGCCCGCCTTTGTTTCCGATTGCGTAATACATCCCTTCAATTCGGGAATATACCCCAAATAGCCACCCTCCTTGGCTGCCACAATGACCTCCTGATACGGCAGAGCCATATAATACTCTATGGTCTTTTTTCCCTCCATAAGTGCGCCCCCTTTTATGTCATGCACTTGACGGCGTTTTTCCGCCACCTTACGCTTATTCCTCATCCATGACCTCGATGACCTGTTTCACATATTCCTCTTTAACGTATGGCTCGTACCAAGGAACTGTAACAGGCGTGTGCCCCGGCTTTCGGTAGGTGCAATGGCTTGACCCGCTTCGTGGAAACTTGCCCTCGTAGCCCAGCCGTTTCATCACCTTGTCCACTTCCTCGAAGGTGACTGTCTTAGGATTGTTCCTTATCTTCTCCAAAAGTTTTTCCCACTTGCTCAATTCCCCACCTCCTGCTATTATAGTACCATATACGATACTACGAATCAAGAGGTTTTACGAATCATTGATACGCCGGTTTTTGGCCGACCTTCGCTTTGATTATCCATGAGACCAAATTCGTAATATCATGCAAAAACGCAGAGAAAATTTTGAGACTTTTTGCCAAAATTTTCTCTGCGTTTTCTTATGCCCGACTCGTCATATGCTTTGCAATCGCCCACGAGCATCGGATATTGGATAATTACTATACCGCTTTTTTATCTATCGGGACATTGTGAAGCTCCAAGTCCGGATTATTTTCCATTATCCATCCGAGTGCCCACTCATTGTTTACCAGCAGGACGGGATTTTGATTC
>JAFTAB010000014.1 GCA_017458745.1 Schwartzia sp. (in: firmicutes) | reverse complement strand
TCGAGAAAACGATCCACGTCCTCCGGCTTTAGCTCGATTCTCCTGTCAAAGCTGATGGTCGCCATATTGCGCACCCCCTTTTTCATTTTATTCCTTTTGTCCATTATAACCGCTCGCCCGCCTATCGTCAACGCAGGCAGAAAGTATAAAAATAAGGTCTCCCTCATGTCGGGCAAAAAATTTCCGCGTTTATGAGACTATATTCAGTTGGAGTCTAAAACTGCCACTGAATAAGTCTCATTTTATTTACGTCAGTCTGTTTTTCATGTATAATGACAGCAGTTTGTTGTTTGGAAGGGGGAGGTTGCTTGTTCGCAAAGACGTACGGCTCGACGACGTTCGGGGTGAATGGCGTGCTCATCGACGTGGAGGTCGATGTCTCATTCGGTTTCCCGGGGTTTGACATAGTGGGGCTTCTCGACACAGCCGTGAAGGAATCAAAGGAAAGGGTAAGAACCGCGATTAAAAATTCCGGCATAAAGATAAAGCAGCAAAAGGTGACAATAAATCTCGCCCCCGCCGACATCAGAAAGGACAGCTCGGGGCTTGACCTTCCCATTGCGGTGGGGCTCCTTGCGGCGTATGGGGTTGTCTCGCAGGAAAGCACCGATGGCGCGCTTTTCGCGGCGGAGCTATCGCTGGAGGGGGAGACGCGGGCAATACGCGGGATACTTCCGATTGCCATAAACGCGAGGGAGCACGGCATAAAAAGATTGTTCGTCGCGGAGGAGAATGTGAACGAGGCACTGCTCGTCGACGATATAGAGGTCTATGGCGTCAGGTCGCTGGCGGGGCTGATAGACCACCTCACCGGCAAGGAGAAAATTACGGCGTCGGTTGCAGACGAGACACTTTCGCATGGAGGCCAAGCCGAAATAGAGGAGGACTTCGCCGACGTGCAGGGGCAGTTTTTGGCAAAGCGGGCGCTTGAGGTCGCGGCGGCGGGCGGGCACAATGTGCTGATGGTCGGCGTGCCGGGCGCGGGAAAGACGATGCTCGCGCGCAGGCTCAACTCGATACTTCCCGACATGACGAAGCAGGAGGCATTGGAGGTCACGAAAATATACAGCATCGCGGGCATGCTGCCGCGCAACGGTGGGCTTATAAAAAATCGCCCGTTTCGCAGCCCTCATCACACGACGTCGGCCGCGGCGATCATAGGCGGCGGCACCATACCGCGACCGGGAGAGGTGACTCTGAGCCATAACGGGGTGCTGTTCCTCGATGAACTGCCGGAGTTTCAAAAGTCGGTGCTTGAGGTTCTGCGTCAGCCGCTGGAGGACGGGGAGGTGACCGTCTCGCGTGTCAACGCGACGCTCACTTTTCCGTCGCGCCTGCTGCTTGTGGCGGCCATGAACCCTTGCCCGTGCGGCTGGAGCGGCGACAAAGATCATCACTGCACCTGCTCGGCCAATGAGATAAAAAGATACACGCGGAAAATATCGGGGCCGCTTTTGGACCGCATCGACATCCATGTGAGAGTGCCGAGAGTGGAGTACAAGGATTTGACCTCCGCAAAGAGGGCGGAGCCGTCCGAGGCGATACGCGCGCGCGTGATGGCGGCGAGGGAAATACAGCTCTCGCGTCTCGCCCCGTATCATCTTTTCTGCAACGCGCAGATGAGCCACGCCCTGATAAAAAAGACGTGCCGTCTGACGGAAAAAGCTCAGTCCATGCTCGAAATGGTGTTTGAAAAGATGAAGCTGTCGGCGCGCTCGTATGACCGCATAATAAAAGTGGCGAGGACGATAGCCGACCTGGATCGCTCGGATGACATAAATGACAAGCACATAGGCGAGGCAATCCAGCTCAGAAACGACATGGGAACCGAGATATAATGCGATTGCCCGAGAAAAATCGCAAAAACAAAAAACAGAACAGATTTATTCCTGCAGGGAACAAATCTGTTCTGTTTTTTTATTTATTTATTGGAGGCTGATTTATATGCTTCCAGCTTTTTCATGGCGTCGCCGCTCTGCACGAGTTTTTCGGCAAGCTCGATGCCCTCGTTTATCGACTTCGCTTTGCCGGCGATGTAGATTGCCGCGCCCGCATTCATTATCACTATGTCGCCTTTCGGGCCGCGCTCTCCCCGCAGTATTGCGAGCGTGTCAGCGGCGTTCTCCTGAGGGGAGCCGCCCAATATGTCTTCCTTCGTCGAGCGACTCAGCCCAAAATCCTCTGGCTTTATCGTGTACATATCATATTTTCCGCTGTGAAACTCGCATATGCTTGTCGGCGCTCCTATCGAGATTTCATCGAGACAATCCTGCCCATGGACGACGAGCCCGTCCCTCACGCCGAGGCTCGTCAGCACCTCGGCAAGCGGGCGCACAAGATAGTCGTCGTAGACGCCGAGCAGCATCCGCGTCGGCTTTGCCGGATTGGTGAGCGGGCCGAGGATGTTGAAGACTGTGCGTATGCCGAGCTCCTTTCTTATGGGGGCGACATATTTCATGGATTTATGGTAAATCTGGGCGAACATGAAGCAAATGCCGACTTCGTCAAGCAGCGAGACGCATTTTTCGGGCGGCTGCTGTATGTTTATTCCGAGTGCCTCAAGGCAGTCGGCGGCGCCGCTCTTTGATGAGGCGGCCCTGTTGCCGTGCTTTGCTATCCTCACGCCTGCCGACGCGATGATGAATGAAGCCGTCGTCGAGATGTTTATGCTGTTCGCATGGTCGCCGCCCGTGCCGACTATCTCGAGCGTTTCCATGCCGCCCGTGTCGACGGTTGTCGCGTGATCGCGCATGGCGGCGGCGGAGCCAGAGATTTCGTCGATGGTCTCCGCCTTCGCGCTCTTCGTCGAGAGCGCGGCGAGGTAAGCGGCGTTCTGCACGACTGTCGTGGAGCCGTTCATTATCTCGCTCATTACCTGATATGCCTCGTCGTATGATAAATCCTTCTTGCTAACGATTTTTTCTATTGCCCTCTGTATCATTTTTTATCGCCCCTAATTTTATCAAGATAATTTTTCATTATGTTTTTGCCAAGCGGAGTCAGTATCGACTCCGGGTGAAACTGTATGCCCTCGATGTCATACGCCTTGTGGCGGACGCCCATTATCGTGCCGTCGCCAAGCTCCGCCGTCACCTCCATGCAATCGGGGAGACTGGCGCGCTCGATGATGAGCGAGTGGTATCGCGCCGCCTCGAAATGCTGGGGCACGCCCTCATATATTCCCTTGCCGCTGTGATTTATTTTTGAGGCCTTGCCGTGGACTATGGTCGAGGCTCTTATTATTTTCCCGCCGAATACCTCGCCTATGGCCTGATGGCCGAGACATATCCCGAGAATGGGGGTCGCGCCTTTGAGGCCGTCAATCAGTTCCTCGGTGATGCCCGCGTCGCTAGGGACGCCGGGCCCCGGCGATATTATGATGCCGTCGTATTTCTTTTTGCGTATCTCGTCGACGGTGGTCTTGTCATTTCGTATGACTTCCATGTCGGCGCCCAGCTCCGCGAGGAGCTGATAGACGTTGTAGGTGAATGAGTCGTAGTTGTCAAGTAAAAGCAGTGACACCGTTTTCCACCTCCTCGACGACTTCGAAAAGTGCCTTTCCCTTTTGCAGGAATTCCCTGTACTCATTCTCGGGCACGGAGTCGGCGACTATGCCAGCGCCGCACTGTATGAACGCCGTGTCGTCGTGCTCGATGCGCATCGTGCGGAGAGTGATGCAGACATCCATGTTGCCGTGAAAGTCCAAGTATCCGACGGCGCCCGCGTAGCTGCCGCGAGGCACAGTCTCAAGCTCGTGGATTATCTCCATCGCCCGCAGCTTTGGCGCGCCGCTCACGGTGCCGGCGGGGAACGACGCTCTAAGCACGTCGACGGAGGACAGCTCGCTTTTGAGTTTTCCCGTGACTTCCGAGACCATGTGAATGACGTGGCTGAATTTCTCTATTTCCTGAAATTTTGTCACCTTCACGGTGCCCGGCTCGCTTATGCGGCCGATGTCGTTTCGGGCGAGATCGACGAGCATCGAGTGCTCAGCGCACTCCTTCTCGTCGGCTTTTAGCTCGTCGGCGAGGGTCCTGTCCTCCTCCTCGTTTTTGCCGCGCCGCCGTGTGCCCGCTATGGGGTACGTGCGGACGATGCCGCCCTCGACCTTTATCAGTCTCTCGGGTGAAGCCCCGACTAGCTTGGTGCTGCCGAAATTCAGATAAAACATATAAGGGGAGGGGTTGACCTGGCGCAGCCTACGGTAGAAATGAAACGCCGGCTTTGTGATTTTCTCGGTGAATCTGAATGACGGCACGACCTGAAATATGTCGCCAGAAAAAATATATTCCTTCGCTTTTTTTATGGCCTCGATGATGCCGGCGGGGGGAGCGGCGTACCGCTTCATGAAGTCAACCTTGTCGGCGCGTGGCTTGGGGGCGTCGCTTTCCCTTGGTATGGCGGCGATTATTTTCTCCCTTATGTCCTCCATTTTCTTCACGGCTTGCTCATACGATTCGTCGATTCTCGCCTTGTCGCTCACGGGCGCGAGGCATATGACCCTCGCGATGCTCCTGAGCGCGTCGAAAATCATCATGACGCGGCAGACCATAAATTCGCCGAGCAAATCCTCGTCGCCGAGATCCATGCCGCGTATCCTGTCAAATGTCGCGGCAATCTCATAGTTGAAGTATCCGACCAGCCCGCCGCTCTCAAGGGGCAGCTCGTCGCCCGCGACGCTCGGAGTATAAGACGAGAGAAATTTTTTTATAGTCTCCGACGGTGCTCCGTCGATGCACTTCATCAAGTCGTTTTCCTTTATCATGAGCCTGTTCTTGAAAATCTGAAGGCGGATGAACGGCTCCGCGCCGATGAACGAGTACCGCCCGAACTGCTGATGAGTCGTGTCGACTGACTCCAAAATGAAGCCTTTTTTTTCGCCCGCCAGTTTCAGATACACGGAGACGGGCGTGTCGAGATCCATCGTGATCTCGGTCGTCACCGCGATTAAGTTGGAGGCCTGCGCGAGCTTTTTGAATCCCGCGAGCGACGGGCGCAGCTTTTCTCTTATGTCGGTCATTTTATTACCCCCGTGTTGTCAGCCGTTCATTTTGTCAAGTGCTTGGCGGAGCGATGCGATGAAGTCCGCTGCCTCGTCGAGCTTGCCGTCCAGCAGGCGGCGCACCACCGCGCTGCCGACTATGACGGCGTCGGCATTTTTCGCCGCTGAGACGGCCGCGCTTGGTGAGCCGATGCCGAAGCCGACGGCGAGAGGCGTGCTCGTCTCGCTCTTGACCCGCCTCGCAACATTGCCTATGACCGAGTAGTCAATCTCGCGCACGCCCGTGACCCCGTTCACCGACACGGCGTAGATGAATCCTTTGGCGGATGAGCAGATTTCCTTTATGCGCTCATCGGTCGTGTCCGGCGTAACAAATTCGATAAAGTTGAAATTCTCGCTCTCGCATATTTTTCTAAGCTCCGCGCTCTCCTCGTGCGGCACGTCGGGGATAATCGCGCCGTCAAGCCCCGCCTCTTTGAAGTCCTTGACGAATTTTTCTTTGCCGTATTTCAATATATTGTTTATGTAGCCCATTCCGACCAAAGGTATGTCGCTGAATGAGCGGATCCTCACGATGAGGTCAAGTATGCTGCTCAGGGTGGCGCCGCCCTTTATGGCCTTTATGCCTGCCTCCTGAATCACGGGACCGTCGGCGAGCGGGTCGGAAAACGGGAGGCCAAGCTCTATGATGTCGGCGCCGGATTTTTCCGCGGCCTTCACCGCCTCAAATGTCGTCTCCATGTCGGGCGCGCCGGCCATTATATATATGAATAATCCTTTTTTGCCTGATTTTTTTAATTCCGCGAATTTATTATCAATTCTCGTCATTTAGATCTCCTCCCCAAGAACCTTTGCCACCATCTGCACGTCTTTGTCGCCGCGTCCCGAGAGCGTCACGACTATTACGTCGTCCTCGCTCGTGCTCGGCATGAGTTTTTCGAGGTACGCGAGAGCATGGGAGCTCTCAAGCGCGGGGATGATGCCCTCCGTGCGCGAGAGGCGACGGAAAGCGTCGAGTGCCTCATCGTCGGTGACAGAGACATACTTCACTATGCCGGCGTCTTTGAAATATGAATGTTCGGGGCCTACGCCGGGATAATCAAGCCCGGCGGATATGGAATACGCCTCGACGATTTGCCCCTCGTCTGTTTGCAGCACATAGCTGTATGCGCCGTGGAGCACGCCCGGCTCGCCGGTGCCCGAGAGCGTCATGGCATTCTCGCCGACCTTGTCGCTTTTGCCCCCGGCCTCGACGCCGATTTTTTTCACGGACGCGTCGTCCCTGAACTCGTGGAATGTGCCGATGGCGTTGCTGCCGCCGCCGACGCAGGCGATAAGGTAATCTATCCTGCCCCCAGTCTCGCGCTGTATTTGCTCCCTTATCTCCCTGCCTATGCACGATTGGAAATCCCGCACCATCATCGGGTAGGGGTGTGGCCCCACTGACGAGCCGATGATGTAGTGCGTGTCCTCGATGTGCGCCGCCCAGTAGCGTATCGCCTCACTCGTTGCGTCCTTCAGAGTGCCGGTGCCGCTCGTGACGGGGATGACCTGCGCGCCGAGCAGCTTCATGCGAAAGACGTTCAGCTTTTGACGCTCGATGTCGAGCGCGCCCATGAATATGTGGCACTCCAGCCCGAAAAGTGCCGCGACGGTCGCCGTGGCCACGCCGTGCTGTCCCGCCCCAGTCTCGGCTATGATTTTTTTCTTGCCGAGACGTTTCGCGAGCAGCACCTGACCGAGCGCGTTGTTTATTTTATGTGCGCCGGTGTGCAGCAAGTCTTCTCGCTTCAGATAAATTTTGCCCTTGCCGTAATGCTCTGTCAGCCTTTTCGCATAGTACAGGAGCGTCGGGCGACCCGCGTAATTATTCAGCAGGCTGTTAAATTCAGCCTTGAAGTCCTCATCGTCTTTGTATTTTTCGTATGCAGCCTCCAGCTCCTTCAGCACGGGCATGACTATCTCCGGGACGAACTGTCCGCCATATTTTCCAAATCTTCCTGTTGCCATTTTCAATTCCCCCTGAATAAGTCTCGTTTTATTTTCTCGCAGTTTTTAATCATCTTATGCCGATTGCTTTTTTTCGATTTTTGCGTCGGAGAATAGTCTAGTCTGCTCCGCGATGTCATTTGCCTTGACGAGTCCCTCGCCGACGAGTATGCCGTTGCAGCCCGCCTCGCGCAGCCGCAGCACGTCGTCAAATGATGATATTCCGCTTTCGCTGATAATCGTGCGCTTGTCGTCCACCTTGTCAATCAGTGTCATCGTGTTCTCGATTGAGGTGGTGAAAGTCGTGAGGTTCCTGTTGTTGATTCCTATGAACTCTGCGGGAGTCGATTGCGCGGCCGCAAGGTCGTCTTTGTCGTGAACCTCGATGAGCGCGTCCATGCCAAGCCCCCATGCGGTATAGAGATACGAGAGGAGCTGGCGGGGGGTGAGTATCCTAGCGATGAGGAGCACGGCATCCGCGCCTAGCATCCTCGCCTCGTAAATCTGATACTCGTCAATGATGAAATCCTTTCGCATTATGGGCAGCTTTGTGGCGTTCCTCACGGCGATGAGGTCGTCATTCTTTCCGAGGAAGTGCGGGTCGGTGTGCACCGACAGCACGCTCGCGCCATTGTCCTCGTATATCCTTGCCAGCTCCGTGACCGTGTGGCTCGCGCAAAGGCGACCCTTTGAAGGGGACTGGAGCTTGCACTCGGCTATGAGGCTGAACTCCTCTCTGCGGAGCTTGTGCGACATTCTGAATCCCGACGGCGTGACGCGCTCCTTTATGTCACTCAGAGGAAGGCTCATCTTTGCCTCGCTTACGATGGCTTTCTTTTGCTCGATAATCTCGGCTAATATATTTTTCATTTTGTCTCACCTGTCCTTATCTTATCTCATTGAAATAATCGAGAAATTCCTCTATAAGCCGCGTTGACTTTTCGCGATTGACCTCAAGGCTCCCCGACACGTCAATCCCCATCGGGTGAAAAATATCTATGGCCTCCTTGACGTTTTCCTTTGAAATTCCGCCCGCTGTCAAAAACGGCTTTTGCAGTTTGCCTGTCTCCTTTGCCGCGCCTCGCCAGTCAAATCGCTCCCCGGTGCCGCCGACCTGTCCCTTTTTGAAGGTGTCAATCAATATTAGCTCTGCCGGGTACTCGTTCGCTGCCTCGGGGTCGAAGTCATCGCCGAAGCGGTAGGCCTTGATGACGGGCCTTTTGATTTTTGCCGCGTATGAGGGCGGCTCGTGGCCGTGGAGCTGGACGTAGTCGAGGCCGACATGCTCGGCAATCTCATTCACCAGCCCCGCATCCTCGTCAACGAAGACACCGACCTTTTCGCAGCCCCGCGTGTCACGCGAGATGGCTCTTGCCGTTTCGGGCTCGATGAAGCGATGGCTCCCTCGCCAAAATATGAAGCCTATGAAATTCGCGCCGTTTTCCTCCGCTGCCTTTGCGGCATTGATGCTCCTGATGCCGCATATTTTGACCTTGGTCATCATTTTCACCTCAATCGAGAAATAAAAAATCCCGACAGTTTTCACTGTCGGGACGATAATATCGTGGTGCCACCCTGATTCGAGAATACAAAAATACAAAAATACAAAAACAGTATTCAAACAGTATTCTCCTCGTTTCGGATACTAACATATCCTAGCCCTGTAACGGGGGCAGCCGTTCCCGTCTACTCGCACAGCTTTCAGCTTTCAAGGGAATCTCGCGGGACCATTCACATCATCTATTCGACTGGTCATCGCACCTCCGCAAAAGCGGTCACCAGCTCGCTGGACGAAATCAATGCTGCTACTTTTCCTGCTCAACGATTTGCCTGATTAAATTACGGCAATGATAATATAATATTTTTTATTTGTCAAATTAAAATTTAATAAATATGCTGTCCCCTTCGCATATGATTGGCGCCGAAGGCATCCAAAAAAACAGCGTGGCTGAGCGAAGGGGGACTGCTTTCAAGTAACGGGTTTTTGTGATATAATATATGTGTATAATTTTGCGGGACTATCTCGCGTGAATGAAGGAGATGTTTTTATGGAGCTGAAGGGTTCGCAGACCGAGAAAAATTTGTGGGCGGCATTTGCCGGGGAGTCGCAGGCGCGGAACAAGTACACCTACTATGCGTCGAAGGCGAAAAAGGACGGATATGTCCAGATACAGAACATTTTCGAGGAGACGGCGGCTAACGAGAAGGAGCACGCAAAGATTTGGTTCAAGCTTGTCTCGAGTATCGGCACGACGGCAGAAAATTTGAGGGACGCGGCAGCGGGCGAGCATGACGAGTGGACGAGCATGTACCCCGGCTTTGCAAAAACGGCGCGGGAGGAAGGCTTTGACAAAATCGCGGCTCTTTTCGAGGCGGTCGCAAGAATCGAGAAGGAACATGAGGAGCGCTATAATCTTCTGCTCGCGAATGTCGAGAACGGCAAGGCTTTCAAAAAGGGAGAGAAAATTATCTGGCAGTGCCTCAACTGCGGCTATGTCTGCGAGGGCAAAGAGGCACCGGAGATTTGCCCGGTCTGCGCGCATCCGCAGGCATATTTCCAGCAGATCGCGAAAAATTATTGATGCGCTATAAAAAATCTCGGTGGGATTTTCCCGCCGAGATTTTTTTGATGCTTATGGGTAAATTCGACTGTTTTAATAAGCGGAGCGTGGCGAATTGGCAAACATTATCAGAGGCTCCCTAAATTCCATGCTGCTCGTTTTCTGCCGACACGACCCTGTTTTTTCCCTGCGCCTTTGCTTGGTAGAGCGCGTCATCAAGAGCGCGGTAGAAGGCCTTGAATGAGCTGCTTCGCGGGAACTCCGCGACGCCAAGGCTGGCCGAGATACATTTGCCGTCCGGGAGGATGGGCTCCGATGCGATCTGGGCTCGGATGCGCTCCGCTATATCGGCTGCTGCTTTAAGATGCGCGCCGGGGAGCAGGATGAGAAATTCCTCGCCGCCCCAGCGTCCCGCCGCGTCACGCCGCCTCGTGTTGCGGAGCAGCACGCGCCCTACCCACTGGAGCACTTGGTCGCCGATGGCGTGGCCATAAGTGTCGTTTATTTTCTTGAAGTCGTCGAGGTCAATCATTATTGCCGAGATTGGCTCCTCTTTGTTGCGTTTGCCGTTTATCTCCTTTTGGAGTATGGACTCTATCTCGCCGCGGTTGAATATGCCCGTGAGCCTGTCGATTTTTGCGAGGCGGGCAAGCTGGTGATTCGCGTCCTCCAGCTCGGAGGTAGTCACCTGTATGAAATGGGCGAGACGCTGGACCACGCGCATGGTTCTGTCGAGGTGCTCCTCCAGAGGAATTTCTATCTTCTTAGGTTCGACGCCCGGCCCCTCTCTCATGCACACTGCGAGCATGCTCATGTTGAGCAGCACCGCTTCGCTGCCTTGGCGCGCTATCTCGCCGTGGACATACGCGCCGGCGGTGGGCGCTATGAGCGGGAAAGAGCGCACGTCGAAATGCGAGTCCGAGCGAAGGAAAAGACGCCTCGACAGGCAGTTGAATATGACGATTGCCTCCGGCGAGAATGTCGCTACTTCCAGCTGCATGTCCCGCACGCTCGACAGGATCGAGGAAGGGTCGCCATACGCGAGTCGGACATGCTCGTCCTTTTTGCAGTCGCCGAACAGCGTGAGCGAGCCGTCATCATGGCTGTCCTTCGGCATACGCGCGATGGTCTTGCCGTTGCGCTCGAACAGCAGGGGGAAGACGAGACGCTCCTCCTTGAATGTCTCGGGCGTTATCTTGAGGTAGCGCTCGTAGAAGTCAATCGCGGGGTGATGATCCAAAGTGACGATCGTGTTGTCGCCTCTCATCTGAGTGATGCGCATCGAGCGGCCGAGCGGAGTCCATCCGAGGCAGCTGTGGACGCGCACGCGCAGATTGTCGCCCAGGAAGCATATAGCTATGATGGCGTTGTCGAATATCCTGTTCGCCGTGAAAACGTACTGCCCGGCATCCTCGGTCTCGCCCGCGATGCCGCCGAATACCTGGACGCTCGGCGGCAGAGCCGATAGCCTGCGAAGGAATTGATAGACGGAGGGATTCGGCGGAGTCATCAGAAGCTCGATGCCGACGGGCGTGCCGATGCGGCCGATGCTCGCAATCAGATCGTCTGCCGCTTCGTTCCCGCTCTTGACTGAAAGGTCATATACGCGGATATTGAGCCGCGCGTTGTCGAAAATCATGAAGCTGAGTATTGTGGTGTTGTCGCTCACGGTGCCGGCGAATATCTCTCCGCCCGTGGTGCATCCCGCGATGATGGCGCCGGGAAGCTCCTTCTTTATATCGGATAGGAGCTTGTGCAGCTTTGCCCCGCTGGTCCAGCCCGAATACACGGAGACGAGTATATGATGAGAACCCTCGGGGCACTCATCCCAAAAAGCGTCGATGCAAGCGGGAAGATCCGAAAGCGTCTTTATGAAAAATGAAATTTGCCTCATTGGCGGCCTCCCTGCATCATTGATTTTTATCCGATGCTAACGGTCGCTAATACTCCCGCTTTTTAAGCGGGAGATAAGCGCCCATAAGGCAATGGATAAATTCGACTGGATTCAATGGGAGTCTAAAACTCCCACTGAATAAGTCTCATTTTATCCGATGCAAAACATAGGATAAAAAATCTAATTTCTTTTTTACGATTATATCACAGAATTATAGGATAAGTATAAAAAATTGTGCTATACTCAAAAAGAAATTTAATTTATTTCGGATAAGGGATGCTAAAATGAAAAAAATTATTTCAATCATGTCGCTGTTTTTGATGCTTCTGGTTGGCTCCCCGATGGCAGGGGCGGAGATAAGGGCGTCGGATTTCAGCGTGAGGGGTGTCGTGCTCGACAAGCCTGCCAGCATGGAGGCACTGACGAAAGCCTTCGGGGAGGTACTCTTCGACAGGGACAAGAGCGTTTTCGGCTGGCACGTGAAGTATTACGTCTTTGACAGGCACATCTTCGTCGGCGTTTTTGGCGCGGACGAGCGGGTAGTCGATATCGTCATCGAGGACGAGAAATACGTCGGTAGGGACAATGTGAGGTACGGCGCGACGCGCTACTGCATGGCGAGGGCGTTCGGCAAGGGCGAGCGCGTGCCGATTGACGGCATGACATACAGCATCTATCGCAACCCGGAGAATAAAAAGGAGCGACTGATGCTGCGCATCGACCCTATGATGAATACGCTCATGTCGTGGCGCATCACGAGCCTGCCGCTCACCGTCGAGGAGGCCGACGAGCAATTCGACGATTGGGAGTCGAGCGAGGTGAACGCGTATTATATGAGGGAGCATGGCATCGACATGAGCGCGATTGAGAGGGAAAAGCGCTCCGGGGATGACGGCCGCTTCACGAAATTTGAGGGCGACGGCATAGACGGCGGCAGCGTCATCGACAACATGGACGAGGGAGCGGCAAGATGACGCTGGCTCATTTCATTCGCGCCCTCGGGATATGCCTCGGCTGCCTCATAAGCTCCGGCTCAATAAATCTTTTCCTGATGCCGAATCATCTGCTGTCGGGCGGGCTGACCGGCATCGGCATCGTCGTTTATTTTATTTTTGGCCTGCCGGTCGGGGCGCAGGTGCTCGTCTACAATATCCCTCTTTTAATTGCGGCGTACAGGACTCTCGGGCGCGAGTACATCGTCGATGTCATATTCGGCACGGTGATGTTCTCGGTATGCCTCGACGCCACGACCTTCCTGCGCGAGCTGATGCCGGTCACCGACCCGATGCTCGCCGCTGTTTTCGGCGGCGTGGCAAACGGCATAGGGTATGGCATCATCTTTCGCAATAATGGCAGCTCGGGCGGGCTCGACATCGTGGCCGCGATTATCAAAAAATATTACTCGCTCAATTTTGGCAGCGTGATTTTTGGATTCAACTGCCTCATAATGGCGATGTCGGCGTTCTTCTTCGGAATGGAGCCGGCGATGTACACGCTGATATCAATGTTCATGAGCGCGAAATTGACCGACAAGGTGGTCGCGGGGTTCGTGAGCAGAAAGGCGGTGCTGCTCATATCCGAGCGAACGGAGCTGATAGCCGAGGGCATCATACACGAGGTCGGGCGGGGCGTTACATTTCTCGACGCGGAGGGCGCATTTTATCATAAGAAGAAAAAAGTGCTATTCGTGGCGGTCAATCTCACTCAGATAGCGAAGATAAAAAGGATAGCGGACAGCCTCGACCCGCAGGCGTTCATGATAGTGATAGACGCGAACGAGGTCATGGGCAGGGGGTTCACCTTGCCGGGCGTCGAAATCGCGGAGCTGCTGAAAAAGCGCGACGAGGAAATGAAAAAATGAGGCATGCCGCGCAAAAATAAAAAATCTACAAGTTTATGCTGCATTGAGCATGAACTTGTAGATTTTTTTTACGATGCTTTCGGGTGACACGACCCACGCTTGATAAGTCTCATTCTATCCTGTGTAGGCATCAGCGGCAGAATTTTTGAAGTTCTGTTTCTCCAGCCATTTGCGCTCATCCTCTGTCTCGGGAATATCAATGCGCTCAATCTTGAAGATGACCGGCCGCGTGCCGTCGTTGCAACAGGCAATCATCATGCGGTCGTCGTTTGTCCATTGGCGCATAATAGAGCCGCCCTGAAGAGCCGCATATACATATCTGCTGATGGCGTCCCACGCTTCCCCGCAGAATTTTCCGTTCATCAGATGATAGAAGTCGTCCTGCTCGGGAGTCCTTTTCAGGACAAAGGTGTCCCCCGCCTTGAAGCAGGGACAAGCGCCGGATTTGGGGTCAGCAAGATATTTTTCCTGATAATCGGGAAAAACCTTCGTCTCCAAAACCGTGATTTTACATTCATACTGCATTTCTCCCACCTCGTTTATGACAGCCTATATGTTACTTTATTACTCATTCCTCAAAAAGACATCACCATCGACGACGCTGCCGCGAGGAACCGTTATGAAATCATCATCAAAATTCTCCATGGCAATTTTATGGAGTATCCCGAATTTGCCCTTCAAAACGGTAATGCTGCCGTCAAGAATTTTCACCAGCGGGGCGATGTAGTCTCGCACTTCCTGCACGTCGTAGCAATCCGTGTCAATGATGTAAAAGTTGTGGAAAGACTTGTAAAGGCGGCGAAGATAGTCCTCGGCGGCGAGCCTTCCCATCTTTTCCGTCAACTGGGCAAGGTCAATTTCCGATTCCTTGGCAAACTCCATCCAGCTTGCCGTGAAGTATATGCCGTGAAGATCTCTTTCCAAATCATTCAAGCTGCCGCCGGAAAGCAAGATGTCAAGGCAGTCCCTTGTGCGGGGCAGAATCAAATCCGCGGAGGTTGCCTTCAGGTTGGCCGTCCCTCCCCCGCAGCGGCTGGCGCAGACGACGATCCGCTCCACATTATAAAGGCGGTCAATTTTGTCCTGCAAATAGCGATAAAGCTCCTTGGGGTCATTGTGAAGCTGCCGCGGCAGGAAATACACCGGCGAGCCGGAGTCGTGGAGGCTGATGGCTTTTTGGAGTTCCTGCCTCAATGTGGGGCAAGCAAGAATGATGGTCTTTGGCATGGCGGGCTTCCTTTCGTGACTGCAAAACTGCAAATATATTGCAGAAAGCAAAAAATATTATTTGTCGGAAAAATTGAACCGCAAAAATTATACCATTAAGTGTTTTTATTTGCACGAACAATATGTATGGCTATGCGCATAATAGCCAATGGATTATTCTTGACATGGGCGCGTGACATGCGTATCATTGACTTGTGCAAAATGACGGAAATGACATGGCTTCATCCAAAAATTGGAGAATATAAGTTTTTGCTTTAGGCGGGCATTTGGAAATTAAGATTTTTTATTGGGAGTGGGTGATATTTTGACTGACTCGGTTACTGTGACTTATCTTCTGAACAGCGGGTTTCTTGTCGTCGGCGGGGACTTCGCGCTCGTCTTTGATGATTTTCGTGATGTCACTCATGCTGTGGACAAGGCGGCAAAAAATCATCCGCGCCTTTATGTTTTCGCGTCCCATGCTCATTTTGATCATTTCAGCCCCGAAATTGCGAAATACGCCGATGCGGCGTCAAGATTTTTTTTGAGCGAGGACATTCGCTCTGTGTCGTCGCCGAGGAATTTCCCGTCGGATAAGACCTCATGGCTATCAAAGTATGACAGCTTTGACGGCGATAATATAAAAGTGACCTCGTTTGACTCCACGGACGAGGGCACGTCATTTCTTGTCGAGATCGAAGGATGGCGCATATTCCATGCGGGGGATTTCAACTGGTGGCACTGGGAGGGCGACACCCCTGAGAATAACAGCTTTGCCCGAAACGGTTTTATGAAGCAGATGAAAAAGCTCGACGGGATGATGTTTGACATCGCTTTTTTCCCTGTCGATGGCAGGCTGGGGGACTCAATGACGTGGGGGGCAAGGGAGTTTTGCCGCCGCACCGATACCCGCGCGCTGGTCACGATGCACAGCGTTGGGTATCCAAGGTGGCGTCCCGACGAGGAATTCTTTGAGCCGGGGCGTGAGATTCCGACTTGGTCACCGAGGGAATCGGGCGAGACTATGACGCTCAGAAAGGGCGGTGAATTTAAGGGGAAATAAAAAGAGAGTTATCCGGCGGGTGGCTCGGTGATGTCTGACAATGTTTTGGGAAAGGTGATGCACATGAAAAAAATATTTGCTATAATTGCAACGATGATTTTGATGACATCGTCCTGCTTTGCGGCAGGGAACGGAGGAGTGAGCAATTTGGATAATCCAGTGGCAGTGGTCGCGACGAGCATGGGCGAGATTCGCATTGAGCTTTTCATGGACAAGGCGCCGAAGACGGTGCAGAATTTTATCGACCTCGCGAGCGACAATTTTTATGACGGGACTATATTCCATCGTGTGATTGACGGGTTCATGATACAGGGCGGTGACCCGACGGGCACGGGACGCGGCGGCCCCGGCTATGAGATACCCGATGAGTTCGGCGAGGGGCTCGCGCATGACAGCGAGGGCATCCTCTCCATGGCGAATGCCGGCCCCAACACGGGCGGGTCGCAGTTTTTCATCACGCTCGCGCCGACGCCGTGGCTCAATGGCCATCACGCCATATTCGGCAAGGTGATAGAGGGCATGGACGTCGTCCACAACATCGGCAGGGTGCCAACGGGATACAATGACCGACCTATCGTCGATATAAAGATAGAGGGCATAAAGCTCCTGAATCTTCCCGACGCGAAATGATGGCCGCGTACACTTACATCTTGGAGTGCGCCGACGGCACGCTTTACACCGGCTGGACCAACGACCTCGCGAAGCGTCTTGCCTCTCACAATTCGGGCAGCGGCGCGAAGTACACGCGCCCCAGATCGAAAAGGCCGGCTCGTTTCGTCCACGTCGAGGAATTTTCGACTAAGGAGGAGGCGATGAGCCGCGAGTGCGAGATAAAAAAGATGACGCGTGACAATAAGGTGGCGCTGATCAAAGAAACGCCGAGAAGTTAGGGAATCGGCTAATGCCTGTGATAGTCAAATTAAACTCAAACTTTTTAGAAAGGCGGTTATTGGTCGTGGAATTGAACCAACCCATTAACGGCAGACTATCTAAAAAAAGTACACCTCAACTTACTGCTATTGAATTGTTTGCCGGGGCAGGAGGGCTGGCATTAGGGATTGAAAAGGCCGGGTTTGAGACAACTGCTCTTATAGAACTTGATAAAGATGCTGCAAATACTCTTAAAACCAATCGCCCAAATTGGAATGTAATTTGTGATGATATAGCAAATATTTCAATAATGGATTTATCGAAATTCTTTCATTTGGAAGTTGGGGAATTGGACTTGCTTTCAGGTGGTGCGCCGTGCCAAGCATTTTCTTATGCCGGAAAGCGTTTGGGGCTGGAAGATGCACGGGGAACACTTTTTTATCATTACGCGGTTTTTTTGCAAAAGCTGCAACCTAAAGTTTTTCTGTTTGAAAATGTTCGTGGCCTGTTGTCGCACGATAAGGGGCGGACTTATAAAACCATTGTAAATGTTTTTACCGAAAGCGGATATACCATTCAAAAAAAAATATTGAACGCTTGGGATTATGGGAACGCGCAGAAAAGGGAACGCCTTATAACAATCGGTGTTCGTAATGACTTAGTGGGAAAAATTTCAATCGACTTTCCGGAGCCGCATCAATATAAGCCTGTGCTGCGTGATGTCCTAAAAGATGTTCCCGAAAGTGTAGGAGCACAGTATTCCGAGTATAAACGTGACATTTTCAAACTTGTTCCGCCGGGAGGATATTGGAGAGATATTCCGGAAGATATTGCAAAGGATTATATGAAAAGTTGTTGGTATATGGGCGGTGGAAGAACGGGAATCTTGCGCCGCATGAGCATGGACGAACCCTCATTGACGGTTTTGACTTCTCCGACGCAAAAGCAAACTGAACGCTGTCACCCTTTAGAGCCGCGTCCTTTTAATGTCAGGGAAAATGCAAGAATACAATCTTTTCCGGATGAGTGGAAGTTTTGCGGCACTGTGGGAAGCCAGTATAAGCAGGTTGGAAATGCCGTCCCGGTGAACTTGGCTTATGACATAGCTTGTGAAATTAGGAAAGGGCTGGAACAAATAAAATGTGGGAATTAGATTTTATTTCCGAGGAAGATTTCAGATGCCATGTTAAAAATACCATACAGCAATATGGCGAAAAATTAGCTCCGTATGATTTGAAACGGTTTAACAGCAATATCGTTGACCCTATCAAATTGATTTTTGACAAAACCGTTTATCAGTATAGCTGGGAAGAGATTATCAAAAATGAGATATTTCGGCAAAGAGATAAATCAAATAATAATGATATAGGATATTTTCATCAACGAATTTTTCAATATATGGATGGCTGCACTGTGCCGCAGGCAGGATGGGATGTTATTTTTTCAAAAGATAAAAGAATTGATGTTCCTGAATGTGGCAATGTCAAGACGATATATGTTGAGATGAAAAACAAGCACAACACAATGAACTCTGCTTCAAGCGCTAAAACATATATGAAGATGCAGGGGCAATTATTATCTGATGATGATTGCGCATGCTTCTTGGTTGAGGCGATAGCAAAAAAATCGCAAAATATAACATGGTCAGTATCTGTCGATGGTGCAAAACAAAGGCATCGCCGTATTCGTCGTGTCAGCATGGACGAATTTTATAAAACTGTCACAGGCCAAGCCGACGCATTTTATAAAATGTGTATGGTTCTGCCTTCAATAATTCAAGAAGTTGTCGTCGGCTCTGATAATGTAAAGGTCCCACATGATACCGTGATAGAAGAATTGCAACATATTGCAGATAAGAGAAACGGGTCGTTTGCATTAGCTTTGTATATGCTTGGATTTGAAAGTTATATAGGTTTTTGAAAGATTCAGAAGGACTTTCAGCAAGGGAGCTAATATCAAGGGAGCTAATATTATGAATATTTCCTGATAGTATTTTTCATGGAATCTGTTTTCATAATCGGTTCATGGCGCTTGTAAAAACAGGTTCTTAATTTCGTTGACAATGACGAGCAAAATAAATATAATATGGGATAATTGGGGTAAAAACTCAAAATCGGGGGAAAGC
>JAFTAB010000084.1 GCA_017458745.1 Schwartzia sp. (in: firmicutes) | reverse complement strand
CTGACGGTTGAGGCAAATGAGTATCTGCCACTGCTGCGCGCCCGCTACCCGAGGGCCGAGATTTTCGCGGTGACGGGCGACGAGGACGAGGCGCGGCAGGGGAAATATGATGAGCTGGATGTGAGCTTTGACATACTCGACTATCATGAGACGGTGCTGCCGTACGAGAAAAAATCGCTCGACATCATCATCGCGCCGCTTTGTCTGGAGACGGCCGCGAACCCGCAGGACATAGCGGCGGGATTTGGCACATATATAAAGGACACGGGATTTTTGCTCACTAGCTTTAACAACATACGGTATCACCGCGTTATAGCGGAGCTGATGGATGGGCGGTATCACTATTTAGTGCGCCGCCTTTTCACGCGCAAAAATTTCGAGATTCTTCTGATGGCGTCGTTTTACAAAAATGTCACATTTTCCCCGATTTTCGGCAAAGAGGATGAGCCGTTCATAAAAAAATTGTCGGATGTCGGCTTCAAGAATTACGGCGATGATTTGAGCGTCGTGACGTGGCTAGTGAAGGCGGATAAATCCATGCCGAGCATCGCGGCGATAAAGTCAAGGTACACGCCGGTGACACGCCGCGAGCTGGTGACGCTTTTGAGGCGAATCGAGCACGGCATTGACTCGGCGGCGAACGGTGAGAGACTGCGCGAGCTATGCGAGAGAGAAAAAATAGATGATGAATATTTGAGAGATTTCATTGAGGAAACCGTTTTTTACAAGGAGAGACTGCAAAAAAACAGAGAGGCTGCCCTCCATGATGTGAGCCAATATGATGCCCGTGACTATGATGAAAAGAGTGAAATGAATTTTGAGCATGACGCGGGCAAGACGGTCGCTTTTATCACATGCGTCAACGATGAGGCGTGGTACAGCGAGTCGCTGCTCTATCAAAAGAGCGTGAGGCTGCCCGAGGGCTTCACTGCCGAATATATCGCGGTGCGCGGCGCGTCCTCGATGGCGGCGGGCTACAATGAGGCGATGAGAAAATCAAAGGCGAGGTATAAAATTTATCTTCATCAGGACACGCTCATTGTCAATCATAATCTCATTGACGACCTTATCGAAATTTTTGCTGACGAGAAAATCGGCGCGGTGGGAGTCATCGGTTGCCGCAGCCTGCCCGCGAGCGGGGTATGGTGGGACGGGCTGCGCGTGTACGGCAGGGTGCTCCATGCCTGCGAGGCGGAGAGCATCGTGGACTCGGAGGTTCGCGAGCCAAATGGCGACGCGATAGACGTCGAGGCAGTGGACGGGCTTTTTATCGCGACACAATATGATATAGAATGGCGCGAGGACTTATTCACCGGATGGCATCTCTATGACGCGTCGCAATGCCTTGAATTCAGACGGCGAGGCTATCGCGTGGCGATACCGAATCAGTCGGACGGGCGCGGAGGCTTTTGGTGTATACATTGCCCGACCGAGAAGCCGCTGGCGAAGGAGTACAAGGGGTACCAAAAAATTTTTTTGCAGGAATACGGAGGAGAGCTCAACCCAGAGGTTTAGAATATTGCGAATTGGCAAGAAATATGTTTCCCTTATTTGAGTTTCCTGGAGTTGGACAGTGATTTTGGGGGTGACTCGCTCATGCAGAATAATTCCGGTATTGACAACGCGGCGCAGGACTTTGCCGCGTTCGCGAAAAAAATTGAAATGCAGCTGGAGCTCATAGGCAAAAATGATAAAAATATATTGGAGAGGGCAAGCGACGCGCAGAAACTTTTGAGCACAGACGATTTCAAGAGCTTCTGGGCTGTGACGCATGAGGAGGAAAGGAAGCGGTTCATAGAAAAGAATATGAGCTGGCTCGGCAAATATGAGCTGATGCTCATTGCCTGCAATGCTTGGCTTGCCGATGACATGGATTGCGCGTTGCGCGTACTTAACCTTTTTGACAGTCTTTTTGATATATTTCACAAAGGCGTTAAGGCGGAGTCGATTTATTATCGTGCGCTTATATTCATGAAAATGGGAAAGTATGATCAGGCAAAAAAATTAATCGATTTATATCTTCACGGCTTGCCTTATTACGACAGGGACGAGACAGCGTGGCTCCACTACGGCAATGCCTGCTGCTTTCTCGGTCAATATGGCGAGGCGCTGGAGGCGTAT
>JAFTAB010000083.1 GCA_017458745.1 Schwartzia sp. (in: firmicutes) | reverse complement strand
GGGAGTGAATGGCTCATGTCGGAATGTCTCGAAGAATGGCATCGGGAGGGAGCGTCTTCGGACGCTCCTGTTTTATATGTGGAGCTTGCAAATACTTTTTTCAGACGATTGGTCGGCCTGGCAGGTCGGCGTGGCCTCGCTCCCGCGCACGCTCTTTTGCTGTTACCCTGCACCGGTGTTCATATGTGTTTTATGCTGTTTGCAACTGATGTGGTGTATTTGCGCAGGCTGGAGGATGGCGATACGCGGTGGCAGGTGATACGGAGCGCGCCGTCACTACGCCCTTGGCTCGGGGCAAGTGTCTGCATTGAGGCTGATGCCGCGCTGGAGCTATGCGCGGGAGAGGCGGAGCGGCTCGGATTGTCGGCAGGGACGATATGGACACGAAAAAAAGAACGGATTGCCGTATGACAAATATGGGGGTGGCTTTTGATGAGAAGGTGGCTTAATATGAATCGCTCGCGTGGGGAACGTGGCGCTTTTGTCGTCTTCACGGCGTTCCTGCTCATGTTCATGATGGCGTTTGTCGCTTTTGCGGTGGATTTCGGGATTTACTACCGTCATAGCTCTCGGCTCCAGAGCGCGGCCGATGCCGCCGCGCTGGCGGGAATCTCAAAGTACGCAGAGGATTTGGGGTCACGCTCAACGGCGAGGCTCGTCAAGCTGCCGACATTCAAGAAAGATGATACTTCCCGATTTGAAGTGACTATCGGAGACAAGCAATATACTTTTACAAGACTGACATCCGTGCCCGTGGGCGTGAGCGAGTTTGCAACTGACTACAAAAAGGCCGATTCGGACGGCAGCAGTGCCGACATGGATGACAGCCTGTGGGAATGGACTTCCGAGCCCGAGGTCACACAAACGGAGTCGGGTGCCACGAAGATTACCACGACGACAACGGATGAACGCTGCGCTTACAGGGTGATTTTGAGCGATACTGTCGATACTGTCTTTGCCAGGATTTTTGGCGTTAATACTCTGCCGCTGAATGTTTCGGCGATGGCGATGCTCAAAGGTCAAGATGTCGATGTGGTCGAGGAGCTTCTGCCGAAAATCAGCGGCAATCTCAATGACATCATCCCTAATTATTATTGGGAGACTATTGTTGAAAAAGATAAAACTGGCACTGTCACCGACAGCGAGCATATAGATGCCGCCACGGGGGAGATTGTACCGGAAACCACATACAAGACAAGGTACTATGGTCCAAACAATCGCTATTACCTCACCTCTGCCGAGCAGGTGGAGACTTCTCCGTCCTATGAGGGATGGCCCAAATCTTTCCAAGACGCGACAGGGGGACGCATAATCGGATTCAAGGACAGCGCCGACGGTATATGCGCCGACCCTATTCGGGCTGATCCGTCAGTCGCGGACAGCGCGCTGAAGACGTATGTGAAGACGCTTCAATATAATATTGAAGATAGCTTTATCCAGCAAAACGGGGAAGATATTATCGGGCTGTTTCTTGACAGGGACAATATTGCCAACAACGGAGCAGGTACATGGGCCGGAGGCAGGCAGCGTTTTACCGAGATCAACATCGGAAATACGCGTGGGAATAATCCCAATATCCCAATCTATATCAGGATAGAGAGCGAGCCGATTCAGATCGGCACTAACGGTCTCACTACGGCGCATGGGGTAGAGATCAATGTGACAGGCACACAGGAAAAGCCGGTGGTGCTGACATACGACGGCCCCGACCCGAACAGAGTGGAGACCGACGCTCCTTCATTGCCGATATTGCCAACGATAATAAGGGCATGGACTGAAAGTAATACAGATAAGGAGCCCTATGTTATCTATAATGGGAAAAAGAAACAAGTTCAGACTTTTAGAACTGTTAATGGAAAAATAGTTCCGATAGATGCGGGTCGAATTATGTATGAGATTGAGCCTCTCATGAAACGATATGTTCCCGATGATGCCGACCTTTCAACTTATAATGCGGCTGCAACACCCAAAACCGATCCCACCAAGGTGCCGCCTCCCGAGACGATGGTGCTGAGCAGCACCAAGACGCCGGGGCCTGTGTATATGAATATCCCAGCGGGGACAGTTTTCAATGGAGCAATTTACATGCCGAGAAGCAAAATAGTCATCCGAGGCGGCGGCATGATAAACGGATTCGTGGCGGCGCGAAGGATTGAGCTGGATGGGTCATTCAGCAATATGGTATTCATTACTTCTCAGCCAATCTCGATACCCACATTGGCGGCATACCGTCGGAACCATTCCACAGATGTTAATGTCAAGGTCTTCGACTATACGAAAATATATGAAGAGGACAATTACAACATGGTTTATTCTTCATTCGTTGACTACACGGACACTAAGTATATGCCGTGATATTTGACAGGGGAAATTTGAGAGATAGTTCATTTTTATCCGATGCTAACTGGTAAATGAGACTTATTCATTGAGAGTATAAAAATCCCAATGAATGAGTCTCATTTTATTTTTTATTAAAGATTTTTGCCATATTTTTGCCATATTTTACATTCATAATATGTGTCAGTCGGGAAAAATTATATTCATTACAATGGGAGGCAATATTTATGAAAGGCATGAAGAAAAAGATGATGGCTGTTGTGGCAGGGGCTATGGTCGCTGCGGCGTCTCTGCCTGTATTTGCGGCGGGGTATGGAAACGGGCCAATGCAAGGAGGATATGGCGATGGCGGGCGCGGATATTGCTATGAGCAGCGCATGGACAGAGAGGTTGATTATGAAAAGATGGCCTCGCGTATTGCCGAGGATTTCGGCCTTGACAAGGATGAAATCCTCTCATACATGGAGACGGAGGAACACAGGCCTTTCATGGAAATGCGCATAGCTTTTCTTGCCAAGGCGAGCGGCAAATCCTTTGCCGAGGTGGCGGACATGAAGAATGACGGAAACACGTGGCGCGATGTTGTCGAGGAGCTGTCGCTGACGCCGGAAAAGATGCGAGCCACACAGGAAAGCCTCATGGTCAGCCATATTGTGAAAAATAATAGCAACAGTTACAAAGAGAGTGACGTAAAGGCTCTGCTGGCCAACGGCTATCATCCGATGGACATCATCGCCGCCGGGGCGCTCGCAAAGGCTGCAAATGTGGACGCAAAGTCAGTCCTCGACAAGAAGAAGATAAATAACAGATGGCAAGATGTCGCAAAGGAAATGAACATTGACGCGTCCGTGCTCGATGAAGCATTTCATCCTTATTGGGCAGAGGAGGGAATGGGCTATCAGCGTGGACGCGGAGGCCGAGGCATGGGATACGGCATGATGGGAGGCCCCGGAATGATGGGAGGCTCTCCGATGATGGATGAAGGCGACTGGGACAGCGAGGAAAAATAATTAAAAACGTATTGCTATATTCGATCATCGTTTCTTTGATATATAAATTTACCGCACACTTTTCGCTTAGAGAGGTGTGCTTTTTTCTTATACAATATCCGAGGCGTATATCGTTCAAAAATTTTATTTAAAATTTTGAACTGATATAAGTATGAGTGATATAATAAAAAGAATATTGATTGGGAGGTGAGCGGCGCATTCCTTTTTTGTCCGATGCCAACGGGCGCTAAAACTCCCGCTTCTTGAGCGTGAGATAAGCGCCCATAAGGCAATGGATAAATTCGACTAGATTCAGTGGGAGTATAAAACTCCCACTGAATAAGTCTCATTTTATGCGCCGATACTGCATGAAAAAAGCATTTCTTATGGGGAATGAGGCTATCGCCATGGGAGCGATAGCAGCCGGCGTGAATCTCGTTGCGGGCTATCCCGGCACCCCGTCGACTGAGGTGCTGGAGACGGCGGCCAAGCACAATGACGGCAGCATCTATGTGGAGTGGTCCACGAATGAGAAAGCGGGCATGGAGGTCGCGGCGGGTGCCGCATACTCAGGTGCGCGATCCATGGTCACGATGAAGCAGGTGGGGCTGAATGTAGCGTCTGACCCTCTCATGTCGCTGGAGTATATCGGCGTCAAGGGGGGCATGGTGGTGATGGTCGCGGATGACCCGGGGCCTATCTCGTCGCAGACGGAGCAGGACACTCGTCACTATGCCGCTTTCGCAAAGCTGCCGTGTTTTGACCCGTCGAGCGTGCAGGAGGCATACGACATGATACAGGAGGCTTTTGAGCTTTCGGAGAGGTATGGCACTCCTGTCTTTTTCAGGCCGACGACGAGGGTATGCCACGGCTACGCGTCCATCGACATAAAGGAGCCGTCGGAATACCATGTGAACAAGCCCGACGGATTCAAAAGGGACACGATGCGCTGGGTCATATTCCCTCGGCTGTCATATGCCAATCACAAGAAAATCGAGGCCAGAAATGCAAAGTTGTCGGAGGTGTTCTCCGATTACAAGAGAAATTTCATTGAGAGATATAATGAGAATAATGATGGAGTCTCGCGCGGCATTGCCACTCATGGCATAAGCTACACATACACGCAGGAGGCTCTTGACTCATGCAGGGCATCATTTGCCAAAAAGGACGGAGACGCGGAGACTGAGTTCCCGGATGTGCTTAAGATTTCAACTCCTTTTCCATTCCCGGAGGAGCTTGCCGTGAAATTTTTGACGGGCAAGAAAGAGGTGCTTTGCATCGAGGAGCTTGACCCCGTCATAGAGCGTCAACTTATATATTTATGCGGGAAATATAATCTCAATGTGAAGATACGCGGAAAGCTCACGCACGATGTGAATGACGCCGGAGAAAATACAATCGACTCTGTTAAGGAAAGTATAGCGGGATTCATGGGATGGCAGGATATGACGGCAAATCCCGATGCCACCGGCAACGGCGATGATGCTGCGCCGCCGCAGCTGCCTGTTCGTCCGCCCGTGCTTTGCGCGGGCTGCCCGCACAGAGCGTCATTCTATGCCGTGAAGGAGGCAATGAGAGGGAAGAATACTATATTCTGCGGCGATATTGGCTGCTACACGCTGGGAAATGCGATGCCGCTGGACATGGTTGACACTTGCCTCTGCATGGGGGCGGGGCTTGGCATAGCGCAGGGGGTAGGACATATAGAGCCTGACAAGACCTGCTTTGCATTCGTGGGCGACTCTACATTTTTCGCGTCGGCGATTACGGGCGTGGTGAATGCTGTCTATAACAAGGCTGACATGATACTCGTCGTGCTCGATAATTCCACGACCGCAATGACGGGGCATCAGCCGCACCCGGGCACAGGGCATCGGATGATGGAGCTGGCGGCGAATTATGAAAAGCCCGCCGATGACATCGCGAATGTGGTAAGCATTGAGAATGTGCTGCGGGGCATCGGGGTCGCGGCAGTGGAGACTGTGAACCCGCTCGACCATAAAAAGTCTGTCGAGATTGTGAAGAAAATGGCGGGCATCAAGGGCGTAAAGGCAATCATATTCAAGTCGCCCTGCGTGGTCATGGTGAAGCATGACAAGCCAAAAGCTGTCGAAAAAGATAAATGCGTGAGTTGCAAGAAGTGCATCAATTCCATCGGATGCCCCGCCATCATATTGAATGACGGCAGGGCTTTCATAGATGCCTCGTCGTGCACGGGCTGCGGGCTATGCGCCCAGATTTGCCCTGTCGGGGCAATAGTCTGAAGGGGGGATGGATTTTGATGAATAATAATATATTTTTTTGCGGCGTCGGTGGGCAGGGGACTGTCCTTGCCTCAAAGCTAATAGCGTCAGCCGCTATGAGGCGAGGAATCCCCGTGATGAGCGCCGAGACTATCGGAATGGCTCAAAAGGGAGGCTCTGTGTTCAGCTATCTTAGGCTGGGCGAAAATCTTCACTGTCCCATGCTGGCATCGGGCACCGCTGACATAATAATCGGATTCGAGCCGGCGGAGGCGGTGAGGAGTCTCCGTTATCTTAGGCCTGACGGCTGCGTCATAGTGAACGTTCATCCGATAATGCCTGTGACCGCGGTTCTCAATGGCGGCAGCTACAAGGTGAGTGAAATGACAGAGTACCTGAAGGCTAAGGTGGCGAATCTGACTCTGGTTGATTGCAAGAGGGCGTGCGATGAGATTGGCTCGCCAAAGGCGATGAACATGGTGATGCTTGGCGCGGCAATAAGGACAGGGGTCATGGACCTGTCGCTTGACGACATAAAGGCGGCAATGCGTGAGCGCGTGAAGCCGCAGTTCGTGGAAATGAACGAGCGCGCTTTGGATTACGCGGGGTGATACCTTAAGATTTTTAAGTTCTTTATTGTGAATGTTTTCGATTGGCAGTCACTTGAAAAAGTCTCGCTATTATGATGAATGACAGCAAATGCAGAGAGGGGAAATCGTTTTGAGAATCAGCAAGCTGCAACTGGAGCAGGTCAATGACCGTATAAAGGCGCTCGTGGCGGCTGACAGCTTTTATGGCAAGAAGCTGGAGGCGGCCGGAATAACGGAGGTACACAGCGAGGAAGAGTTTGAGACGCTTCCTTTTTCTGAGAAAAAGGATTTGAGAGACGCGTATCCATTGGGGCTAATGACGGCATCTGAGAAAGACGTGGTGCGGATACATTCATCGTCAGGCACTACGGGGCTTCCCGTGATAATCCCGTACACCGCGAAGGATGTTGACGACTGGGCGATACAGTTCAAACGCTGTTATGAGATGGCGGGCGTCACGAGGTTCGACCGCATACAGGTGACGCCGGGCTACGGCCTTTGGACGGCGGGAATCGGCTTTCAGAATGGCGCGGAGAAGCTCGGCGCGATGGTAATACCGATGGGCCCCGGCAACACGGAGAAGCAGCTTCAGATGATGATTGACATGCAGTCCACTGTGCTGTGCTCGACGTCGTCCTATGCTCTGCTTCTTGCTGAGGAAATCGAGAAGCGCGGCATACGCGACAAGATTCATCTGAAGACAGGGGTCATCGGTTCGGAGCGATGGAGCGACGCCATGCGAAAGAGCATACACGAAAAGCTCGGAATTGAGCTGTATGATATTTACGGGCTCACCGAGGTATACGGCCCCGGCATAGGAATCAGCTGCAAGGGAGAGCGAGGGATGCACTACTGGGATGATTTCATTTATCTTGAAATCATTGATCCTGTGACGCTGAAGCCTGTGGAGGATGGCGTGGAGGGCGAAATCGTCATTACAACTCTTGTTAAGGAGGGCGCGCCGTTAATCCGATATAGGACACATGACCTCTCTCGCATTATTCCCGACGAATGTCACTGCGGATGCAGGTTCCCGAGAATAGATACAATCAAGGGCCGCACCGATGACATGATAAAGATAAAGGGCGTCAATGTGTTCCCGAGTCAGATCGAGGAGATACTGGGCTCAATCCCGGAGGCGAGCAGCGAGTATCAGATACGCGTCTCTCATCTCGACGGCAAGGACACCATGCGCATCTATGTCGAGACTACGGGGCACACGGATTTCGCGGAGCTGTCAAAGAAGGTAGCCGCCAAGGTCAAATCAAAGATTGGATTCACGCCGCTGGTGAAGGTCGTCGAGATCGGGCTGCTGCCGAGAAGCGAGAAAAAGTCAAAGCGCGTGTTTGACGAGCGTTATGATTGAAAATAATTACTTTCTAATTGATAATTGCATTTTTTTGTCTTATAATAACTATTATTTTTTTTATATAAAAAATTTAATGATGTTTGTCATATTGCCGCTGTCAGAAATCTTGTTTGAGATCAATATCAATTTGGGAGGATATAGTCGATGAAGCGCGAAGAATATACGCATTACAGCAATTCGCTTAACCGCGATATGCACATGCTCATATACGGGACAGCAGGCTGGCCTGTGATAGTTTTTCCGTCGCAGGATGGCATGTGCCACAATTATGAAGATTTTGGCATGGTGGATGCCTTGGCGGATTTCATAGAGCGAGGTGAGATACAGCTTTTCTGTGTTGACACTGTTGACAGCGAGAGCTGGTCTGACACTTGGGGCGACAAGGCTCATCGCGCCGATATGCAGGAAAAATATTATCATTATATAGTGGATGAGGTTACGGGCATCGTCAATAGCTGGAACGGCACCGGCCATTTGCCGCTCGTAACGGGATGCAGCATGGGGGCAATGCATTCCCTGATCGTGTTTTTGCGTCGGCCTGATTTGTTTGGCGGCGTCATAGGACTTTCTGGTGTCTATGATACAAATTATTTCTTTGATGGATGGATGAATGAGACGCTTTATGATAATGCGCCTCTTGAGTTTTTAGCCAATATGCCGCACGATCATTCGTATATTCCCGTTTACAACAACAGGGCAATAGCGATATGCGTGGGGCGCGGCGCATGGGAGGATGACGGCATCCGCACGGCCCATAGGCTGGACGAGCTTTTTGTGGCAAAGGGAATATCAGCGTGGGTTGATTTCTGGGGCTACGATGTTAATCACGACTGGGACTGGTGGCAAAAGGAGATTCGTTATTTCCTGCCGTATGT
>JAFTAB010000082.1 GCA_017458745.1 Schwartzia sp. (in: firmicutes) | reverse complement strand
TGCTGTGCTGTGCTGTGCTGTTTAAATTCATTGTACTACTCCAATCCCTAATCCGCAAGGGCTTTTGGGCTTATCTTTTTATTTCAATGATGATGCAAAACCACAGTAATCATACTACTCTCTGTTAGGATTTTTAAATCTTTACAGAGAGCGCATGATAAGTAGAGAGCCTCCGCTTTAGTGGTGTGCGAATCGCTTATGCGTTAGCTGATGTCAGACGAGCCATAGGCTCGTCTGTGGCCTGCGAAACATACTTATCTCAGGTCAAAATTTTTATTAAAAATTTTGGTCTGAGATAAGTATCAAAATCTGTGCGAAAATAACATTACCATTATATATTATTTCAAAATTTATTGCAACATTCATTGATTAGGGCGTGTTGCAAAGTCTAAGATAAAGTGAAATAAAAAAGGGGTTCCGAAAATCGGAATCCCTTGATTTTACATGGTGCGATTGGGGCGATTCGAACGCCCGACCCCCTGCTTAGGAGTTTGAAAAAATATTGCTCTCAAACCACCGTCACATAAGCACTTTACTTGATTTTTAACAAAAATTACTTTCATTTTTTATGTGCCTTTTCATGCGGTTTGTAAGTGCCAAAAAAATGAATTGTTACCTTATTGTTGCCTAAAATTTAGCTAGATAATGTTAAGAACGTATTTTATCTTTTTCCAACCTGAACGCTATCCGGTTCGCAATCATAGCCATTCTTTCATTGTCTCCGCTCTCGCGGTCTATTTTCCATCCGAAAAAACATTTCCATGAGAGCTTGCCCTTTATTATTGGCCACTCTATATGCACGATGAACGGCATAGTAAATATATTTCTGCTTCTGTCATATCCCACGCGGATGAAATGATTTCCTTCATTTTTATTTATCAGCATGATGATGTCACGACCCCGGCATTTACGCCCGAACACCCAGAACGCGAATCCATACGCGCAGTTGCGAGTGAGCCATCCGACGCGGCAAAAGTATCTCTGTATGCGCTCCAAGATTGTCCATCTCACACACTTGGATATTACGCAGCCCCTGTCGCGGCCAATTATCGAAAGCTCCGGCGTAGTCATCCGGCTGGCCTTATAATGCTCATCGAAATTGTATCGCAGAAACCTCGGCATCTTTTCCTTGACAAAAAACTCGACATCCAAGCTGTCATCCCACGTCTGCCAGTATTTCAACACGCCATGCAGTTCACCGACTTCATCCGCGAAAAACACAACGATAGGATTCGTGAGATAGCAGATTACCGTGAATATCAGCATTAATGGCATGTAAATTAAGTATATCATTTTGTCGCCACCACTCCTCCGAGTATTATTGCGAGCACCTGCCAAAGAGTCTTCTGCGTGCGCAGCCTCGATTCAGTTTTCTTGTGCTGCGCTTCTGATTTCCTCAAGGACTCGCTTGCACGCTCTAATTCTTTGTTCGCTGTCTCTAGCGATTTCGATACCCTCTCTGATTCGCTCCGTGCTTCTTTCAATTCCGTCATCAATTTGGATAGCTGATTGTTCGCTATCTGCAATAGCTCTTTCAGCCTCTCCGACTCGCTCGATGCCAATGTCAATTCGTTCTCTGACTCTGTCAGTATTTTCAGCAGCTGAGCGTTGCGCGTCTCCAGCTCTAAGAAGTTCGACTCTAACGTCTGCATCTGCGCTTCCGTCATTTGATACGTCGCGGCATAGGAAGTACAGGGCAACGACAGCAGCCAGCAGGAGAGCGCCAATGACAATAAGCCTTTTCTTGGATTCTTCCACATTTCAGCACCGCCTTTTTAGTTTTTTTATCAATCATATTCCGGCACACCATACTCGGACAAATCCATCTCTCGCACGAGGTTATATGTGCCCATCGCCCTGTTGGCATAGCCCTCGGCGTATTCCTCGCATCCAGCCGCTCGCGCATACTCTTCCTTGAATATGATGGCAAGCGTGTAAAGGTCATTTACTTTCTCGCCGCGACCAGCCATGCGAGCAATAAAATGAGTCACGACATACGTCGACGTCGGGCACCAAATGCCGGCGTAGATTATAGCCCGGCTATCATCGAAGCACTCTATGTCGGTCAATGCCTCCACATAATCAAGCGTGTCCTCGGCTAGTTTTTCCCTCTGCGCATCCTGCCCCTGCTCACTGTCAAGCAGCTCGGACAAGGCATCAAGCTCACCCGACGCGTCTATATCGCTGTACGTGCGACCAATGTAGTAATCGCCGCCCTCAATGCGCGAGAGGAGGTCATCTGCTCTGCCGCCCTCCCACTGTGAGCAGCCAAGTGACGGGTAGTCTCCCGCCGTCGAGCATGAGACCGCGTCAAATCCTCCCTCGAATCCACCGTCAATCAGTCCGTTTGCAATCTCTTTCGCCAGTTCCTCGTTCGTCATTTTTTTTCACGCTCCTTAACAATGTCGCAAATTTGCGCATAAATCCTGCTGTCTTTAGCCTTGTCCCTAATCACAGCCATTGACTCTGATGGAATCTTAAACTGCCCCTCGCTGACAAGATATTTCCAAGCGTCGTTGTCCGCGACGAAATCCTTTTTTGACCTCGTCTCGCGTATCGCGCTTTCCATTTTTTCAGCGAGCAGCGAAACTATTTCAGGGTGCATCATTTCTATCGTGCTCCTTTCTCGGAAAATTCCTCTTGCTGTCATGCTCCTGCATCATGTCAGGTATGCCGTCCCCGTCGAGGTCATCAGACAACGCCTTGAAGAAAAAGGCAATGGCCGCTATGAAGCTCGTGCTCGTGAGCGTCGCCACCATCTTTATCATATGGTCAAACTCGACTGTCCCAAACCACCAACGCCATATCCACGCGATTATAAAAAGGGCAACAGCCAAGATTATGAGCGATAGAAACACGTACACAATCAATCGTGGCGCGCCCTTTATTTTGAGCTTTGCTACCGCCTTCACGCTCTTTTTCAATCCCCGCGTCAGCAGCTCCCCTATATTAATCTTGCTAAAATCAATCATGAGATCGCCCGCTTTGCTTGCTGATTAGGATCCTCCAGCGGCAAATTCATTAGTTCCTCAAACATCCTCTTGGCCGTTCCATTTCCATGAAGCTTCACGTATGCCTTGTACATCTCCTCGACATTTTCCCTGACATCAATAGGCGAGTAGTGTAGACCAATGAAATGCTTGCTGGACTGGATTATCCTGTCATGCAGAATAGCCCTCATGGCATCCTCGATATTCTTACGCCATTCATTCTTTTCCCTCTCCATCTCATCTCTCTCGTTCTGCTTTTTCTTCCACATCCCTATGATGCCGAGGATGAGCATATTGAGTATTGTCGGTATGGCCTGAAAACACATTGACGCAAATGATTCCATGTCGCACCTCCTTTTACCGTCATTAAAAGAAAAAGGGAGCATCACCTTAAATGCTCCCTTACCTTTCAATCAATTGCTTTATTCGGTCAACGTGCCATTAAGGTACGCCTCAACATCATCGCGATATTTTTTCGGCACCTCTTCTAATGTCCTTCGGCCATGCTTTACCAGATTGGCATACATTCTTATCATCGGCCAATTTTTTGTTTCTGCCATTACGAAGCACTCCCTTCAAGAATCGCCGCGGTTATCTCCTGCAAATCAAGAAGCTGAGCCTCAAGGTCTTTCGCCTGCTTCTCGATTTGCTTTTGCTTTTTGTCCTTATTGGATTTATCCTTTACTATTTTTACGCCCATTGTGATTCCCTCCTGTTAAGCAGCAATAGCCCAGCCTACTGTCATGCCGTAAATGGCTGGATTCTCGGCAGTCCATGTGTAGCTTATTCTTATCTCGGTGTCACGAGCTGCGACGACCGTTATAATCTGCGTGTCCTCGTCGTAACTCCACGAGCCTGTGCATTGTATGGTGTCCTTGCTGGCCGCGTATGGCAGCACAAATGCCTGCTTGCTGCCTGTAGCTATTCCAAGCAGCTCATCCTCGACGATGCCGGTCGGCCTAGATATGACGAGCTTCACGTTTGACACTGTCTTGGTGCCAGCGTCCGAAGGCAAGGTATACGCGAATCGAGAGGCGCACATCGTGGAGCTTCCCTGATACGGCTCGGTATTCTGAAGCGTCATTTTATTCCACGTCTCCTGCTCCCAGCCATACTCGTATGACGCGGATATTGCCGCGCCAGCCTCGGCAGTCAATGTCACCTCTGATGTCTCGGTATTGTAGGAAAATCCTACGTAATTCCTGCTATTAACGTATATCTTTATGCTCGCGTGATTAATGCCAGTGTCAGCAACATTATCCACGCCCAGTGTAAGCGTCTGACGCTCGCCTGTGCCCATGCCAATCTGAATCATCTCGCGTTTGCTGGTCTCGGACTTGAAAGCCACATAAGCGTCCATGATGGCGTTCTTCAGCTTTTTGTGCTTGACAAGTACATTGCAATAGCCGAGTCCTTCCGCATAGCTCTGCGTGACGGTGTAAATCTCGGCGGCAGTATCGCCGGACACGGATGTCTCCCCGCTCGCATAGCGTAGCGTGACGCTTCTCACCTTCGCGGTGTCGTCGCCATTGATTGTCTGCACCGCGTATGATGCCTTGTACTTTATCGCGCTCGCCGTTATGTTGGCGATATTTGCAAGGCTCATGTATTCGCTCCACGTCCCATCCGCGCCTTTTATTGACGCTTGGACTGTTGTGCTTCCCTGCCCCTCGTCGCCCAGCTCGGCGACGCATGAAATGATTTTGGGAAGCGTGCCCGTTTCCTCGTCGTAGACCAGCGAGTATTCCGCGCTTTCCTCCGACATCTCAAATTTGTCTTGGTTGTTGCGAACCTTGAGCGAGATTTTAACCTTTGGCATGACAGTCGCCTCGGGAGACGCATCAAGCACGATGACGGGATAAATCTCCTTGCCAATCCAGCTTGATATGTCAGTAACATCAGCAAGCTCATCGGGAGTGTTGCCATTCTCCAGTATGCCGTCAATATCATCAGCTCCAGTGTAGGCGACAGGGGCGTGAGAGGAGTCGAACACATGATACGCGCCGTCAACCTTGAAAATCAGCCTGACATTTGAGTCGGCCGGTATTGACGAGGCGACCTCAAAGCCCTCTATGTTTGTCTGTCCCGCCGTGTTCCATGGGCTTTTCGCCTCAAGCCTTGCCTGCTTGCGCGAGGCAAATTCATCCGTGCCGTACCTCATTGTGTTTGTCGTAAGCATTTATGCCACCACCCCTGTTAAATCTTCGCTTGTTATGTTGTTGCAGTAGACGTAAGCCCAGCCCGACCAGCCAGCATCATGAGAGCCGTACACGCCGCCTTGACCGCCGCTTGATATTGCAGATAAATAAGATGTCATGGTGTCGGCTATGAGCATTATGTGAGAGCCTTGATTGGTTGATGGTCCACCTATTGAGCCACCGCCATTGACGCCATTATTTCCTGTTCTACCATTTCCGCCAGTGCCTCCGTATCCCCCTGCTCCACCTGCACCTCCATTAGTGCCGTTTTTTCCTAGTGCGCCATTACCTCCAGCACCGCCAGTACCGCCTGCGCCACCACCAGAATCATAGCCACATCCCCCGCCAACGCCGCCGTTTCCTCCGGTTCCGCCATTTCCTCCATATCCACCTCGACCGCCTATGCCGCCATTTCCACCGCGTCCACCAGAATGGCTATTGTTTGAGGTATTTCCATTACCGCCATTGCCACCATTGCCACCATTTCCGCCAGTGCCTCCGTATCCCCCAGTGCCACCTGCTCCGCCAGCACCGCCACTACCGGCGTTGCTATAACTTTGGCGAGAACCACTTCCTCTTCCGTATCCACCGCCGCCGTATCCTGCGCCGCCTTGCGCACCAGCCCCACAGTTAGATGCACCACCTGTACCGCCTAATGCGTTTCCACTATATGTTCCACCTATCCTTGAATTGTTATTTTCAATTAAATTCTGCGCTAAAATAAACACAGACCCATTGCCATTGCTTATAGGTAGCTTATCACAATCCTGCGCGTTGCCGATTATGTTTAATCCAACGCTTCCATAGCTTGAGCCTCCGCCCTTGTTCTCCATGTTTATCTTGCCGTTCGACAAGTCAAAGGTTCCGTTGCACGCGCAGGCAAACACGCCGCCAATTTTTTTAGTATTATCCCAAGCGCGTGTATAGGTGTAATTTGTGGATATTGTAACGCTTGATGCCTGAGGAATGGTTATAAGCTGACAGTCATAGTTTGAGAGCTCAGCCATGGTCATTATGCCGTTGACGCTCGCATCAATGGTTATGCTGCTATCCTCAACGCTTATAATGTTCGCCACGATGAACTTGCCCAGCTTCGTTAAGTCATTGGAAAGGTGCTTTGACACATGGAACATCACCATCGCGCCGACCTCAAAGCCTGCAATGCCGTCGCTCGTCGCGTTGCTAAATGTGATTATTGTGCCCTTCGCGTTCATGCCGGTAACATGGGCGTAGTTGTTCATCGGCACGATGGGGTTTTCTATTGCCCCGTCTTTCCCGTTTCCAAAGTTCTTTATATTCATTTTCTCTCTTAGTCGCTTTGGATTAGAGATATTGTCATACGCATATAGAGCCTCGTCGTTTCTCAGCAGCGTGTCGCTTGCGATATAGCATCTGCCTAGCCCCGCGCCGCTTCCCTTTGCACACGAGATAAGCGTTGGTGTCCATCCGACAATCCTCTCCGCGCACATGAGAATGGAAGAGCCGCCTGTCCTCGCGCCTCTGACGTACTGCGTTCCCGCCTCCGTGCCACCGATGCGCGAGTCAGTACCAGTAATAGCGAGCTTTTTCGTGAGAACAAATGCCGCTCCATCGCCACAAGACAATAGGAACTGGCGAGCAGTGATGTGATTCTCCCAGCATGGATACGTTGACGTGTAGTCATCCACTCCGTTCGTTTCCTGATTGGTGACAGGGCGATACGCCGTTGACGCGACAGGAATCCCTTTATTAACGAGATTGATTGCCCCGCCCGTCATAGAGAGACTATTGCTGCACTTTATAGCGAGTATGCCGCCGTATCCATTAGCAACGCTATAGGCAACAGGCGATATGCTGCCAGTGGTAAGCGACAGAGTCGCAAAATTGGCTATGGTGACAGCCTGCACCTGATAATTTGTCGCCTCAGCCGCGCTTATCACTTTTGTCCAGTCCTTGTCAATCGTGAGGTCGTTGCCGGAGACCGCAGTTATCTTCGCGGTCATATATTTTCCGAGCTTTGATGTTTCCGTGCTGGTGCCGTTGCCCGCCGAGACATGGAGCAAAATCTCAGTGCCGACGGTAAATTTCTCATATTCTCCCTCGCTTGGCGTGCCGATTGTAATCGTCGTGGCAGTATGGTCTGTAACGCTCGCATAGGAATTAATCTGCCCCGACGGGTCAGTTACGTCTCCCAATAATCCAGTACCATATCCGCCATAATCTTTCAGTTTGAAAGCCATTTTTAAGCCCCCTCATTAGTCAATGTAAAGAAACCGTCAGATGTGAATTCGCCGTCGCCGTCAATCGTAAAGTTGTCGGCATTATCCTGTGTCGTGTTCAGCGGAAGCGTCGACGCGACATTTGCATTAATGCCCTTCCATGTCGTTGTCGGCTTCCACGCCAGTCCTCGACGCTCACCTGCGCCCGTTACCCTGCCATTACTGACGCTCGCAGTCGTGCGATAGATGTAAGTGGATGTCAGGTCGTATGTCTTAGTTAGGCTCTGCTCCGCCAAGATGCGATAGACTGCGTCATGCTTTATCACGGAGCGAATCTGTATGTATTCCGAGCGGATGCCGTCAGAAATCCACACCCATGAGCCTTGAATTATTCCGTTATTGCTCTCGATGTCTATGGAGTTGTCACCGCTGACAGCGGAAAGCACCTTCACCTTCAGCTCGTCTATCATATCCGGTGATGCAAAATCCTCAGCGATTAAAAGATTGGTGTCTGGCATTTCTTGCTCTGCGAGCATCCCGAGGGCGACGTTTGACAGCTCTGTCTCAAGCTGGTTTATGCGGCTCCTCAGCATCGGTATCGAGCTTGCGGAATCGCCGAGAAGCAGTTGCCTCGTGTCGTCAGTCGAAATCGGGTGAAGATGATTGTCCCCGTTCTGCTGCGCCCAGAAGAAATTCGTGGTATTTACCCGTCCTCTCAGCCCCGGAATATTAGGATGAGGATTTGCGCTGTCGCGATGCTCATAGAAATCAACGCGGGTTATATACACCACATCGCCGTTGATATTCGCGGTGACGTTCTGCGCCTGGTCAACAACGGTGACGACATCATAAATGAGGTTCCACACCTCTG
The DNA here is from genome assembly GCA_017458745.1 of Schwartzia sp. (in: firmicutes). GTDB lineage: Bacteria > Bacillota > Negativicutes > Selenomonadales > Selenomonadaceae > RUG024. The sequence continues at coordinate 33,978 of JAFTAB010000082.1, read as the reverse complement.
AGCCGCCTCCAGCGGGAATGTACTCGCTGTCGTCCCCGGTGTTCCTAACGGCGTACAGCACCTCATCTCCGGTGTCGGGGTCAATCGCGAAGATTCCAACCTCGCGGGCAAAAAATCCCTGCGTCAGTGATTCGTTTTTAAGCTGCGTCTCCATGACTGTGGTTCCAACGCCCGTCACCCGCACGGACATAATTGGAAGATTGAGCTTCGGGCTGACCAGCCCCGTCATCTCCTTCAGGTTTGTGCCTTCAGGCACAGTGCCGTCGCCCATGGAGACACGCGCAAAGTGCAGCTCCGCTCCAGTCTGACACCTTGCGAGCAAATTAAGTCCCGCGATTGTCAGCGTAGTGCTTCTTGTTTCTGGCATTTTATTACTCCTCCTTCAATTTGAATCTATTCTTCTGCCGCGTCAATGATGACGTGGCCTGTCCTGCCAGTAATAATCCCGGCATTGTAGATTTGTCTTGCCTTGGTCGGCGCATTAAGCCCCAGTCGCTTGCGTCCCATTCTCGCCTCATACATTCCGGCATAATGTTTTTCCCTCGTGTCATCCGGAACCGATATATCTATATGCTTGCCGCCGAGGCGGAACTCAGCAACGCAGGCGCGAATCTTAACGCCCGCAGGATATAGGCGGTCCTTTGCTGACTCGTCAAGGTCGGTGATGTCATACGACACCTTAACGCGCCCGGTGCGGAATGTCATTATGCCCTCATGCAGGGTGACGGGCGACGGTGACGGTGCCTCTCCCGCGCCTATGGTGACGCTACCGATTCGCACATGCCCCACGCCCGCATTGTAATTAATGATTGAGTCGGGAGGCTCGCGAATCAGTATCGTTTTTAGCCCGAGATTAAAATGGGCAATGCCCGTGTAGTAATCGATGCCGTCTTTATTGGGATTGAGGTCAATTTGAAAGCCGAAAAGTAAATGCGCTGGCGCCATTTCCGCCAATGCTTGTCTTATCTCAGGCAGACGATATGTCCCTGAGCGCATAATCACCAAAAAAGTTCCCGGTGATGGCAGCTCATCTATCTCTGCGTCACGCTTAACGATGAATTGATTGACAAGCTGCTTTATGGAATCAACCGTCATCGTTCCCGCGCCAAGCATCTTCGCTTTTATTAGTGAACGTCGTAGTGCGTAGTCAGCATCGGGCGGTGGCTTCGTCTGATAAATTCTTTCCCAGCTTGATAATCCCCACGTCGCCGTATCAACGAAGAACTGAGCGGCTATATCCTGAAGAAGCAATCGCTGCTCCTCATGCTCGTTGGACAAAGTCCTCATCGTCTCGCTGAAATTATCGTCTTTTTTAAGAAATGGCGGGAGATAGTGCATTAGGTCAACAGGTAGCAGACGCAGGAACTCAAAGCGAGTGTTATTTATCGCTTTAATGTAGTTGTCATAATCCCTTTCATTATTCGCCACTTAAGAGCACCTCCCCCAGGGATGGTATCTCCTCCGCGCCAAGCTCTACATTCTCGGTAGTGCCATTTATCAAGAGGTCATCATAATCCCTCGCTCCTCCGCTTGTGAGGATAAGACTCCCCAGTTGCGCTATGCTGACGGATTGCTGCGTCAAAGTTCCTATGGCATCATGAGCCACTGTTTTTAGATATTCCTTCGCCGCCTTGATGTATGTATCCATATCAAATGAGCCAGCAGTTATCTTAACTGACACGTCAATAGGAAGAGCCCGCGCTGAGACCACTGTCACTCTTGCGCCAATAGGCCGCCGCTCTTCAATATATTCAAACGTCTTTTGAACGAGAGTATCGCTCGCCTCTTCCAAATTACTATCGGCAATAATCACCTTGACCGTATTTGGTCCATCCCAGCATCTTATTATTTTTGCGTTTCCCACCCCCTCAACGGCGGTTGCCCATTCATAATAGTGCCAGGGATTTCCAGAGGTCGCCGGCATCCTTACCTTTATGAGGTATCTTTCCAAAAGAGCCTCATCTGTTTCCTCATCGTAGCCATCCGTCGTAGCCTCCGCATTTGTGACTGACATTATCCCCGGTATTGACATGGGGATTAGATTTATAGTGCCGGCTTCCACGTTGCCGCTGTCCCCGGCATTAACAGCAGTAACGGTAATGTCGCCTTCATTCACGATGATGGCTTCTTTATTCGTGCGAAATCGAATGCCCCCGGCCGTAGAGAAAAGACTGCCAGCAGGGACTTTTCCATTCCCTCTGGCCGTCACAATTCCGATAGCATTGACCGCGGCCTTTCGCAGCACTCCAGCTTGCCCCGCTATCATAGTGAGATAATCGCCCCAGCTTGTATCGGCAAAAGCGGCCTTGTATAGCTCCTCAAGCTCGACCTCGATTTTTGCAAACTCTATGCTGTTTGACGAGAGCACGTCATATTCAAAAGTGCCCTCGAATTTGCTTGCCTCGACCGCGCTGAAGCCTTGCAGCTCGGTCAGAATATCCTCCTGCTCCCTTGCCGTGTAGCTAGACATATATGCTCATCTCCCCGTATATGGTAGTCAGCGTGATAGTGGTATTAAGAATATTCCCCTTGTCCTTTGATTCAAATTCCACTTTGTCGATGCTCTTGATATATGGATTTACCATGAGACACTCTATGATGACACGCTTTAATTCATTTTTTCTGTCCTGCACCGACATCACTTTGCCTATGAATGGCTTTAGCTGTATGCCGTACCGCCACGAATAGGCAAGATACGCGAATCGCTCCGTTTGAAGTGCCTTGTAAACCCATACCTTCATTGCTTCATTTTCATAAAGCACTACGTGCCTTCCATGCTCATCATAGAGAAAGCAATCCTTTTCAAAGTCCCAAGAGTATTCCGCAAATCTAGGCAGACGGTCATCATCGTCCTCGATGATTGCAGTTGACCCTATGAATGGAAATTCCGCGCTCATAGCTTAATCACCCTGCTTTCAATGAGAAAAAGCTGACCCCCGCACTGCGGATATACAGACACCAAATCGCCGACCTTCAATGTGTCGGTCTTTGTCTCCGTGTCCGTGTAGTCGTTGTCTATGGCGTGGGTATGAACATGATGCCCTGCGGGCTGTGTCTCGCTCACGATGTGCCCCTTGTGCGTTCTCGTATGTCCGGGGAGCCAATACTCATTAATGTAAATCTGCTCTTTTGTCAGAACTATGTTGTTCCATGCCACTTGTATGTCAGGCGGCGGGACGAGCACCTTCCCCACGCTGGGGAGCTCAGGCACATGCTCCTCCGCTATCTTGTGCTGCATGTCCACTATCTTCTGTATGGAATTTTCTGCGCTAGGGATTTGCTCAGGCACGGGAAATCACCCCTCATTCATTTTCCTTTTCTTTTTCCGCCTTTTCCTCATTCATCAGATTCTCAAATTCAAGCTCCAGCTTCATGAGGTGCTTGCCGTCTTCTATGGTATGCGTATCTGACTTGACCCAAAACTGCCCCTTGAAAAAAGTGTCTTGGACTATTATCGAGTATGAGGATTTCACACGATAATCGCCTAGCACTGTTATATGACCGCTTCGCTCCGGCTTAGTAAAAAGGCTTTTAACCTCCGTCTGCGTGTCCTTGTTGGGATCTTGCTTGTAGACATCTTGAAACATCGAATACTTTTTTATTTTCTCGTCGTCGCTTATGATGTCTACCTGATTTCCCTCTTCATCGACGACAAGCACTTGATCTATCAGCTTTTCAATGCTTTCCTTGTAGACGCTCTCCGTCATGTTGCTCCTGGCATCAGCAGTCCAGTCTTTCCCTGTCGCCTCATCCTTTATGAGAGTGCCCTTTTCAATGACGCATAATTTCGCGCCGTCCATCATTAAGTGATATAGCTTTCGGGTTTTATCATCGTCGGCCTTGTCCTTGTTTAGGATTTTCGCCGCCTCATTGTATGCCGTCATAATTATCTGATAGCCGGTCTTCCTGTTCGCGATAAAAGATACCGGTGTGCCCGTCTCTGAAATGTCACCTGTGCTGACACCCATCTCCCCGCATATTTGCCTTGTTATATCCTCGGGCGTCATTTCAGTAAACTTTCGCGTTGTTTTAGATACCCCGAGTATATGAAGATGATCCATCGCCTTAACTTTGACCATTGACTTGCTTCGGTCTTTTTCAATATTGTAAATATTCCCCTCAAAAACCAGCTTGCCATCGTCATCGTAGAACCTGACCGAGTAGCCGTTGTCAATATCTATGACGGGCACATGGGAATCACGATCATCCTGCACGAGCGTAAATGAAATCGTTCTCGCTACTTGGATTCGTGAGCCAGCCCAAGTGATAGTCCCCTGAACTAGATGCGTGACATTAACGGTTTTAGTAGAGACGATTTCCAGCTTCATGACAATGTCCCCTTCTTCTTCACCACTAAATCGCGCAAATTTTTAACGGCCAAAGTTTTCATGCCGTTGCTGCTTGCCATTCCGCGCCAATATTTATATTGACCGTATGCCTTTCGGCTCGCGTCCATTATGTCGCTGCACCTTTGCACCGCGCTGACTTTTGGCGGTGTTTTCTCCACGCTGCGCTCCTTGAGTCCCGTTTGCTCGTCAAGCTTCTTGTCATTATTCGCAGGAGGCGTGTTCAAATCTTTCCACGATATAAGTTCAATTTCATAGTAGATGTCGCGCGTAAATTCCTGCTCGCGGTAACTAAATTCCTTTATAGCCATCATCTGATTTACTGGCGAATCAGAAATGTTGACTCTGACAGGCTCCTTGCTCTCTTTCCATTTTTTAATTTTCTCGACCAGCTCAGTTGGCTCTTTTATATCCCCGACAACAAAAGAATAATCATGGTCGGGATGGGGGAAAAAGCATGAGAACGACAGCCTGTCAAGCTTTGGATTTCCGAAGAGCTGCGCCTCGCCGTATTCAATGATGTCGACCAGCTTATTATTTTGACTCGTCGTCATCTTATATTTCCACGGCGTTACAGGCAGGACAACCTTGTCGCCATCGCAGGTCAGCGTATAGACTCGTTTCGCCCCTGCCCCGCCTAGGAGGTATGAGCCTATGTTATTCACTTGACTCCAAAGATTTAATAAGCTCATTTCATTTCCCCCTATGCCACATAGTTATGATTATCCTGTGCCTCTGTTATAAGTTGTTGAATCTTGTACGCTATCTTGTCGATGTCGGCTTCCTCTCTCACTTGGAATGTATTGCCAGTGATAGTGATTTGCGGTGAGCCGCTCTGCTGTGACGCTGATTCTATGCTGACATTCGGAACATCAAACGATAGCATTGAGGGATTAAATTCTCCCATCTGCTGCATCTCATGCTGAAGCATGTCAAGCGTCGTGGCATATGGATAAATGCGAGAACCAGTTGGAAGGTCAATTATCTCTCCTCCATGCTCGTTTATCTCTGTCAAGCCGCCACTGAAAAAGCTCGTGCCACTAGCGTTATGGTCAACCCTGCCGCCGAAATATCTGCTTGACGCTTCGCTTATGAGGCTTGATGCCCCACTTGAAAGCTGGGATATTCCTGCCCCGATTGGACCAAAAACATTGTCGCTGAACCATGATGCAAGCCCACTCCATGCTCCTTTTATTTCCTCAGATTCAGAATCAAAGCCCTGCTTTATATCCTGCCCGCACTGCTCTGCCCCGCTTGCTATCGGGTCATACATAGAGGATTGTGCAAACAAAGGCATATTAAGCCAGCTCGTTTTTAATTCCGCTTGCGCTGATGCCTCATCCGCCGCAATCTTTTCCAATGCCTGCGCATGACTTCTTTCCCTCTCAGCGTATGCCTCACGAGCCGCCTCAGTCCCAAAGTCGAGATAGTCCGTTATATCCTTTGCATACATCTCGTCAATATCAAAGATGTCGCCGCCATTTTCAAGCAAATCCTCTGTTTCGATAACTATCGGACTTGCTTCCGTCCCATTTCCAGTGATGCTTATTCCATTATCTTTGGCAAGCTGTTCCCTGTCCTGCGCCTCATCCAGCTTAGAATTAACTACAGCCTTTGTTAATTCGTTTGCTAATATGCCGGCGAAAGGACCACCAAAAAATGTTGCGACAACCCCTGCGCTCGCGCCTATCGCGTCAGCTATCGCCCTGTCGCTTGCCGCTTGATTCTGCGCTTCAACATCCTTCTTATATTGCTCAAGCGTCTCCTCTCGCCTGTCGAAATCCTCGATGTGCTGCGCATATTCCTCTTCCGAAAAATCGTCGCGATGCGCTCTCAGGTATTCACGGTCGTTATTGACCATGTGCTCGTACCAATCGACTTCCTCATTGCGCGTGCTGTTTTCTTGCATCTTCGAGTATGCCGAATAAGCTGTGTGCGCTAAATCAAGAGCGAGCGCACCGTAGCCAAGCATTTTCGCGTAAGACATTCCGCCTGCTGGTGCTTTCCCTCCAGGCATACCTCCTCCGGGCAAGCCTCCCCCAGCTCCGACCTGTCCATTAACTATAACTGTGCCCGCCTTGACGTTCATTTTTGAAATATCTGCGTCACCGAGCACGCTTTCCGCGCCGACTAAAACATTGCCTATACCCTTAAAGCCACTCGCTTTGTCAAAGATGCCTTTTAATCCGCCACCAACGCTCGATACTAAACCGACTATTTTGGATAGTCCGAATGCAAGCGTGCCACCGGCAAGAATTGAGCCAACACCGTCCAGCTTCAGGAATTTGCCTGTTAAATCCCCGACAACATCCTTGACAACATTCAAGATGTCGGTGACCTGAAATCCGTCTTTCAAGGATTTATTAAACTTTTCAAGATAGCTGGTTCCCTTTTGAACAAAATCTCGAAGGAAATTAGCTCCTTCCCCTTTCATAAGGGTTAATTGCACGGATTCCCAAGTGCTCCCAAGAATTTTTAAATCCCCGGCTAGATTATCCATGCGCGTCTCAGACATTCTCTTTGCAGCGTCTTTTGAATTATCTATTTGCTTTGCCAGCTTTTCAAAATCCTCATCGCTTGCATTAATGATGGCAAGGAACCCGCTCATTGCCTCTTGCCCTGCAATGCTCGCCGCGTACTGTGCTTTTTCCGCGTCAGTAAGCCCGCTAAAAGCACCGCGCAATTCCTTCATGGTTTGACGGAAAGGCTTCATGCTCCCGTCTTCATTTTTCATGAACTCGTCAGCATTGAGGCCTAGATTCTGCAAGGCCATGAAAGTTTCATCCGTGGGTTTGACTAGCCTTGAAAGCGTCGAACGTAAAGCCGTTCCTGCTTTCTCGCCTTTTATACCAGCGTTTGCCATCATTCCAACAGCAAGTGCGACATCCTCGATGCTGTACTTCAACGCTCCCGCTATAGGCGCAACATATTGGAAGGTCATCCCCATAAGACCGACGCTAGTGTTAGAATTAGATGACGCCTGCGCCAAAACATCAGAAAAATGCCCTGCATCTTTCGCCTTTAATCCAAAAGCAGTGAGAGCATCGGTGACTATATCAGATACCCTGCCTAAATCCTCGCCGGATGCGGCGGCAAGGTTCATTATGCCCTCAATGCCGCCCATCATTTCCTCTGTTTTCCAGCCGGCCATAGCCATGTATTCAAAGGCTTTTCCTGATTCAGAGGCAGAGAATTGTGTCTTTGCCCCCATCTCCATAGCTTTGTCCGTGAGTTTCTCCATCTCTTCGCTGGTCGCGCCCGATATAGCCCCGACCGCGCTCATTTGGGCAGAAAAATCTTTGTATGTGTTTATCGTGTCATATATTCCGAGCCCAATCCCAGCCGCGCCAGCCATCTGCATCCCGGTGTTCATCAGCATTCCATTGAATACGCCGGATGCCGTACCTCCCAGCTTGCCAAGTGCCCCAAATGCACCGCCGAGATTTTGCTTGACATTGACCATCGCGGTATAGGTCTTGCCCTTTATGGAATTGAGCTTGGACTTTATCCCCTCGATGCGAGACGTTGCCTCATCTTTCAGCCTGATAATAGGCGAGTATGTCCCTCTCACTCCGCCAAGAGCTACTTTAGCCATCCTCGCTTTTCCAGCCATCTCTGATGCAGCGGAGCCAGCCTTCGAGAATGCCCCCTCAGTCTTTTCAATTGCTCCCGACGCGTCAGCAGCGGCAGACTTTACCTCGCTAAGATTTTTCTTAGCTTTTTTTACTTTTACGCTAAGCCCGTCCTTCAATTCAAGGACAGCGGACAGCTTATAATCGCTCATCTGCCTTATAGCCTCCTTCCTACTTTGCCGGTTGCAATTAACTGAAGCTCCTTAGCGTGCCTCTCCTCATAGAGCTCCATCGCGGAATAAAGAAATGTTTTCTCAGCCTCGCTCAAGCTGAAAAAATAACTGAGCGGGTAACCTCGGAGAACATAGAAGGCCGCTGTGCGAGCCTCCCAATTCTCCCCAATCAGTTTTTTGCCGTCTCATGTACCTCCGCATGAATATCTCGCCTGTAGCCAGTAAGCTCCATTATCTTTCTCGATATCTGACCTATTTCGCCTGGCTGGAAAATCTTGTCAGGCACGTCAGTAGGCTCCATGCACCCGAAAGCCTCCATGAGCTTCCTGTCATTGAGCTTAGGCGACTTGATGCAATTCACCAAAAGGTACGAATCCGAGTCTTCCAGCTTCAATGCCTCCAGCACCATCAGGCGCGTCGGCAACTTGACCGTGACAGTCCCCACACTGGTCTCAAGGTCATATTCCTGCTTTCCTCGCGCGGCTATCATTTCTTTTTGCGCGATAAGCTCCTCTATTGAAACAGCCATTTTATCAGCTCCTTATAAATATAGCCCCGACCAATTCAGCCGAGGCGTATTATCCATTTTCTCATTTTTTAGTCCCCTACAGACTCGATGAAGGACGCATCCTCAGGCGTGAATCCAAATGGGAACTCTTTCTCAACGACCTCGGCCTTTGAAAATTTCATCAAAGTCAGCTCGTTGAACCAAACATTATCAATAGAGCAGCGCTCCTTCTGCCCGTCAACCATGTCAGGGTCATCTAACAATCCAACCAGCGTGGCGCGTGGGTCATGTCCCGCTTTCCACTCCTCAAGATACCTGTTGATATTTCTGTTGATGACCGAGCGTATCGTGAAAGAGCCTTCGCCTGTCAGCGATACGACCTTTGAATCCTTCGAGTTGCCAATATACACATCCTCGCGGTCAGCCGTGACAGTCGCCTCGAATGAAGCAATCTCAAAAAGGAGCAGGCCGTCCCACCACAGTTTTCCATGAGAGCCGTTCCAACGTCTGCGACCGCGATATTTCACATCTTCTGTTGCTCTTGCCATTTCTATTCACTCCCTTACATTACGAGGTTGATTTGCAAATCTTCCATTGCGTTCACAGGTGTCACGCGCCCCTGCAAGTAGACATGCGTCCCCGTGTTGTACTCACGGATTTCCTGTACGGTCATTTCCGATGGGTCATCATCGCTGTTGTGCAGCTTGATGTAATCCTTCTGCGCTTCCTCGTCAATATCGACGTAATTCTTCACAGTGTCGCTCGCGTCAAGCACGTTTCCTTTTAGCCCACGGAAATACACGCCTATCGCCGCAATGAAAAGCATCTTATGATTATAGTCATTGATTACCTTGCCGACATAATCATTCTTGAACGTGTCTCGAATGTCATCCGTTATCATGTCAACAGCCTCAATAATCTTGATGAAGCGGAAATCCTGCCCTTTGTCAGTTGTGAACGTATGGAGCGAATTGCAGGCGCGGGCAATCTTCACGCCGTTTCCGTCAAACTCGTCAATAAGACAAAGCTCGCCATTGTTGATGTGACTGTCAATATCATCATACTTGTCGCAGTCCACTACTTCCTCAAGCTCGTAGTATGTGGCAGAGCGGTCAAGCGCAAGCCCTGCGAGCACGCCAGCGATACGCGCCGTATACTCAGCAGCAGTATATGTCAGATACTCCGGAATAGTATTTGGCACATTTTCAACTTTTCCGTCGGCCGCCAGCAAAGCATCATGATACGCAGGATTCGCTTCACGTAAGTTGCCGGTAGTGAAATTTATGACACCCTCATGGTCAGCGTCGTAGTTAGCCACGACAGCCTTGAACGTCTTGCGCTTCAATGTGCGCTCCTGTTTCACCCAGTCCGCGAGGTCGTGCTGGTCTGTAGTGTTGCCCGTAGGATTGCAAATATAATTCCATTTCACGTCATGGAGCTGACGCAAAATATCAGCCTGATTAAGAAGCGTCTCCGGCTCCTCGCCCTCTGCTGGCGTTGGAATTTCCACGTCATCCTTTGGCAATGTATATAAAAGTATGCGGAGCGGTATACCTTTGAGGCATTTCTTTATAAGAGTCACATTTTTATCCGTGATGCCCGTGTCGGGTATATCCGTGCTGTCATTGATTCGATAAAATTTGCTGGTGTTCGTAGTCTCGTTTTTGAGTATCATCACAACAATTCCGCGCGCGCTCCTGGCAATCGCCGTAGTGCTTTTTGTTCGGAAATTGATTATGACCTCAGGGAGACCGAAAACCTGAGCCTCGTTAGCCATTTGTTATTCCCCCTCTGTTAAATAATCCTTTGATGAACCGAAAAATGAAAGGCGAAAATCAAGCTCCTCGCCTATATCCATTTCTTTTTCCGGCATGAAGTCTGTGAAATCTAGGTCAAAAAAGTAGTGGAGTGTCTCATCAACAATCCTGCTCCTAGTCTCAAGAACCGTTATAGCTCTGTCACCGACATAGACGCATGGGAGAATTGCTCCGTCGAGCATATCAGCCGCATTCTGCATTGCCGACCTGCTGACTCTCCCCCTTGCGTCGGGCATCAGGACAAGGACAAGCTCCACGCCTATCACCCTGTCGTAATATACCCTGTCGACTGTCTTTTTCTTGAACGTCATCTCGACGTAAAAATAATTCTCGTTAGCGTTACCGTTGTTAGTAAAGTAGATTTTATAATCTGGAAAATTCTCTTTGAGGATTGCCGTGATTCCCTCCCGCAGCTCTTTTGAAGTTATCATTTCAACAACCCCTCCAAGATGTCACCCGCGTCATTTAAAAAATTAGGCTCTACCTCCGACACAGCGTCACGCAGGAAATGCTGTCCCGGCACGAACGGTTTTTTGAGCCTCTTACCTATTGCCGGCACGAATTGCCCAACCTTCTGCCTGTGGCCATACTCAACGTCAAGCGCGTAATATTCTTTGCCACGCCTTGCGTTGTTGTAGACTTCAATAATGCCTCCATTCGGCTGTGTCCTTTTCCAGCTTCCGCGCAACGTGCCACCGTCAACCTTCGCGACTGGCGACTTGTCACGCACGGAGCCAAGCAAAATCTCAGCCTCCTGCTTCAGGAAAGTGCTTCGAGCATTAGGAATTTGCTTTTCTATCTCGGCAAGTTTACGCTCGAAATCATCTAAGCCGTTAATACGAAGCCCCATCGTTCCCAGCCTCCATTTTTCTGCGCATAGATATTTCCTGATGAGTCGGGTATGGAAATCTGACACCCGCATAAAGGTCAAATATTTTTCCTCGATGGTTTACCATCACCCTGTCATTCTCGCGAATGTCATAATCAGGGTCGCAGCATAGCCTCAGATTGATGCTTACATCTACTGCCCTTTCCTTTTTATCAACACTAAGCTCCTTGCCGTACTGAGATAGCTTGCAGGGAATATCAGAGTATATAGCCTCCTCTGATTCCTGCCAGTCATCAGAGCCGTCATCCGCCATGACAGGCGCAAGGCGATAGACGCTCGCTGTGTCCTTGTACATTATGCCATGCAAAAGCCCGCGCAGATTCATGGGTGGCTCACCACCCTGCGATAGATGTTGAGCTTCTGCTTTATGGAGTCAAAGTCCAAATCAGACAGGCACCCTGTCGCGTCCACGTTATTCACCGCGAACGTAAATTCAGTGTCATCCTGCTTTATCTTGGAAAGCGGTCCTCTAGTTCCGGCGAATTCATCGCCTGCGCCCTGCCCCTCATCAGCGAGCCTTTTCCTTATGAGGTCAACGACAGTATAGACAAGCGTCTCAGGGAAATCGTCCCTGTGGCAATAGTCAAGTATGTCTCCTATGAGCTTTTCAACGTAGAAGGAAAGCAGGTCATTGTTCAGTACCCTTCCTGCCTCTAGCAGTAGCACCTTTTCTGTTACCGCCGTTGTCGCTTCCATTTTTTCCATTCGCATCAGCCTCCTGACCTGGCTGTGCCTCCTCGCTAGGAAGGAAGCCCTCATACTTGTAAATGAGATTGAAAGCCCTCTCAGTTACGCGGATTGTCTGTCCGCCCTTGCTGTATGCCTTGAACTTCATCTCATATCACCTCTTAAGCGTGCGGCGTGAGGAGCGCAAAAGCATCTTCTTTCACGGGCAGGAATCCGAGACGCATAGTCGTCTTTATTGCCACCATGTCATTCTCAACGAGAGACAGAGGCTTGTCATCGCTCATCGTGACAGTATGAAGCGTTGCCTCGCGAAGCGTCTCATATTGAATCTGGTCGCGTATGCCAATAATCGAATATTTCCAATCGCCGGCAATTGCGCGAGCCTTCGTCTTGTCCCATGCCCCGTTGCGGCTGAACTCAATCGGCTGCGCGTAAAGAGTTGACTGGTCAACATTCTGAACATAGAGCTGATTCCCGTTCGCGTCGCGGAGCTTTCTCAGGCTGTTCTTCAGGTCATACCCTGCGGCAAAGCCATTGACATCCATTCCCCCGCCCTCGACGAGAGCCATGACATCAGAAATGTCAAGATCAAGTTTCGCATTGGTGCCCTCGGCTATTTTTGCGCCCGCCGCGTCAGCGACATCAAAAATATTCTTAGCGAACGGGCTATTCGTACCGAAAAGGCAAGCCGCGTCTATTGCCTTGTAGAAAGCCTCGGCAATGTACGGCTTTATGGCGTTGAACACATCTATCGTAGCGTCCTCCAGCTTCTCCTTTGATACCGGCACGATTACGCCAATCTTCTTCGCGACGAGCTCAGGGAATATCCACTGGGCAACGCTCGTCTGAATGCGCTCCGTCTCCCCTACCCAGTACGCGCCCGGGCCAGAGACCATAACGGGGAATTTCTGCGTCGCGCTCGTCATAGGCTGCACAGTCGATAGCCTCATGACGCTTGAGCCGCGTGTCACCGCCGCTATGATGTCTGACGCTGTTGGAGTCGGCACAAAGCCGCTCAGGTTGTCCTTCAAATACTTAGTGTCTGCCATTTTAAATCATCCTTTCTTATCGCTTTGACTGATTTTTATATATTGCATCAAGGAACCCGCTGCTATTATTAGCGTTTCCGTTTTGCCCCTGCGTTACTCCGCCGGCATTTGGAGCCTTGCCTTTTAGCTTCTCATTTACTCCCGCCTCGACGGCTTTCTTGTATGCTTTCTCAAATGTCGTGATGCGCTTCATGGTGCTCTCGTTGTCCTCATCGACAAGGTAATCCATGAACTCAACCGGGATATTCCTGTCGGCGAGCACCTTCACCATCTCAAGTTTTAATTCCTTGCGCTTTAGCTCCTTCTCCCTCGCCTCAAGCTCTTTCTTGCTGTTTTCGAGCTCCGCCGACCTGCGCTCATCCTCTGACAGCTTCGAGAGTCTCTCCTGTTCCTTCTTTTGAGCCTCTGCCTTTTTCTGATAATCCTTTTCCCATTTCCCTTTTGCCTTTTCAAGCGCATCGGCTATTCGCGCCTGTACATCCTCCTCCGTGATAGGCTTGGCCTTGCCATCATCCTTCGACTTAGTCTCCTCGGTGGGCTTATTGTCCCCGGTGTCGCCCTTTGTCGTGGCCGTCTCATTCCCGCTCGCATCAGCGTCGCCATCAGCGAAAAGCTGAAGGTCAAACAACGGCAACAAATCAATGTCTTTCATGTTCTCTCCTCCTAAAAATTTGCATAATAAAAGCACTTACATCTCTGCAAGTGCTTAAAAAATTAATGTTTATCCTATCCCTAGTTGAATTTTAACAAAGCCCTCCGCAACGGCTTTTACCACTTCCAACGCCGCCGCGCCTCCTACATTGGCCAGCCTTTCTTTTGTCCTTTCCCAAATATAAGAGTTGCGCACCGTGTCAAGATATTCATATCCTGCAAACGTCAGGCGCGTTATATCAAAATCTTTCACATCTTCATAGAATGATGCCCCGCTCATTACTTCAATAAAGCCCGCATCCAGTAAAAGCTGAATGTGAAGCGATATATAATGCGGATTGCTATTCATATCAAGAAAATCCTTAACCTCTAAAGTATTTGGAGGCACATCAGCTTTTTCTTCGATTCTCAAAAGCATCCTGCGGATAAGGTCAAGGTCTCGTTTCATGTAATCACCTCGTCAAAATGAGCATAAGAAAAGCACTCGCAATAAAGTGAGTGCTTTATTTATTAATAATTGATTTAAAAATTATTCAAATACTAATTTACCGACAATATCATTCAGAGATTTTCCGTTAATAAACTTAGTAGACATCACTTCATCGACTGAATTGCATTGAATAGATGAACCATCATAACCAACAGAAAAATCCGTTTCAGAAAAAGGGCAAATTGAACCTGCTTTACCATTAAAGTAAAACATAATATCTTGAAATCCATTGGCTAATTCTGAACGTAAATCCTTAATAGTCATAAGATATCACCATTGTCCTTTCTCTCAAAGTCATATAAATTTCTTGTTGAACGCACTGACTTTCCATCTTTCGTCCATTGAATGTCATGTGCGTGCTCTCCGTGCTTTCCGTATTTGTGACGTTTAGGTTGATTATGGTCGGTAACATTAATTTCAAAATACGGTTTTCCAGTATTATCATAAAACGTTCTTTTATCAGTTTTCCCATTTCTGTCAAGATGATCGACAATGTCATATGGATTTGATTTTTTCGGTGCGCTAGCATGTCCTGATACTTCTTTATCTGCTTTTATTATACCATATTTTGAACCTCTTGTGTCAACATATTTCCGATACCAATAAGCATATCGCATGTCAGCAGGGACGCGTATATTTTCCCCTGCCTCATCCCTCGCTGCCCTCGTGCCTTTTCTCGGTCTTGCGTCTTTTTCCCCTTTGACACTGCCGCTGATAACGCTCCTGCATCGTGGGTGAAGCGGCGGCATATTGTCGCCGGGGCTTGCATCTTCGACTGCGTAAATGTGCCCGTCATACTCCCTGCATCTGTCGCTCGTGCGTTCATCCAGCGTCGCAGTGAATCGGTAATATCTCATTCCCGCGTCCTTGATGCTGTCAAGTGCCGCCATGTTCTCGACGTAGTTCAGCTCCGTCCTCACGAGCCTCACCGCGCTATTATAGCCATGACCGCCCTTCAGGTATCTCGCCACCTCGTCGGTCATAGCCTGCATGTCAGAGCCTCGATGCGCGGCGTTTGTCATCGCTCGCTGGACGGTCTTGCCAAGTTCCTTTGTGTTGTTCCAAATTCGCTCGCTGAAATTCTTGCCCGACCAGCGCGCTCGTATCACCGCATCGATGTCGCTCTCCTTCAGCGCGTTCACTCCTGGGAGAGCTACTCCGCTTTTGCCTATCTCGAAAAGCCCCCTGTAGTAGTTGTCCTTGTACGCGTCAGTGAGGAAAGAGCGCATACCGACATCGACTTTTCTTCCCAGCCTGTCAAGAGCCATCAGCGTCTCTCCATAGAGCTTATCAAGCGGAGATATGCGGCTCCTCATTGCTAGAGTATTCAGCTCAAGAAGAAACCCGTTTCCCTCTGCTTTCTCAATCTGCTCGATGTACTCCTCGATGCTCATGCGCCATACTCGGAACTTGCTGCCTTGCAAAATTCTCTTGGCCTCGGCGTATGACAGCTCGTTTTCCTCGGCAAACTGCGAGTAAAATGCGGATATGTCCTTCCGTATCTCCTCGGCCGCCATCTCGAACTGGTCAGCCATCTCCTTCTCGATGGTCGCCGCGCTTTTCTTATGCCAGTATTTTTCTCTCTCCTCGGCTCGTTTCTGCCAGTATTCCTCGCTGGTCATTGCCCGTCACCCTGCTCATCAGCCTCGTCAAAATCATCATTCTCCGCCTGCTCCCTTTTCAGCTCGTCAAGCTCAGCCGATGGGTCGGAGACAAAAGGCAGCAGCGACAATAGCTTTTTCTGCGACACCATGCCATAGAGAGTCTTGACAATCCCGGATTGCTCCTGAAGATTGGCAGGGATATTAGGAGTGAACGTAATTTCTATGTCACGGAAATCAATCTTCGCCGCGCCCTTGGTTTGGAGCATCCCGGCTATCAGCTCTAATCGCCTTTGGAGTCCCTTCTTGAATCCGCGTTCCTTGCGGCTCCTCACCTGCTCCATTCCAATCAGCTTGTACTTTATCGCAACGCCTGAAGCGTTACCCGCGAAAGACTCATCACTCATGTCGGGCACAGCAGAGAATTTGTGAATATCCTTTTGGAGCCGCGTCTTGATGTTCTCAATGTACGTGTCATTAAGATTCTTTATCAGCCACTCCGCGCCGCCGCCCTCGTCAAGAGTAAGCACCTTGTTCTTTCGCAGTTCATCGACATCCTCGCTTGAGGTGCCTCCCATGCCCTTCAGCACGAGATAAGCGTCCGTGAAATCCTCCATGTCGTCAAGCGTCAGACTCTCGGCTTTGTTGTATGCGTCAACGAGGCTCATCACGCCCTCGAAATCGCCCCGCCTCTGCTCATTGTTGACATACTCCACTACGGGCACATCATCAAAATAATGCGGGCTGGCGTCACTCGTCATCGTGAGCTGTCCCGCGTTGTAGATATACCGCGTGACACAGAGCCTGTCATACACGTCAACATAATCCGTGAACGTGCCGCCGTCCAGCTCATACACTCGGTATCGACGAATCGCCGCTATGACATTCTCCTCAAGCGTCGCATCATACACCATGATAATCTGCTCCGCCGGCACAGCCGAGAATCTTATCTGAGCGTCGCGGTCGGTGTACAGAATCTCATAAGCCTCGCCCATGATGCTCGCCTCTTCAGCCATGCGGAGATTGTGCGCCGACTCGTCGTTGTACTTGAACACGTCAAGCAACATTTTAAGCTCATCGTCATGCTCCGACGCTGACGTGTACGCAACGGGCTGACCTATGAAAAAGCCTGTGTTCATGTTGACAATGTACTCGCAGTAATTCGAGACAATCTTATTATTTGGCGCGCTGTTTGACCTCTGCTCTTTCCTTGTAATGGCGTGATTGCCCCTGTAGTATTCCTTCAAGAGGAGCGCATGGGGGACATATTCCGTTTCATGCTGCCTAAGAATATCTGCAATGTCACGCATGTCAAGCTGTTCCTTTGTCGTGCGAACCCTCATAATCCGAAATCTCCTTTTGTGAAATGATGCTTCACATCAACCACGTCATAATCATCAATCGCGTACCATATTGCGCTGAGGCAATGCGAATCTATGTTAAACTCATCAGGCACAATCTCTCCGTCCCTGTCAGCCGCGTATGTCAGCTCTTTAAGCTCCCTTATAGCATTCCTGCATTCAGACGAGCAATAAATCTTGTGGAATCTTTTCACCTTTCGCGTGTTGTCAATCCTCGCATGGCGCGTGCCGCCGTTCCACTTGCGCGTCGCTACCATGTTGAACCCGCATTTCTGATAGTACCTTATAGCCTTCGGCTCAGCGGAATCCGCCTTGATTCGCTCTCGCGTCTCAACGAACTCGTGAAGCTCTCTCGCAGTCTCGTCATCCGTCATGTGGTTCCTGTAATATTCCCAGTATATGTAAAGGTGCTTATTCTCATGGTCAATGGCTAGTCTCAAGACCGCGTTGTATGATGTCTCAAATCCAAAATCCATACCGACGCGCAAATATTTATGCGGTATGTCCTGAACCTTTTTCATGACCTCGCCCGCGTCCATAACCTCAAACTGAGGAAGAACCAGCTTGCCATTCACGCCGAATTTTCCAAGCCGGGCTATGCGGTAAAGGTCCGCGTCATAGCCCTTCATTTCCTCAAGCTGCTCGACATACGAGAGCGGCAAGAATTTATTGTCATCAGCGACCGAATGATGATAGTAGATGTCGCCTTTCCTCATCACTCGTCGCTCGTAAAGCACTTTGTCATCAACGCCCATTCCCTTGAAGAAGTGCTGGTATGTCCAATTTGAACGGGAAACGGGATTTGTCGATAGCAAAAAATATAAAGGCAGTTTAGGATGACGGACTCTCAATACCAGCTCCTTGAACGCCCCGTCCTTTATCTCGCTGCACTCCTCTATCCAGAGCATACTGACATCGTTTATTGATTTCAGCTTTATCGGCTTGTCAAGACCCTTGAAAAGTATCTTGCTGCCATTGACGAACCTTATCCGCATCGGTGACGCGGTAAAACGGATGACACCCGTCAGGCTCATGTCATCGCATATCTCTTGAAAGAGCGAATAGCAGGAGTCCCTTATCGAGTCGTAAACGTCGCGGACAACGAGGCACGTCCTTCGCTCGCGCAGGAGCTTCAGGATTATCTTCAAAGCGATATGATATGACTTCGACGAGCCGTAGCCCCCGACAAGAAAATAAAACTTGCTGTCCCAGTCAAAAAGAAACTCATGGAAATGCGGGTTGATGTCCTTGGTGATATTTTCAACCGCCATCATCGTCATCCTTCTTGTCGCGTATGGTGATATTCAGGTTGGTTTCCATTCCGGCGGCTTCGGATTCAAGCTTTTGTTTATGGACCGCCATATAAAGATTGCCTATGAACTTCGCCGCGTCTATGCGATCATGCGCGCTCGCTTTTTTGTTCATAATTCGTGCCGATGAGCATCCATCCCCATCCCCCTCGACAACCACAACTTCCTCACTGACTTCATCGCGCATCACCGAAGTAAAAAACTCCATGATTTCATCAAACGATGCTTGCTTTTTTGCACGCTGTTCGTCCAATGCTTTTTCAATGGCCGCCCTAATGACAGGTTTTGACAAGTTTTCTGGTCCAACCCTATTAGCCGTCCTTTTGCTATAACCCGCGCGACGCGCGGCATCGGACGCATTGCCGCTTATCAAATATTCATCCACAAAACGCTGCTGTTTTACTGTCAATTTACCGTCACGCACTACATCCTCACCACGCTCCCGAAAATAAGCATTAAAAAAGCACCTCATACGGGGTGCTTTTAAATTTCCATGGCGGCGTAAAGATGAAGTACATGGGAAACCGCCGCCACGATATTAAAGGAGATTGGGTAATGTCCAAAATCCATCAATAGCATTTTATCACATAAAACAGGTACTAAAATGACGTCACTTTATTATCCAAGATATAAAAAGTTTCCACCGTACGCGAAACAATGTCCTGCCAAATCGCAGAAACATTTCTTTCGCTTATCCATGACTCCAATTGCAGATACCTTTTCCTCATCTCCTCCGAGTATCTGCGCTGCACGTAAATTCTCCACGGTGGACGGCCAAATGAAAGAGCCCCGCCGCTTTTAGTTATCGCCTCGCGCCTCACCTTCAAAAATATCCTTTTCCTGTCGGATAATCCGCGTTGGGTGATCTCGACTGCTTTCAGCCATTTAGATTCCTCGTTTTTCTCATCGAAAGCTACCGATGCCACCGCCTGTGTCTCGGTAGGCTTGCCTGGCTGCGAGCCATGCCCGTTTCCCTGCTTTCGACTCTCCGCGAGAAAATCCTCTTTCCTTGCCTCATACTCTTTGCGCTTCCTGTCATAATTAAGCAGATAATCGGCCGCCATGCCTCGGAGTCTCTTGCGCCTCTTTTCTACTCCCTCAGACTCCTGCTGAGTTATAAGCTCGTTCAATGTCTATCCCCCCGTTCTTGCATGAAATCAATGCTCATGCTCCCCCTTTGGCCGAACATTGATATGCACGCCTTCCTCATTGCTTGTTATCCAAATAGCTTTGTTTCTTGGCATTCGGACATCGAGAACACCCTGCAATGAAATCACCTTTATAACTTCGCCCTTTATAATGGCTTCATCAGCATCATACTTCTCTCCGTTAATGAAAACGTGCCTCACCATGCCGTCGAACATTTTCTTTATGCGTTCATTCAGAGACCTTTCCCAGCCCGGCCGCATGTCCTCAATCACAAACTCATCAACCGAAATCATTTCATTATCGCCTCGCTTATGTAATGCCAAAATAAAAATTAAACTATTTGCACTTCTCAATCTCACGATTGATATACCATACTGCTTTATTTAGATCATTGATTTTATCGCCCTTGTGATTTGACCTGGCTAAATACTTCAGGGCATTGCCGAGGCGATAATTCAACCCCCAATCCTCAATAACGTCAATCACCTCATACTTGCCAAAAGTATAATGCGCTGGATGATTAACCACGTCCGCCTCGGGTTTCTCAAAAATTTTCACGTCTTCCATTATCATTCGCACTCCCTTTCCTAAATGTCACCCTCACGCAGTCATCAATCAGACCCGCGCTTCCGAAAAATTTGCTCCAGTCAATTTTCTTTCCCCTCGGTCGAATTTCTTGCAGCATATCAAGCACGCGCATAAATTCGATGCGCAATATTCGCTCCGCCGGAGTCAATTCATATTTTGTTTTACGCTTTTTCATTTCCGCGCTTTTTATCATTCTCATTTTTCGCATCACGCTTTTCAAGCTCATGTTGCTTATCAGCCTCCTCATGCTTCTTGTCGGAAGTAAAGCTCCATCCTCGTTTCTTGCGCTTGGCCCTGCCCTGCGCCAATTTCAGTCTCGCAATTTCAAGACCCGCCCTTGTCGCCTCGGCAGCATCCTCGTAAATCAAATTCAAATGATTCATGACCGCAAGCTCGGCGCAAGTCACCGCCAAGAGATTATCCCTCGCGAAATTCTGCTTATTCCTGTCAGCAAAAATTACTTTCATTCCCTTTGGCAGCTTTCGATGATGATATTCCTCCCACATGACGACGTGCTTCATTCGCCTGTCGCCCTCGGCCAGCTTTAGCCAGGTATATCCCTCAGCATCGATAATCTCGCTTCCGACCTCTCGCCAATTATGCGGCCGGTGCCCCTTTTTGAATTGCGTTTCCTTGCTACGCCCGCCTGCCTGAAAATGCAGCCCTTTATTCCACGGCTTGCCGCCTTTAGGAAAATAGCCTGTCAGCCCTGATATGAGATTATGCCTGTGCCTGTATCCCTTCAACTGCGAAACAGTAATATCGATGCCGAATTTGTTGTTTACCATTGCTGTGACCTCGGCAGCCGTGCGCCCTTGATTAATTTCAGCGATATATGCGTCTTGCTCAGGCGTTGAATGCCAAATCATTTCTTGCTGCCTGATGACGACATCAGCAAATCGGGAATATCGATATTGCTTCGCCCTTGAAACTCGCTTCTTATAGTCGCCGCCTTCAAAGCAAGAGCCATATTATTCGTTATAGCTGTCGCTGTCTTGGTGACCGCATCAGTGCGCTCAAGCTCAGCCTTCAATTCGTCACCCTCCAAGTCAGGATTATCCAGCCTCTCAAGCTGGCCAAACAGATAGTTATTCAAAGCGTCAACATTGTTTTTCATGCTGTTCCTCCTCAAAATCACCTTCTAGTACTCCTTCAAACGGTATTCCTCGCAGCCTGGCCATATTATAAAATTGCCTGAAATTGCCTATTATAGAATCCATGATGCAGTTACAAGCAAATTCCTCTGTCATAAATGTCGGAGGATTGCCAGGCCACGCCGGCTCCTGCGTCGCAAGTTTATGCAACGCCCACTTAACCTCCACATCTATTCTTGCAAGCGACACCTCGTAAAGGCTAACAAATTCTTTATTATCTATCTTGCGCTTCAGTCTTAAAAATTCATCCTTACCAAACAGGCTAATCTCATCCGCCATGCTATCCTTTCTCTTCGTTTTTGTTCCCATAATGCGCCTTACCTCCTCCTCTTATCAATCCTCATCGTAATATCCCCTTTGCGCGTCCTTTTTGTTGTGCGCAGCTATCAAAGCGTCAACGTCAAACATAGAGTAACCCAGCATCACGACAAAAGTGATGCAAGCGGCGGCAATGTCTAAAATCTCCATCACAAGATTCCACTTCAGATCGATAATCTCCCTCGCGGTGCTGCCGTCATTCTCGGATGCGCGGTATGCCCTCAGTGCGACCTGCGCCTCCTGAAACTCCTCGAAGATTTTCTGAAGCTGGCTCTCCAACGAGCCGCGCATTGATTTCTTCACCGGCTTTAGATAGCTCATAATATTTCACCCCTTTTTTATAATTTCCCTGACCGCCGCTAGCAGCTCCTCTTGACCTGCCTTTTTTGCCTTCAACGCTCTCATCACATGAACGTCAATCGTTTCATCCATCACAAGGTGATGCACGATAACCGGCTCGCTTTGTCCTTGCCTGTAAAGCCTCGCGTTCGCCTGCTCATATAATTCAAGGCTCCACGTCAGGCCATACCACACTATGACGTTTCCGCCGGCTTGGAGATTTATTCCGTAAGCGCAGCTCGCAGGATGCGCAAGCAGCATCGAAATTTTTCCTTCATTCCACTCCTCTACTGTCCTCGCGCTGTCAAGCACCCGCGCCTCAGTAAATATAGCCCGAAGTCTTGCCAGGTCATGCTTAAAAGCGTAGAAAACTAAAATCGGCTTCCCCTCATTCTGCTCGACGATGTCGGATATGGCGGCAAGCTTTTCGGAATGAAGCCATTTAACATGCGAGTCATCCGTGTACACGCACCCGTTCGCCATCTGAAGCAATTTATTTGACAGTGCCGCGGCATTCGCCACCGTTAGCTTGCCATCGAAAAGCGTGAGGTTTTTCATCAGCGAGTCATATTTTTCCCTGGCTGATTTTTCCATTGACAAAGTGATCACGTTGTCAATCCTAGGCGGGAGATTGATATAATCCTCTGATTTCAGGCTCATGCAGACAGGCGCGATTGCTTCTGTTATCGCCCTCCCGCTTTCCTCGCTTCGCAGCTTCCAGCTATAAACGATGTGCCCGTTCCTGCGGTCAGGCTTGAAATACTCATCGCGGTACTGCGTTATCGTCCTGCCAAGTGCCCTGCCCTCATCCAGCAAATAAATTTGCGACCATAAATCCATGAACGTGTTGGGGGCCGGGGTACCAGTCAGGATTATCACCCTCGAAAATTCACCCAGGCATTTTCTTAAAGCCTTGAATCTCTTTGATGCCGGGTTCTTGAAACTCGTCGATTCGTCGATGACGACCATATCGAAAGGCAGCATGAACTTGAAATGCTCGCAAAGCCACACCACGTTATCACGATTTATCACGTAGCAGTCCGCCTCACGCGATGCCGCTATGCTTCGCTCCCCTGCGGTGCCTATGATGGTCGAGAACCTAAGCCCCCGAAGATGCTCCCACTTCTTAGCCTCGTTCTGCCATGTTGCCTCCGCCACCTTCTTTGGCGCGATGATAAGCACTCTTGAAACCTCGCACCTGTCATAAATCAGATTCTCAATTGCGGTCAAAGTGATTACCGTTTTGCCTAGCCCCATGTCCAAGAACAAACCATAATGGCCGCGCTCCTCAAGCCTTCTTATTGCCTCGCGCTGATATGGGTGCGGCTTGAATATCATCAGGCATCACCCCCTTGAAAAAATCATCGACCTTATCCATCGAGTCAATGACCGTAACGGGAAAGCCCATTTCCTCAAACTGCTTGAACCTAATCCGTTGAAGCTTTCTCGGCTTCATGCCCGGTCTTTTGAACTCCACGAACCGAATAATGCCGCCGGGCATCAAGACAATCCTGTCAGGCACGCCTTGCATATTCGGGCTCGTGAATTTCATAGCCAGCATTCCTCTCGATTTTGCTTTTGATACAAATTTTCGTTCAATATCTCTTTCCAAAATGTACTCCATTCGCGGACACTATCCTTATAAAAAATTCATAGCGGTTGCCAAGATTTCCAAAAAACGACCCTTTTTTATAGTTTTATGCAATTATGGAATATAGGGGGGTCATATACCCCTCGCGCGCGCGTATACGTACATAAATAAAAAAAATAAACTTTTATATTAAACTGTGGCAACTTCGGCAACCATATACTTAACCCCTTGATTTTATTGGGCTTTGACGGTTTCCACACTCGATTGCCACAATTTTTTCTCGGCAATTTCGGCAACTATAACAAGTCCTCAAAATTGGTTGCCGGACTTTTTTTATTGTCGAAATCATCATTTTTTGATGTTCTCGATTCGTGGACACTTACCTTTCTAACGAAAGCTCTTTGAATGCCATAGTGCCTGAATTTTATTTTTCCGCTTTTGCTCAATTCATAAGGCGCCCATTCCTTGATACCAATCATCGCGTCACGTATCATTCTGATGTCGAAGCCCTTCGCCTCTTCCCTCTTGCGGCCGTAGCACTCGCACCATATCTCAATCGCGCTCGTCTCGTTCCTCGGCGCATAGCCGTTCTCGATGTCAGCCTCCCTGCCTGCGTCATCATCATACTTATCCGCGTCCCTGATAAACTCGCGCCTCTCCTCGATGGTTTTGTCCTCCCAGTCGGGCGGTCTTAGTATGTCTAGGAAATGGCGTATCTCGTCGCGCACCTCCTCGCCCTCGGTCGCCGCGCCTTGGATCTCATACGCCTCCTTCAGCACGTCGCCGGTGAGGAGCATTTTCTTTTCTATGCTCTCGACAGGCCAATTCCTCATGCCGTCATACATGACGTTCAGCTCCGCCCAGCACTGCGCGGCCTCATCCTCCGTGAAATATTCCGCAGGGTGATGCTCAGTATTGCCCCTGCACTTCACAATCCAAAATCGCCGGTTGCCCGTGCGATCCTTAAGAAAGGCATCGTCATTCGTCGTGGCGGCGAAAACGCACTGGCGGGGATACTCCTCCGTGCGATGACCATAGGGCGCACGAAAACGCTCAACGCGCCTGCTTATGAACGCCTTTGCCTGGTCGCTCTCCGCTCGCTTCGTCGCCTGCATCTCGCCAAGCTCTATTATCAATCTGCCTTGAAGCTCCTCCTGCGTGTCCTTGCCCTGGAAAGTGGCGATGTTGTCAGAGAACCACCGACCTCCCATGCGGTCTAAAACAGTGCTCTTTCCTATTCCCTGTGGTCCTGTCAGTACCAGGCACTGGTCGAACTTAGCCCCCGGGTGGTAGACGCGCATCACTGCCGCCATGAAAAAATTCGTCGTGACAGTCCTCACATACTCGCTCTCTTCCGCGCCGAGATAATCAATCAGAATAGTCTCGACTCGCTTCCTTCCGTCCCACTTCAGAGTCGCCCACCAGTCCCTGACGACGTGGAACCTGTTCTCCTTAATTACCTGCGTGAAAGCGTCGTCAATCAGCCCTCTCCCGGTGAGACCTCGATACGTCTGTGATATGTAATTGCGCAGCATCGCGTCATCCGAGTCCTGCCATGTGTCAGTCTTGCCGTCCTTCAGCTTCACGCTGCGTGGCCACGGAGGGTCGCGCTTCAAAAGTATTCTATGACTGAACTCATCAATTCCGGCGAAGCCCTTCAGCCTAGGGTCCTCGCGCATTATCAACAGGAAATTGTCCGAATTTGATTTGAACTTCTCGCCCTTCGCGTCCATCTGAAGCCTATTTAGATAGCCTGTATCGTCATCAGGCACATCATCGAACATCGCGGCAATGTCCTTAGTGCGTATGTTTTTGACCTTGGCATCCTTGCTCATGAGCTCTGTCATGGCAAGATACGAGGGCATCTTAGTTATCGGAGTATTTTCTCTTGACTCCTCGTCCCTCATGCCAAACTTATGAATGCGCACGAGGTCAAAGGCGTTCACGTCGAGGCCGCTCACCGGGTCAGTCGCGTGATGCGAGTATGCGTGGAGGTCATTGTCGTAGACCTTCAGCCCCCCGACCGTTGAGCCGTTGACGAAAGTGTACCTGTCATCCGCTCCGTCGACCGGCGAGTAAACGTCAGGCAGGAACTCCGCGATTGCCTCGCTTATCGTGTAAGCCCTGCAAAAGTCGCCCACTATGCCGTGCTTCTCGCGCGGGTCGCCCAGCTTCTTCAGAACGCGAAGACGCGCCTCGGTCTCATTCTTTCCCGTTGGCCACGCCGACGCGTCGCGCCAGTCGTCATATTCCTTTGCGAGCATGGCGTCCACGTCGAGCGGCTCGCCCTCATGCACCTCATAGCTGAACTCGCCGTCCTTCGGGCACGACGGCCAAAACATAAGCCGCTCCACATCGTAAGTCGTGATGTCGAAATACTCTATGCCGATATGCTGCGTGATCAGCCGGCAAACCGCCTCATATTTCTCCGGCTCGATAGTCTCACTGAAAGGCATTATTACCCGCCAGCGCGGATTGTCGCTCGTGTGACTATGAGTCGTGTAGAGCGCGAACGCTGTGCCGGGGAAAGCCTCCTTTGCCCTGGCAAATAAGTCAACGCCCTTGTCAATGTTGTCAGCGTCCAGCGTGGCGAGAGAACGATAAGCGACATATTCCCTCTTGCGCTGGCCGTTTTTCAGGTATCCGCCGACGAACCCGCCTACGTCCTTCTTCTCAGCTCTTTCCGCCTTCGTCATGCCGTGATGATACTCGGTGACAGTCTCGCTGGTGCGCTGAGGCGTTGATATTCTTTCTATGAAGTCAGCCCAGGCCACGCGCCTGTTCTGCCATTTCGTTGATGTCCGCTTAGGCGCGGTAGCAATCATGTAATCAGCCACATGGTCACCCTCAATCCTTCTTGTAGTATGTCGATTCAAACCCCGCGGCATCGAGAGGCAGTCCCTCGTTCCACTCCTCGTTTTGAGTCATGATACGAATCACATCATCAAGGCTGCCCTCTCCCTGCTCCTTCTCGATGATGACCTCATCATGCACGTGCATCACGATATTGTACCCTGCCGCGTCTAGTCTCAGCATTGCGGCCGCGAGGCAGTCGCGGGCAAACGCTTGGACGGCGTTCTCAACTATCGACCCGCCATACGTCTCCACGTCGCCCCATGAGTTCATCCCCTGCCTCAAGCCCTTATAAGTTATCGACCTTATATCGAACTTGTTCTTTTCAATCCTCGGCGAGACGTAGACGAGCGAGCGTCCCGTAGGCAGCGTCAGAAGAAGATTTCCGTCCATCATAGAGAATGATATGCACCTCGCCTTATGAGGCTTGCCGTTAGATATCGTCCTCATCGCGGCGGTCTCAGTGTCTTTCCAAAACTGAACGATATGAGGATTGGACTCGCGCCACTTTTTCACAATCTCAGAAAGCTCCTCGTCAGTTAATCCCATCTTTGCCGCTCCCATCGCCTTGAGCGCGCCTATGCCGCCCTGATAGCCGCAGGCGAGCGTGGCGATTTTGCCCTTCTGCCTCAGCTCGTGATTTGCTCCGTTCTTCTCGACCGGCACCTTGAACATCGCACTTGCGGTCTGACAATAAATGTCACCGCCTTTGCGATATGTCTCAAGCTGCCACTCCTCCCCCGCCATCCACGCGATGACCCTCGCCTCTATCGCGGAAAAGTCCGCGACGATGAATCTCTTGCCCGGTGCCGCAATCAACGCGGTGCGGACTAACTGCGAGAGCGTGTCAGGCACGTCATATAATAAGGAAAATATTTCCGCCTCGCCGCCCTGGAGCAGCCCCCGCGCATCGTCAAGGTCTTCGAGCGAATTGCGCCTGAGATTGTGGAGCTGAACATTCCTGCCCGACCATCTGCCGGTTCTCGCCGCCCCGTAAAACTGAAAAATGTCGTGAATACGGCCATCGGGGCAAACCGATTTCGCCATTGCCTCATATTTCTTGATTGACGTCTTGCCGAGCTGCTTACGAATCTCAAGCACGCGCCTGACATCATCAGACAGCTCGCCATCCGAGAGCATTTCATTTACCGCCTCGGCGTCAAGCGACGACAGCTCCTTGCCCGTCCTCTCCGTTATCCATGACTTGAGCTGCGCGACGCTGTTCGGATTGGAAAGGCGCGTTATGCTCATAGCTTCCAGCATCAGCTTGTTTCGATGCCCTTCGTCCAGCTCCATCGCGTTCCTTATTAAGTCCATATCGACCATTATGCCGATGTCGTTAATCCTCCTGTCAAGCAGCCATAATTCGTGCTCGGTATCGCTCGGCTTGTTATTTATCAGCCTCTCTCTTATCGCCCTCTCAACGATAACGTCCTGACAGCAATAATCCTTGAATGTCTCCCATTTATCCGGCGCGTCGCTCGGCATGTTCCGCGTTCTGAAATCATTCGATTTTGTTGCCTTCACCGGGGAGCAGAAATATTTGATTAGAGCCTTTCCGCGTGTGTCCTTTTGCTTGTCCTCGGGAAAGCCAAGAGCCTTGGCCACAACGCCAAGCCCCGCAGGGTATGAGTTATAAAGGCCAAGGACACTGGTGCATTCCCATTGCTCGTCGGGCAATTCGGGGAACATTGTTTTCAGGCACGTTATTTCAAAGACCGCGTTGTACGCGGTCTTTGTAATCTCAGGGTCAAAGAGCGCCCGCCTTACCTCATCGGGCAGCTCCTCGCCTTGAGCAAAATCAAATATCTTCACCGGCTCATCATCAAAAGCGCAGGCAAACAAAAGTATTTCAAAATCAGGCGCGGCCACATAATAATGAACGCCGCATTTAATGTCATTGCTGCTATATGTCTCTATGTCTATCGCCAGTGTTTTCATTACGATTGCCTCAGATTAAATCATCGACATCATAATCATCGTAATCGTCGGACCAGTCATCATCGGATATTGTCGAGCCGGAGAGAGGAGCCCCGTCCGCCAGCTTCCTTATGCCCGCGAGTCCCACGCCTATCCCGCTGTTCGACTGACCCGCGAAAGCGTAAAGATTGATGACAGCCTGCACATAGCAGCCCGCGTAAACCTCGCTGGGGTCAACTACCTCGTTCCTGTCCTTGTCAAAGACCTTCGGCGGATAATCTGGATTCGCCTTCGCGTTTATATAATAGCTGTCCGCGTATGCCGCATCGTCCTTGTCGTCGCCATCCTGAAGCGGATTCCAAAACTTCTTTGGAATCTTGCCACCCCACTTGGACAGGCAGTCCTTGTCCCTCATCATCTCGCTTATAGCGTCCTTTATTTTCTGCACGCCGCGCTTGTCGCTCTTTGGTATGATGAGCGACGCGGAGAACTGCTCCTTGCCCGATGGGTCTTCATGAGTCTTGAAAATGTGCGGATAGCTGAGACGTACCTTTCCCGTTGTAACCTTTACTGATGCTGCCATTGATAAAACTCCTCCTTAATCAAAATCGTCTGTGAACAAATCTTTGATGCTTTCAATCTCCATTGCTGGCCTCTTGTCGCTCTCGGACACCAGCGTTGCCTTGCCCCTCGGCTTTTCGATGTAGCCGTTCATTATCTCCGCGAACCTCTTCTTTCCGGTGAGCTTCTCCAGCTCCGTGATAGACTTCAGCTCCTGCGGCTTGAAAATGTCATCATAGCCCGCCTCGCTCAGAGCCTTTGCCGCGCCAGTTATGTCAGTAATCTTCCTGTTGCTTCGTCCCTCGACCAGCTTCAGCCCCGGCCAGCTCTGCCCGTCAAGAGCCTTCGCCAGCGCGTAGCTCTCCACGTCCTCCAGCCATCTCTTAATGGCCTGCGCCTTCAGTATGATGCCTGCAATCTCATCATCCGTCAGGTCGCTCGCCGCGAAATCCTCTTTTATCGACTCCGTCATGTATTCGGCTCTAGTCCTGCACGTCGCCCTGCACTTGCAGAATCGGCAATGCTCGCCCGCCGTCTTCTCGCCCTCGCCCTTGAATGCCTTCTGAGCTATGGGCTTTATCTTCTCGCCCCACTCCTTCAGCTCATCGACATCGATGATTTCCGAGGAAATATTATTGATGCGAGGCTGGACGATAGTCATCTGAATTTTGCTGAAGCTGTAAAGAATCCCGAACTCATTGAGCGCGCCCAGGGCATACAGCATCATCTGAGTATTGCCGTGAGCAGAGACCTCGACGCCCTTGCCATATTTAAGGTCAATAACCTCAAGCATGTCGTCAGCTATAATCACGCAATCGCCTGTGCCGAATCCTTCAGGAACCCATGGCGAGAAATCAAGACGCTGCTCGATATTTATAGTGGCGTCCTTGCATGACGCGCGGGCCTTGTTGATTTTTTCTATGCAAATATCAACGTACTCGCCGACAGTCTCCCACATCTCGGCATTCTCGTCCTCGCATTTCTTATATCTTTTCATCATCTTGCCATGCCTCAGATAATAATCCAGGCGCGACTCCGCCATGCCGTGCGCTTCCGTTCCTTCCTCCGCGAATGAGGAGGTCTGCTCCGGCAGCCTGGACTCCAGCATCGCCGACGGGGTGCATTGCATCCATCGGTGTGACGCGCTCGCCGAGAGCATCGCATGTTTTTCGGCCAATCCCATCACGCCCCTATCAGCTTGTCAAACTCCGGCAGCAGCGACCTCGGCATCAGCGTCACGCGCTCAATGCTGTTCGCCTTCAGCCAGTCCCTCACTGCGGCCTTGTTCTCATCGCCCTGCTGCATGAAGTCCCTCGCCTTGCCCCTTATCGCGAGCTGCTCCTCCTCGGTCAAGCTCTCGCCATTTTCGGCGGGCTTTTCCTGCTTCGGCTTGTCCTCCGGCTTTGGCTTATCAGCCTTCGGCTCCGCTTTCTTTTTCGGCTCCTTCTTCTCAGGCGCGGGCGCGGGCAGTACCTCGACAGGTCTCGCCGCGTCAATCTCCAGCGGAGCGGTGAATGTCTCCATGACGCGCGTCAGCCTCTCCATTGACGCGATAACAGGCTCAAGGCCGCGCACATTAAAATTGATGTTGATGTCCAAAGAACTCAAAATAATTCCTCCCTTAAAAAATTTCCTTCATCATTATTCTTATCTCGCGACAAATTTCTATCGCTTCCTTGTTCGTGGTGTTCTCGCTTTCAAGCCTCTCCCTCATCTCCGCGATAAGCCCTCGATATATCTCCAGCTTGTACTTGCGGGTGACAGGCTCGACATCCTCAAGAGCCATAGGCCTAGCAATGGCGACAGTGCCGTCATCATTAACTGTGATGAAGCCCCGCGTCTTCAGCTTGCACTTCTGCTGCTTCACCTGCCAGTCCTCCCAATCCAAATCACGACCGACAGTCTTATTATCGGATTCGGGATGCTCCTGATAATACTTGTATAATTGAGAAACCATTGACATAAAACTCACCTCTGTTGTAAAATAGAGGCACGGCGGGTATATTTTGCCCCCCGTGCAGAAAACTCTTACCAGTGTTTTCAATTTGCGCCGCTGACGTTCGCATCGTCAGCGGTGTTTTTCTTTTGCCTTTTCTTTTCCTGCCTTGCCCTCATCGACATCTTTCGGTCGAGGTCTCCGGCACGGCGCATTTCCCATATTCCTCGGTCGAGGGCCATCACAGCCCCGTCATCCTCGGAATATCCAAATTGCTCTATGAGTATTACCCTTAGAGCCCTCTGCCCCGTAATCGCGTCCCTGCGCGTCATCATCTTCTTTGTCATCCTCGTCTTTTTCACCTCCAGTCCATCGCCATCGCGAGGAATCCAACCACATAGCTGAAAATAAACCCGAGCACCCCTCCCAAGACGGAAAATATACAGGTCTCCTCCAGCCAGTTATCCAAATCTCTCATCGTCCGGCTCCGATGCAGAGCAAAGCAAGCAACACGCAGGTGACAGTGTAAAGTCCGCATTCAAAATGATACCGAGCATCATCTAGGAACTCGTCCACTTTCCTCGCAATGCGAATTTCCCTTATCCCCAGCCGCTTATGAAATCGTATCTCGCGTTTTTCCTTTGTCATGCTTAATCTCCCCCATCAAAACCCTTGGATTCTTCACCGCCTCGTAGCGGCATTCTTTCGAGCAGTAAATTTGATTGACCCTGCCTTTGAAACTTTTCCCGCATACGGGGCACTTGTATTCATAGCGATGGTAATCCATATCATTAAATCCCCCGCGACCACACGTCAATAATTCCGTCATGGCTCACCAGCGTCTCGCTTTTCTCCGGCTCGGTCGCCTTCGCCTTTATCTCGTCAACAAAGTACGAGCTACTCGGCAGCCTTCTTGCGGCTATGAGGCACTCATGAGAGCAATACTTACGCCTGTGATAGCTAGGCTCGAACGATTTACCGCATATCGGGCAAACCCTGCTCATGATTCCTCGAACCCGCCGAGCTCAAGCAAGCCCCTTGACCATTCCAGCATCCCCATCGCCTCTGCCTCGTCTTTCGCCGATGCCATCATAGGGCATTCATCACCGGCTCCCTGCGCTGTGACGATATGCCTTCCTTTGCTCTGCGTGACCATTATCGTCACCCGGTCGTTTGTCGTCCGGCTCTCGTCGTCATAACGCTTCATCATGATAATCTTCACTTTTTCCCTCTCCTCCTTACTATTGCCTAGCTCTCTGATGCCGCCTGAATGGCGTCCTGCGCCGCCCTCTCATCAATCTGCTTTCGCAGCTCCGCCAGCCCGTCCATCAAGTCAACATGCGGCTCATGGTATCGCTTCGTTCTCTTCTTGTTCGCCGGGCTATGCGCGATCTCGCTTAAAGCCTTTTTGCCTTCCTCGACATCAATCACCCTTTTCCTGCCAGTCGCGCCGCACTGGATATGCGGCATCACATTCGAGTTGCACATCTCAAGAATGACCGGGTAAGACAGCCCGACAATCTTTGCAAACTTTGACGCTGACACATACATGACCTTTCCTCCTCTCACTCGTTCCCTTTGTATGCTATAATCACCTCGAAAGGAGGTGAACCAAAATGACCAAAGAAGAATTACGTCAAATTTTTCTTGACGCTGACGCAAAAGCTGACAAAAAATTGAAAGAAAATTTCATTAAAGAAGTTCGTGAGCTTGCTGGCGAAAAAGCTACCAACTGGGATTTTCTAAGCACAGCAGTTATTGTCATGAACACCTACAATCGAGAATACCTATTCGATGTCATGAGTAAGCTGCTTTGCGACTCTCCATCATCTCAATAAATTTCTTTTCAAAACTTTCCTTTGCTTTTTCCGTTTCACTTTCTTCAGATTGCCGCTCTGTTCCCAGCAGCGCGGCTATTTCTTTCGGCTCGCCCTCGATGATGATTTTCATCGCATAGTCGCCTCCTCTCAAATTTTTCGCCTTGCCACTACATATTGTGTAAAACGCTTGTTTTTCCATCTATTCCTGTGATAAAATACAAGCAGAACTTTAATAGAAAGGAGATGAGCCTATGGCTAACAAAGTAACATCCGCCGCGGCCGCAAAAGCCGCCTCAAAAGTCCTGCGCGACAAGCGAACCAGCAAAGCCTCAAAGACCGCCGCTGGAAGTGCCCTCTCACAAAGTCCATCCAAGAAAAACAAATAATTATTATCCGAGCGGGACGCGCACTGCGTCCTGTTTTTTTATCTCGTAGAAATAAACTTAACAAGCTCAGGATTATTGCATATAAGATTTATAACCCCACTAGCAATAGAGTTGACGACGCGCTCATTATTGCACTCCTCAATATCGCGCTCGTACATCATCGCGTGTACAATCTCGTGCATCAAAGTCTGCGGCTCGCGCCCTGCCCCCTCCATATTGGACGAAAGCCTTATACGTGCCAAATTGTAATCCACATCCCCCCTGCACTGCTCCCCATCAACAATAATCGGAATATCCGTCCTCTCAACCGTGTACTTCACCGCATCAATAACAACGCTGTCAATCTCCAACATCGTCGCCTCCTCTCACTCGTTCCCTTTGTATGCTATAATGTTCACCTAAGGAGGTGAACAATCATGAAAAAAATATACGCTTGCCTACTCGGCGACTGGGTCTGCCTTAACGATGACCCGCATTGCCTAATTGATGAAGCAAAACTTTCACCCTCGGAATGGTGGGAAAACGACGCCCCCATATGGAACCCTTTCAAGCCCGACAACGAGAACACGCTTTACCAAATGCCTTATGTCAACATCTATTACAAGGGCAAAGATTATCGCATCAATCCCATATTCATTCAGATTGTGAATGAATAGCAACCTTATGAAAAGATTCGCCAAGAACATTGCAACGGAGCCTCCTGTTTAGGCTCTCCATTTCCGAGCCGTCAAGCGTCACCTTGGCGGCTTTTGCCTTATACATATATCCGACTTGGCTTGCAATGCTCGTCCACTCCGCCTCGTTGAGCTCAGCCACGATGGGCAAAATCGCTGAAATCGCTTCCTCAAG